>NZ_QULF01000003.1:0-130576 GCF_003481465.1 Clostridium sp. OM05-9
AGAGATTGGAGAGAATGAAGTCGCAAGACTTTCTGTATGAAATTCTGAAGGTACATGAACAATAGAACATGTATCCATCAAACGTAAGATGTGAACGAAGTTTTGCTTGTTATCATCGAAGCGATTACCATAATGGCCCGGTGGCTCAGCTGGTTAGAGCGCCGCCCTGTCACGGCGGAGGTCGTGGGTTCGAACCCCATCCGGGTCGCTTGCGAAAGCAAAATTATATATGGGATCTTAGCTCAGCTGGGAGAGCATCTGCCTTACAAGCAGAGGGTCACAGGTTCGAGCCCTGTAGGTCCCATTTATAACATGAGGACGTTTAGCTCAGTTGGTTAGAGCAATCGGCTCATAACCGATCGGTCCTGGGTTCGAGTCCCCGAACGTCCACTACGTTTTAAAATTAATATGGCCTGGTGGCTCAGCTGGTTAGAGCGCCGCCCTGTCACGGCGGAGGTCGTGGGTTCGAACCCCATCCGGGTCGCTTGCGAAAGCGCAAAATTAAATATGGGATCTTAGCTCAGCTGGGAGAGCATCTGCCTTACAAGCAGAGGGTCACAGGTTCGAGCCCTGTAGGTCCCATTGTCCAAAGGACATGCCGGCGTGGCGGAACTGGCAGACGCACAGGACTTAAAATCCTGCGGGACTAACCTCCCGTACCGGTTCGATTCCGGTCGCCGGCATTATTCAAAAAGCTTGAAACTGAAAGGTTTTAGGCTTTTTTTCGTTTGTCTAAAAATGGATAAAAATTCTAGATGGACACAGTGGAAGAATCCAACGATCACACTTACATTGGAGGAAGAAAGATTGCAAAGAAGGTTACAGGCACTGTAAAACTGGGCAATAAAAAATATAAGGTTGTAAAGGGTGTTGTAAAAGCAACTATCAAAAAATAAAAGTATTTCATAAGGGTAAATCGAAATAAACTATCTTTCTGTGGAATGGCATGATAAAATAGAAACAGTATTTTTTAGGGAGGTTATGCTATGAAGCAGACAAGAAGTAAACAATTATGGCTGATGCTTGCTGCAGCAATGTGTATTTGCATACTGGCACTGATGGGTGCTGGCTCTTTATCAAAAGCTGATAATGCAGGACAGATGTATACATATAGTGCAGCAGCATCATTTGTATGTGATGCAAATGGTACGATCACCGCATACAAAGGAAACAAGAATGCGGAACAGATCATTGTACCGGCAACGATCAACGGCAGGACAGTAACAGGAATTAGCAATAATGTATTTAAGGGATGTGAGAAGGTTTCCCTGATCGCAGTTCCGGATACGATTGTAACGATCGGTGACCGGGCATTTG
This sequence comes from Clostridium sp. OM05-9, assembly GCF_003481465.1. Taxonomy (NCBI): domain Bacteria; kingdom Bacillati; phylum Bacillota; class Clostridia; order Eubacteriales; family Clostridiaceae; genus Clostridium; species Clostridium sp. OM05-9. The sequence continues at coordinate 1,318 of NZ_QULF01000003.1, forward strand.
AGAATTGCCAGAGCCTTAGTACACTGTACAGCTACAAGAAAGCAGATGCAAATGATACAGCTACGGCAACGGATGCAGCAGGAACTGCAACGGCACAGGGTGTTGTTGTTCCATATGCTGAGATGGGAGTTATCGCTATTCCTTCCAATCTGAAAAAGCTTGGTACAGGGGCATTTGCCGGCTGCCGGTCAATCGGCAGATTTGCAGCAGCAGATACAAACGCTTATTTTAAGACATATACATGGAATACAAATAATCCAAACCAGGCACAGATCCAGAATAAGAATCAAGGTGAACTGCTTCTCAGTAAGGATGGAAAGCAGGCGTATCGTTTTGCTCCGGCATTTCATTATACAGGAAAGGGATTGTATAAGATCCCTGTTCCGGTAACGACGATCGCACCATATGCATTTGAAACCGCTGCTTTAAATGGAGGTTTTCAGATACCGACAACAATAAAGGTGATTAGTGATTATGCATTTTATCAGTGCGGCAATCTGAACCAGATCGAGTTTGCAAAAACATCTAATACAGCGATTATTGGAGCATATGCATTTGCAAGAAATTCCAATCTGCAGATCACACTTCCTGCAAGTGTAACATCGATTGGAAAATATTCCTTTGCATATTGTGTCAATATTAAGATCGATATTTCAAAGACAAAGATCCGTATAATTCCGGATTATGCATTTTATGAATGTGATAATCTTCATGAACTGATAACACCAAAGACCCTGGAGAAGGTAGGAGCATATGTATTTTATGGCTGCAACAATCTGAATGAAGTAAAGTTCCTTGGCAAGACATTAAAGGAAATTGGTACAGGAGCATTTAAGACCTGTGATAATCTTCATGTGATCGATGTCCCGGAGGGTGTAACAAAGATTGCGAATGGTACATTTGATGGATGTCATAATCTGAATACGATAAAACTTCCGGACAGTCTTAAGAATATCGGAGATAATGCATTTAAGAATTGCAATAATATCCAAGAGATGGTGATTCCAAAGAATGTATCCCATATTTCAAACAACAGTTTTGCAGGAGCAAAGCAGGATGGTATTGATACTTCAAAGAATCAGTATTCCCAGAAATTTATCAAGGCAGAAAAGCCTGCGGCAGTTGGAACAAAGTTCAAAGTTGGGAAATTGCGTTATAAGATTACAAAATCAGATGCCAAGAAGGGTACTGTGACGCTGTATGGAGCAAAGAAATCCGTAACAAAGGCAACAATACCTGCAACAGTTATGTATCAGGGCTATAAGTTCAAGGTTACTTCTGTTGGCGGAAGTGCATTCAAGAATTGCAAGAAGCTGAAAACCGTAAAGCTTGGTAAAAATGTAAAATCAATTGGCAAGAGTGCATTTTACGGATGCAAGAAGCTTGCCAAGGTTACATTGGATGCGAAGCTTACAAAAATTGGTGATAAAGCATTTGCCAAGTGTACAGCGATCAAGAAACTCACGATTCCAAAGCAGGTAAGCAAGATTGGAAGCAAGGCATTTTATGGTGATAAGAAGCTGAAAACAATCACGGTCAAGAGCAGTAAATTAAAGAAAACGACCATCGGAAAATCAGCATTTACAAAGATAAATAAAAAAGCAACGATCAGCGTGCCAAAGAAAAAGGTAAAGGCATATAAATCAGCTTTCAAAAAAGCCGGAGCTGCAAAGAGCGTTAAGGTTAAGAAAATAAAATAAAAATAGAAGTCTTCCGGAATGTTCGGAATATGGCAGATGCTATATAAGACATGAGATAAACAAAAGCCCCGCAGCAGGTATTGCTACGGGGCGAAGGAAGGGAATCTATGAAAAATGAAAGTAAGCAATAATTATAAAGTGTGTATCTGATATTCAGGTATGCACTTTTTAGATCTGAGGACATTCAGTCGGAAACGCTTGCTCTGACCGCATTTCCGGTGATGTCCTCTTGGTTTTGTTTTCCTTTGATGGTATTTATATTACTGGATAAATGTGTTTATTCTATGTTCAGGATGTCAATGAATTGTGAAAAGAAAACATAAAAAATGCATGTTTTAATGATGCTAACGTGTAGTATAAAGTGATTTACAGGTCGCGTTCATTCGTGGTATGATAAAGAAGCCTGCAGGGAGCAGGAGAAACAAAAGGTTATGGAAAACGCAGGAGGAAAAGAAAATGGTAGTAGTAAATACAGAGAATATACCAGGAAGAGAGTATCAGGTACTCTCATTAGTAACAGGCTGTTGTGTTATGTGTAAGAATATCGGAAAAGATATCGGAGCATCCTTCCGTAATATGGTAGGAGGAGAAATGCAGGCATATACACAGATGATGGCAGAAGCAAAGGATAAAGCAATTTCATATATGATCAACCAGGCTATGAGCATGGGCGCAGATGCAATCGTAAATGTCAGATTTGCTTCAACAACAATTGTTGCCGGTGGTGCGGAGATCCTTGTTTCCGGAACGGCAGTGAAGTTTACAGCATAACAGATTGATTCACATACAGTGGTAGAAATGGAGGAGTATATGAAGAAGCCAAAACATGAGCTGATGACATTTGTTGCCGGGATCGTGATGCTGGTGGCAGGGTTATTTATCTTATCACAGAAAGTAATCGTATCGTCCAGTTTCTTTTCTTCATTTGGAGGGATGTCCATCTGGGGAGCAAGAATCAGTTCAGGAATGGTAGTGATTCCATTGATCATAGGAATTGTCTGGATGTTTATGACAGATTCCTTTGCATCAAAGGTTTTTTCGGCACTTGCAGGACTGTTGATCGTCATCATGGTCATTCTGACAACGAATATACATTTGACGACCATGACTTTATTTGACTGGCTGGTTATTCTGGTGTTGATCTTTGGTGGACTTGGATTTATCGGAAGGATTCTTTTGGCAGACAGAAAAAATGAAGAGGTCGATCCGAGAGAAGAAATGTACAGAGAAATGTATGGGGAACAGACTGATAAAAAGTCAAAGAGAAGAAAAAAATAATCCTTTGGTGTATTTCGTTTGAAATGGGAGAACTTAAAGGGAAAGACTATTACAGATATTATATATATTAAGAAAGAGATGAGTGATATGCCTTATTTTTATTTTGACCCAACGTATATATTAGTTCTGATCGGAGTTGTTCTGTCACTGATCGCATCTGCTCAGGTAAAATCAGCATATAAGAAGTATGAGAAGGTATCAACCAGATCAGGATTTACTGCAGAACAGGTAGCAGCGATGATTCTCAGAAATGCCGGAATCACAGATGTAACGATCCGCCCGATTGCCGGAGAATTAACGGATAACTATAATCCAAAGGATCATACCTTGAATCTGTCACAAAATGTATATGGTTCCAGATCGATAGCGGCAATTGGTGTAGCAGCACATGAGTGTGGTCATGCGATCCAGCATGCGGAAGGATATGCGCCGCTTGGTTTTCGTTCAGCGATCGTGCCGGTTGTAAGCATTGGTTCTACATTATCATGGCCATTGATCCTGATCGGTTTACTGATCCCAAGACTGGATGTATGTATCACACTGGGAATTCTGTTATTTTCATTGGTCGTTGTATTCCAGTTTGTAACCCTGCCGGTTGAGTTTAATGCATCAGGCAGAGCAATTGCTATTTTAAGAAATGGCGGATTTATGACAGAAGAAGAACTTGGTGGGGCCAAGAGAGTGTTAACTGCTGCAGCTCTTACTTATGTAGCCGCAATGGTAACTGCAATCCTTCAGCTTGTTCGTTTGCTGTTACTTACAAACAGAAGAAGATGATTAAAAAGTAAATATCTGATATTTCGGAGTGCACATTTATGGGCATGCCGGGATATGATATGAATGTAACCGGAAGGTGAAAAAATGTGGTATTAAATGATACCGGTTTTCAGCTTTCCGGTTATTTTTTTGTTTTATGACAGGATGAATATGGAGAAATGGATGCACATATATGAGAATAATTTTCGGGTTGCAGAAGCGTATAGTACAAAATATACAAATAATTTGTTAAAATTGTTAAAAATAGCTAAAAATATGTTGCAAAATTGTGAATAGTATTTATAAAGCTAATGTGCTACAATATATATGGTGTGATAAATTTGGATAGTTTCTCACAAAAATAATACGGATTTGTGCAATAATTTAGAAGATTACACAAAAATATGCCCAAGGTATCACAACCGGAAACATAATGACATTGCCAGTTATCCCAAGGGGTTGGATAACTGGCAATTTATAGTATATCAATGTATATATAGGAATTGGCGGGATGCGGTTCCAGACAGCGATGAATGGAGGACAGAATGAGAAAACGAAGTATGAGAGGATATGTAGCAGCATTGACACTTGCGGCAGGTCTTTGTATGACACAGGGCTTAGCTGTACAGGCGGCGACAGATGGACAGGGAGACAGCGGGACAGATTCCGGTTATACAGCAGCTGATCCGTCAAAAGGAGTTACATATATAAAGAATGACTCTGGCAGTACGATAGGAATGAATCTGAATGGTAATTCAGTTGTCATATGTACATCGAAAAATGCAACGGAGCAGATTCCTTATATAAATATATATGAGGATAAGAATCAGAATGGAATCGTTGATCAGGGTGAAACGGCATTTAAGTTAGATGGAAGTGCAGATATCATTTATTCAAGCAGTATGCCGATATATGGACTTTATCAGCAGACATATGATCAGCCGGTTTCAATCACAATAGATGGTGCAAAGCTTGGCTATGTATACGGACTGAGCAATGGAGCATTGAACACAGACAGCAGCAAGACAGCATTAACACTGCGTATAAAAAACGGTGCAACGATCGGAACTGTAACAGGAGCTGAGAATGCAGCCGTAGAAGGTTCTGTGGCAGTAGAAGCAGGTGATGGATGCAGCCTGTCTGCATTATATGCGGTTAAGACCGCTGGTGTTTCAGGAGATGTATCACTGAATTTAAATGGCGGTACTTACAATGGAATCGGTGTGGTTACATCAGGAGCGGAGGTCAAGAAGAATCTGAATGTCACAATGCGTAATATTACGCTGCGTGAAAGTGCAAAAGGTGCAGCAGTGGACTCCGGCTGTAAGATTGTGGGGAATGTGACCTTTGATGCGGATGGAGTTAATGCACTCGGAGGCGATTCCTTTACTGTACTAAAGGCGGCAAATTGTACCGGAAAGCTGGATGTATCATTGAAGAATTATACAGGCTCCGGATGGACATTTTACGGCATCGAAAGCGGCAGCTATGTAGAAGGTGATACGGATATCAAGATCCTTGGCGGCAGTGGAACATTTGGAAGTGTATATGGTATAAATGGTTCCTCCGGTCTGAAGGGACAGGTAAAGGTTCTGATCGAGAACTGTACGGTATCAGGAGCTGTCTACGGAGCCAGCGGCTGTTCCTTTCTAAGAAATGAAGGGGTACAGGGCGACAGCTATGATGCAGATATCACGATCCGAAAGAACTCAGCCGGGGGCATCATATATGGACTGTATGATGTCGTTGAGACTCATTCTGTGAAGCTCACGATGGAAGATCTTACAGGGAATGGCATAAATGTATATGGATATTATACAGGTTCTGCAAATATAAATGGACAGGCTGACATCAGTATCAGCCGATGCCAGGGAAGTAATATCTGGGGTTATTATGGTTCGAACAGCGAAACCCGAAAAGGATATGGAAAAAAGACGATCTCGATCACAGGTTGTACAGCAGGAAATAGCATATATGGAGTTATGAATGGTTATTTGGGAGATGATTGTGAGATACGGACATCCGGAAACATCTGTTATGACTATTACGGAATTTATAATGCATATGTGGATAAAAATGTAAAGATTACATCTGCCCATGAGAATGATGCAACGATCCTGGATAAGGATAAAGAGCCGGTGATCAATACGAATACATCGGCGGGCAATGGCTCTTATTATATTGTATATTCACCAACAATAAAAGGCGATCTCATAGCAGATGTAAATAGCATACGGTCACGGTATTTCTATGCAATCAATAATGTTACTCTTTATGGAAATGCAGATTATAAGATCAGAAACAGTGAGATCACATCAACTTCATCAGAAAAGATTCTTTTTGCAAACAATAATAGCAGTATTTCGGATTCGGCTGAGAGAACGACAGATGTATGGATTGAGAATACAGATTTCAGCAAGCTGAGCGCGGTAACCTTTTCCAATTCATTACCTCAAAAGGCAACACTCAATATGACGATAACAGATGACTGTAAGTTACCATCGAAGTATTATGTGATTCCGGCATCTTCGCAGACAGAGAATGCGTCAGCAGTTGTTAAGGTAAAAAATGATATTTATTATGGTGGCAAGGTTATTCTTACAGAAAATGTAACGGCGGATAATGTGTATTTCGGATCGTATGGTAATTATAGCTACGGCTATGCAGCTGTTCTGATTCCGGAAAAGATCACAGTGACTACAAAAGAAAATGTATATATTCCATACACTGCGCAGGTAGTGAATAAGGGAACGATAAAAGCAACAGCTATAAAGCAGATCGGTTCATCTGCTGCAGCGATCTATCTGAATAATGGACAGATTGAGACAGAGTCAAATGAAGCAGGCATAAAATATCCGGTTGTTATGAAGGTAGATCAGAATCAGGGTAGTATGTCGCTTGGAAGCGGTGAACAGACATCCTTGGATCCGGATACGCGGTATTGTAAATCAGGAGATGTTGTAACCGTATATATCAGTACAAATAAGGGCTATCGATTCCTTTCAGCAACGGTAAAGAAGCAGTCAGATACCCAGGCATCAGAGCTTGCAAAGGAAGGAAATACCTATAGCTTTGAAATGCCGGATGAGCAGGTTGTAGTTACAGCAGCATTTGAAGGAATTCCGATTGATATCAAGAAAACATCTGTTGATCCAAGTGCTGTATTGAATCAGACCTATACAGAGAAACAGCCATTATATGATCTGAACAGACTGATCATTATGAATGATGCAAAAACAGGCACAATTTCATATAAAGAGGATGCTACATACAGTCTTCCGGAAGGTTTAACACTTACAGAGGGCAGGATCATTGGTACTCCGACTGTTTTATATGAAGATGGAAAACGCGTGGATATCCATGTAACAGGTAGAAATGGGACGGAAGCTGTTCTGAGATTAAATGTGATCGTGTCCAAGGTACAGAAAATTCAGGAAAGCACGATCGAACGGTTGACGGTCGATGAAGAAAACAAGACGATCAGCCTGAACGGAACATCTGCAGTCCTTCAGCAGACAGGTACATCTGATAATGGGGTGATCCTCACTGGTATCTATGCAGATGATGATCGGGATGGTAAGGCTGATGGCAGACAGGCTATGTATAGCGGAGATCTGTCAGGATATACGATCTATGGTATTTCCGGTATTGATTATGATCGCCCGATCAGGATCACAGTGCTTAGTGGTTCGGTTGGAAGTATATTTGGAGTTAAGAGTGCAACTATGTCCTATGCCGATTCAGATTCACTTGTTATAGATATTCAGGGTGGAGCTGTTAGCACTGTATACGGACTGGATTCCAGTGCGCATGTGCAGTATATGAGGATGAAGCGGGGAAAAGAAGCGGCTGTTGGCAAGATGGCTATTAAGAATCCATCCGGTTATGGTTTCTATGAAGGGTATCTGATCGATCAGGCAGGTGCGATCACAGTCGAGGATTATATAGTAAATGAGAAGCTGACAGGAGATTCTTTGCAGGTAACGCAGTATAAGGATTTTACTGCGAATGCTCCGGTAGAGATCACCGGTGCGATCACACTTCCGGGAGGGACAGAGACAACATTTAATAAGGGTGTAACTGCCGGAACCTTCAAAACGAATGGAACCTATGATAAGGTCTGGTTCCATGGTACATGTAACATTGATACTTTTTCACCGGGATATGCATATGTATATATAGAAAAGGATGCGGTGCTCAAGGCAGAAGATATCAAGATCAAGAATACATCTGCTCAGATCTTCCATAAAGGAGCTGTGTCTGCAAAGACATTTGCCTGTACCGGAAAATGGATGGTGGATGGAGCGTTTGCAGAGGATACCGATATCAGTGACTGGTCGAAGCTGTATTTTGTCGTGACTGTGACATCAAATTTACAGGATATCACATCTTATTCTTCTGCAGAAGATTATGCATACGAATACAGAGAGGATGAGAAGAAATCCTATTATTACCTTCCGGGAAATAAAACACAGAATATAAAGTACAAAAATATTACAGGATATACAGGGGCAATATCTGTAAATGGGGGAGAACCGGTAGAAGGAGATGCGGACTGCGTTTGTAAGCTGGCATTTCCACAAGCGGCATCTGAACTATATATTGATTATATTCCGAAGCAGATCACATGCTCCAAACAGTATGCAGATCCAATGGTAGTAAAAGGAACCCAATATACAACTGCTGATCCGGCGTACGATCTTAGTCAGATCCAGATCCAGAATGATACAACCATGCAGTATGGGGGCTCTGTTAAGTATCAGCTTAAGTCTGGCTCCGCACTTCCTGCAGGTCTGAAGCTGGAAGGAACAAAGGTAGTCGGTACACTTGCGGATGATGCAGAAACAACAGAGGCAGTATTCCGTATTACAGGAAGAAATGGATCTGCGACAGAATGTAAGATTACATTTACTGTTCAGGAGGAAGGATATAAGATTACAGATCTGACGAAGGAGCTGAATGTACAGCAGTATACGGATATTGATCTGAAGGGACATTCCGTTGTCATTCTTCCGGATCCATCAGACAGCAAAAAGGTATCCATCTATCCGGATGATGACCATGATGGAATTGCAGATAATGGAAAGGCATTAAAGATTGCAGGGGCAACATCCTACGATCTGAGTACACGAGCCATAATTGGATATGCAGATACAACTGCACCATATGAGGGTGATATCTCTATCTATATGTATGGTGGAACGATTGGCAGTCTGTACGGCGCAAGAGGTAAAGCAAATATTACAGGTTCCCAGGCGCAGGTAGATGGTACCGTAAGCTTATATATCAAGGGCGGTAAGATCTCAAGCAATACATACATAGCAAATCTGGCAGTTGTAAAGAAGGCAGAGCTTTATGCGACAGCAGGTACTATGTATCAGTATGTATATGGTCTTGGTGTGGCAACGGCGGATGAACTGGTATTCCAGTTTACAGATCAGGCACAGATGGCACAGACGGCATATAGAGAAAATTACAAGATGTATGTTACAAGCTCGGCAGTCGTAAATAAGTCAGTAAATGTAAGAATTGGGGCATCCGGAAGCAGATATGCATTTGCAAATTATAATGGACAGCAGATTACCGGTTCAAGCTCCGTATTTGGCTTATGTGACAGTACCATTCATGGATCTGTAAAGTATGACATCATTGGTAACTGGGAAGTAGGCGGTAGTGGTAAGAATTACCTGTCTTATAATTCTACAATAGATGGAGATATGGATGTCTTACTTGATACGAATTCATTTGGTGTCAGCGGTGCATTGGAGAATACAACTGTATGTACGCTGGCATATGGCGGAACTGTTGGAGACATCAATATTACTGACAAAACGGGTCGCAATAATTATACGGTAGCGGCAAATGGTATAGTAGATAATATCCGGGCAAAACGTACAGTTTCCGGAAATGTCAGAGGTATTGTTACCTATATCTACCAGAATAACAACAACTGGACATTAAATGGCGGTCTGTATGCGGAAGACTATCTGGATCTGTATCTTGGTGGAGCGTACACGATCGATAAGGATGTAGAAACCAGAGATATTCATACGCTGAAGGATTCCAACATCACGATCGCAGATGGTGTGAAGGTTGTATATACAGGAGATGCGGATCTGAATGGCACGTTGACCAACAAAGGCAGTCTGACGTGTAAGGGTGACAGATATTCAAAGTCAACTGTATCCGGCACCATTACAAATAGTGGCGAGATCAGTTATACGACTGTAAGCACACTGACGATCCATGCAGGTGCTTCTGTTATCAATCAGGAAACAGGACGATTCAAATTTGGTAAGCTGACAAATAACGGAACAATCATCAATGACGGTGATCTGGAGCAGATGGTATCTTCAACATCAGTCGGAGATATCCTTACCTCTAAGGAACCATCCATGATGAAGACTTTAAGTTACTATAGTACAATCTATTACAAAGCAGAGCTTGTTTATCCGGAATTCTGCTTTGAGGAAGGCGATACAGCTCCTGTACAGCTTGCAGCCTCCACGACGGGTGATATGAAGACCTCCGGTATAGAAGGTGATGATGCTGTATATATCCGTGGTAACGGTTCTGTAAAAGTAACAGTAACCGGTATTCCGATAGAAAATACAACAGTTGATTCCATCGTTTATGGTTCTTCTGAATCAGTGATGAATAAGAGTGATGAAACAACATGGACAGCCGCTATGCCATATGAACCTACAGTATTTACGGTTAATATGAAGAATGATACAGCAACTATGATCACTCTGGATAAAGACGAAGATACAGTAGATACAGCAGTTGTAGGGGTGACAACAACTGAGGATAAGCCATTATATGATCTGACTGCATTAAAGATTGCAAACGATATTGACAGTGCTGCAGCAAGAGTTGGTTATTCCCTTGCCAAGGGTTCGGTGCTTCCGGCTGGTCTGGAGCTGAAGAATGGCAGAATCTATGGAACACCGACAAAGGCAGCTGCGGAAGCACAGACGGTAACGATCAAGATCTGCGGTAAGAATCAGACCGTTGCAAGCTTTAAGCTGACATTTACAAAGGTTGCAAAGGGCACACCTGTTATGGAGACACCGGATCCGTGTACCGGTTTGGCAGGAAAGACATTAGAGAGCGTAACACTTCCAACATCCGGAAAGGGTACTTATAAATGGGCAGCTCCGGAGACAGTGATCGAAAAAGCAGGAACAAAAGAATATGATGCATATTTCATTCCTGCGAATACATCAGATTATGACTGGAGTAAAGCAGACCTTGCAGAAGGTGCATATGAGGAGCTTGCAGATGGAACGATCCAGATCAAGGTAAAGATATCTGTAGCAGCAGAAAAACAGGCTCCGGACTTTGCGGTTCCAACCGGTCTGACCGGTATTTATGGACAGACGCTTGCAGACGTAGAGATTCCTGAAACAGAGGGTGGAAGCTTTGTATGGACAGCTCCGGCAACGAAGCTTGAAAAAGCAGGAAGCTATACATTTGAAGCAAGCTATATTCCAAAGAATACAGAAGTATATGATCAGGTAGATGCGGTAGAGCTTACAGTAACAGTAGAACCTGTAAAAGCAGAATTTACACAGAAGATCGCACCGATCACAGTAAAGAAGGACACTGTGTTAAAGGATGTGGAGCTTCCGGATGCAGAAGGAGGATACTACTACTGGTATACAGCAAACCAGACCATTCTGTCAGAGAACAGCACCGTACAGGTATGCTTCAAGCCGGATGACAGTACAAATTATGACTGGACCGGTAATAAGGGCTGGAATCAGGCACATAGAGGAATTATATTCAGTGTGGAGATCGTGATCAGCGAGGAGCATTCACATTCCTATACATGGAAGTCAGACGACAGCCAGCATTGGAAGGAATGCAGCTGTGGTGAAATCCTTGAGCGGGCAGAGCATGTATTTGGTAAGGGAGAAGTAACAAAGGCACCGACTACATCAGCTACAGGTATTATGACCTATGAATGTACAGTATGTGGTTACAAGAAGCAGGAGATTCTGCCAAAGAAAGAGGAAACGACCGATCCGGGTTCCGATAAGCCAAATCCAACACCGGTAAAGCCGAATCCGACACCAAATAAGCCTACGACAAAGGTTGACATCAGTAAAGCCTCTGTTACAGGTATACAGGCCTCTGTTATTTATACAGGAAAGAAATTGAAGCAGACGCCTGTTGTGACAGTCAAGGGAAAGACGCTGTCAGCGAAATCAGATTATACTGTGAAATATAAGAATAATAAGAATATTGGTAAGGCGACGATTACGATTATCGGTAAGGGAAAGTATACAGGTACAATAACAAAGACTTTCCGGATCAAGGTTGCTAAGAATAATACCTATACGGTAAAGGGCATCCGGTATAAGATCACAAAAGCATCGACAAATGGTAAGGGAACTGTAACTGTAATTGGTACAACAAAGAAGAAGTCAGATAAGAAGTTTACTAAGCTTTCAATTAAGAATACGGTCAAGATCGGTGGAGTTACATTTAATGTTACAGCCATCAGTAAGAAGGCATTTAAGGGATATAAGTACTTGAAGAGTGCCACGATTGGTGATAAAGTAAAGACCGTAGGTGCTCAGGCATTTTATGGATGCAAAGTACTTACAACTGTGACGATTGGCAAGAGTGTGAAGACAATCGGCAAGAGCAGCTTTGAAAAATGTACAAAGCTAAAGAAGATTACATTTACAACAAAGAAGCTCACAAAGGTTGGCAAGAAGGCCTTTAAAGGCATCAGCAAAAAAGCAGTTGTAACGATACCGAAAAAGCAGGCGAATAGTTATAAAAGCCTTCTGAAAAAGAGCAATATCCCAGCAAAGGTATCTTATAAGAAAGCAAAATAGAATATGTTGTACCGGATATGGACAGCATATGACAAGTTCATAACATAAGGTGAAAGGCCACCGGAATATCAGATGTTATTTCATAGAGCGTTTGTGATACAGGACTGTATGAATTGCAGAAGATATCGGTGGCTTTTGCTTTTGCGGCAAAACTGACAGGCGGTATGATTCGGTTCATGAACTATTATGTAGGATGGCTTTAAAGATCAGTCGTAGAATAAAATTTATAAATTTGAGGAATACTGGAAGAAACAGGAAGGTGGCAAAATGAGTATTTTTGATATTGTAGGTCCGGTCATGGTAGGTCCGTCCAGTTCGCATACGGCAGGAGCTGTAAGGATTGGATATATTTGTTATAAATTAATAGATGAACCGATCCGGAAGGTGGAGATCGGACTGTATGGTTCATTCCTTGCAACAGGAAAAGGGCATGGTACAGATAAAGCACTGGTTGCCGGGCTTCTCGGTATGAAGCCGGATGATATCCGCGTACCTGAGAGCTTTGAACTGGCAGAACAGGCAGGCATGGAGGTTATCTTTTATGCAGCGAAGCTTGCACATGCAAATCCAAATACAGCCGTGCTTCATATGACAGGAGAAAGCGGCAGAGAGCTTGATATTGAAGCGGAATCAGTCGGCGGAGGGCGAATCCGCATTTGTAAGATCGATGGTCTGGATGCAAATTTCAGTGGCGATTACCCGACTCTGATCGTGCATAATCTGGATCAGCCGGGACATGTGACAGAGGTGACATCGATGCTTGGACATAAGTCCATAAATATTGCAACGATGCAGTTGTATCGGGCATGTCCGGGAGGTCATGCAGTCATGGTTCTGGAATGTGATCAGGAGGTTCCAAAGGAATCCCTGAAATGGCTGGAGCATCTGGAAGGAATCTTGAAGGTAACCTATCTGAGTCTGAAAGATGATTGATCGTGGAATCTAGGTAATAAAGGATGCAGTGGCACAGGAAAGAAATTAAAAAGGAGAATGATAATGGCATTTTCATCTTTGGCAGAAATCGATGCTTATATGAAAACAAATAAATGTGAGTTCTGGGAGGCTGTGATCCGGGAGGAGGCAAGGGACTCGCAGCAGCCGGAAATGGATATCGTAAACCGGATGACCCAGATGTATCGTTCGATGAAGGAAGCAGATGAAGCGTATGATGACAGTTTGACTTCCCGTAGCGGCCTGTCCGGGAAAAATGGTAAAAAAATGGCTGATTATGCGGCAACACACAAATGTATGTGTGGTAAATTTGGCGGAGCAGTCATGGCAAGGGCAATCAAGATGGCGGAGAGCAACGCCTGCATGAAGCGGATCGTGGCAGCACCGACGGCAGGCTCCTGTGGTGTTGTGCCTGCGATATTGATCACATATGAAAGAATGACGAACACCTCGGAAAATGATATGGTAAAGGCTCTGTTTGTGGCAGCAGGCATCGGGGATGTGATCGCAAGACGGGCAAGCATATCAGGGGCAAGAGGCGGATGTCAGGCAGAGATCGGGGCATCTTCCGCTATGGCAGCAGGTGCACTTGCATGGTTAAAGAGCGGCAGCAGCCATCTCATTACTCAGGCAGCAGCGATGGCATTAAAGAGCCTGCTTGGACTGGTGTGTGATCCGGTTGCAGGATTGGTGGAGGTGCCATGTGTGAAGCGAAATGCGTCCGGTGCCATGAATGCGCTGTGCGCTGTTGATATGGCATTGGCAGGGATTGAAAGTGCTATTCCTGCAGACGAGGTAATCGATGCGATGCGGGAAATCGGCGACCTGATGCATAAGGATCTCCGGGAGACCGGAAAAGGCGGACTCGCAGCCACCGCCACCGGAATCGCGGTGGCTGAACGTCTGTGAAATCCTGTGGAATAAAGTTGACAGCCGGTGTGAAATTATAGTATATATAATCCAATTCTATAGTATAAGAATAAGGAGATAACATGGGAAAAGTATTTTTTACGAGGCACGGCCAGACCATCTGGAACGTGGAGAATAAGATCTGCGGTGCAACGGATATTGAGCTGACAGAGCTGGGACACCGGCAGGCAGAAGAACTTGGAAGAAAACTGGCAGAAGAACAGCCGGGGATCGATGAGATATTATATTCCCCACTTGTTCGTGCGGCCGAGACTGCCAGACATATATCGGAAATGACAGGGATTCCGATGCGGATGGAGCCGAGATTGAAGGAGCAAAACTTTGGACGGTTTGAATCAACACCCAGAAATGGAGCAGAATTCATGGAAGCAAAATCCCATTTCCTGGATCATTATGATGGCGGAGAGACGATGATGCATCTGTGCCAGCGTGTCTATAATCTGTTGGATGATATAAAAGCGGAGTCTGAACATAAGACATATCTGCTTGTTGCACATAATGGAATTTCAAGGATCGTACAGTCGTATTTTTATGATATGACAAATGAAGAATTTGCACATTTCGGGATTAAGAACTGCGAGATCCGGGAATATAACTTCAGATAAAATGCCTCTTTGCAGAGCAGATAGAAACAAAAAACAGTAAAAGCACATGCTTAATGATAAAAATATATCAATAAGCATGTGCTTTTTACATGTTCTGTGCCGGGAATAGATGTATAATAGTACAATGTTAGTTAAAACTAACAAAAATTTGAAATTTGCAACAGAACCATTGACAATACAGTTGTTTTGTGCTATTAATCATATGAACACATATTCAAATGTTCAAAGCGATAAACGTTAATCATAAAAAGATATACCAGTGTGATAGAAAGTACTGGAGAATGGAGGAGACAAAATGGAAAATCAGAATTTTTTACAGATCAGTGGTCTGAAAAAGAGCTTCGGATCAGGGGAGAACCGGACAGAGGTATTAAGAGGACTGGATTTTACGGTAGCAAAGGGTGAGATCTGCGTCCTGCTTGGACCATCCGGTTCGGGTAAATCTACATTATTGAATATCATTGGTGGAATCGACAGTGCAGATAGCGGCTATATCATGATCAATGGGGAAAAAACAGTTGATATGGATGAGAAGACACTGACACAGTACAGAAGAAAGCATCTTGGCTATGTATTCCAGATGTATAATCTGATCCCGAATCTGAACGTAAAGGAAAATGTAGAGGTTGGTGCATATTTAAGTGATTCACCGCTCGATGTCGATGATATCTTAAAGACGCTTGGTTTATATGAGCACAGACATAAGCTTCCGAATCAGTTGTCCGGCGGACAGCAGCAGAGAACCTCGATCGGAAGAGCAATCGTCAAGAATCCGGATATCCTGCTCTGTGATGAGCCAACAGGTGCACTTGATTATAAGACATCAAAGGAGATCCTGAAGCTGATCGAGGATGTAAATCAGAAATATGGAAATACTGTTATCATGGTTACACATAATGATGCAATCAAGAATATGGCAGACCGTGTGATCAAGCTGCGTGATGGAATGATCCGTAAAAATGTTGTAAATGATGTGAAGATTTCTGCTATGGATCTTGACTGGTAACTGTGGGAAGACAGAGAAAAGGAGAACATATAATATGAAAAATCCATTATGGAAGCGGCTGCCAAAGGAGCTGGCCGCAGATTTGGGAAAATATTTGGTTATTTTCCTGTTTATGGTTTTTAGTATCGGCTTTGTTTCCGGATTTCTGGTAGCCGGAGAGAGCATGGTTGCTACATATGATGAGAGCTTTGAGAAGTATCATATCGAAAATGGAAATTTTGAATATAAGGAAGCGGCATCAAAGGAAGCCATTCAGGCGATCGAAGCAGAAGGCGTAAAGCTGTATGAAAATTATTTCTATGAACAGACGGTTGAAAAGGATGGAAAAGAAAGCACACTTCGTATCTTCAAAAACCGTACAGAGGTTGACAAGGTCTGTCTGATGAAGGGTGAGATGCCGGCAGATGCAGATGAGATCGCGATTGACCGTATGTATGCCGTGAACAATGAGATCAATGTAGGAGATACGATCTCCGTTGATGGAATCGACTACAAGGTATCCGGTTATGTGGCATTGTCAGACTACAGTGCATTATTTCAGAGTAATTCAGATATGATGTTTGATTCTGTACTGTTTGGTGTTGCAGTCGTAACAGATGAACGATTTAATTCCTTTGATCTGGATTTCATGCATATGTCATATGCATGGACATATGATGAGGAGCCGAAGGATAAGAAAGAGGAGAAAGAGGTCTCAGATGATCTGGCAAAGGTGATCAGCCAGTATGGAGAATTGGAGACATTTGTGCCGAGATATGCAAATCAGGCCATTAATTTTACCGGGGATGACATGGGCAGTGATACCGTTATGGTAGAGACAATGCTGTACATTCTGATTGTCATCATGGGATTTATATTTGCGATCACGATCAACAATACGATCGTAAAAGAGGCAGGAACGATCGGAACGCTGCGTGCTTCCGGTTATACAAGAGGAGAAATGCTGCGGCATTATATCTCGCTGCCTATCATTGTGACCTTAGTTGCAGCCCTGATCGGAAATATCCTTGGTTATACGGTATTTAAAGATGTTGCAGCCGATATGTATTATGGAAGCTACAGCCTGACAACCTATGTAACCAGATGGAATGCAGATGCATTTATCAAGACAACGGTCATTCCGATTCTGCTGATGCTTGTGATAACAGCCTGGATGATCAATTCCAAGCTGAAAATGTCACCGCTCAGATTTCTGCGGCGTGATCTGTCACGTTCAAGAAGAAAGAAAGCGATAAAACTTCCGCATTTCCGGTTCTTTACCAGATTCCGGCTCCGTGTCATCATACAGAATTTTTCAAGCTATGTTGTGCTGTTTGTCGGTGTTGTATTTGCCATTATCATGCTGTTATTTGGAATGATGATGTCACCGCTGCTGAAGCATTATCAGGATGATATCGTAGATAATATGATCACAGATTATCAGTATGTTCTGAAGATGCCGGTAGAAACCGAGAATCCGGATGCTGAGAAATATCTGGTGAAATCCCTGCTATATAAGACAGATATTAGAGATGAGGAGATTATGGTCTACGGAATCAAGGCAGACAGCAAATATTACAAGGAACGTCTTAAGGATGGAGAAATCCTGATCTCTGATGGCCTGAGTGAGAAATATAAGCTGGAGGATGGAGATACGATCAAGTTAGAGGAGGAATATACTTCTGATTCTTATGAGATCAAGGTATCCGGAGTATGCACTTATCCGGCGGCACTGGCAGTATTTATGAACGAAGAGACCTATCGTGAGATGTTCGATGTAGAGGATGGATATTTCTCCGGATATTTCTCAGATGAGAAGCTGACGGACATTGATGAGAAGCTGATCGCCTCAATCATAACAGAGGATGACCTGACAAAGGTATCCAGACAGCTTGACCGTTCCATGGGGGAAATGTTCTATCTGTTTGAGGCGTTTGCATTGATCTTATTCATGCTGATGGTTTACCTTCTTACGAAGCTGATCATTGAGAAAAATACAGTATCTATCTCCATGGTTAAGATACTGGGCTATGAGAATAAGGAGATCAATAAGTTATATCTGTCAGCGACGACCTTAATGATGGCGGTCAGTGTCGTTCTTGGAATCGTCATTTCCCAGGTTGCGATCGTGGGAATCTATTATGCGATGATGCGGGAGGCATTGAGCGGATGGCTGACAATGTACATTGCTCCGTACATTTATCCTGCGATCTTTATCCTGTCGATGGCAGCCTATGGAATCATCGCTGTTTTTCAGGTAAGAAGGATCAAACGGATCCCGATGGATGAGGCGCTGAAAAATGTTGAATAAGTCATTTGGCCATAATGTTCAAAATTGAATGATCTGAAATAAAAAACGACCTAAAAACTTTTAATATCGAAAGTTTTTACAAATATAACAAATTTATAAAAAACAGGGAGATTTGCAGTTCACAAATCTCCCTTCTTATGTTATCATCGTAAAGATGGTGTGCTGGAGGTTTTGTCGAAAGAAGGCGTGCATTTCAATCGATAGGATCACAGTAAAACAGGTACAATAGAAGAAGGGAGATTATTATGAATCAGAAAAAAGAAGCGATTTATGATGCAAGGGAACTGGGTGTTCCGAAAATGTTGCTGTTAGGTTTGCAGCACATGTTTGCCATGTTTGGTGCAACTATTTTAGTACCGATTCTGGTAAATACTTATTTTAATGGAGAGGGCTTATCCATTCAGGTTACACTGATCTGTGCCGGAATCGGAACATTATTCTTCCATTTATGTACAAAATTAAAGGTGCCTGCATTTTTGGGTTCCTCATTTGCTTTCTTAGGAGGCTTTAATACAGTCGCAAATCTTGATACCGGAATCTTCAAAGATATGTCTATGGGTGAGAAATTACCTTATGCATGTGGCGGTATCGTAGTAGCAGGTGCGTTGTATCTGGTTCTTGCGCTGGTTGTAAAACTGGTTGGCGTAAAACGTGTTATGCGTTTCCTCCCACCTGTTGTTACCGGTCCGATCATTATCTGTATCGGCCTGAGTCTTGCGCCATCAGCCGTAAATAATGCAAAAACAAACTGGATTCTTGCAATTATCGCATTTGCGGTTATTGTAATCTTTAATATCTGGGGCAAAGGAATGTTCAAGATCATTCCGATTCTTATGGGTGTTGTGATCTCATATGTAGTTGCATTTATTCTTTTCAAATGTGGTGTTCACAATCCGGACGGATCTGCGATCTTCACATTTAAGGCAGTAAAGGATGCCGGATGGGTGGATCTTCCTCCATTCCAGCTTTGTAAATTCAATATTACTTCCATCCTTGTAATGGCACCTATCGCTCTTGCAACTATGATGGAGCATATCGGAGATATCTCAGCAATCTCAGCTACAACAGGTAATAATTTCATCAAAGATCCGGGACTTCACAGAACTCTGATCGGTGATGGCCTTGCTACAGCATTTGCTGCTGCATTCGGCGGCCCTGCAAATACAACATACGGTGAGAATACCGGTGTTCTTGAGCTTAGCCGTGTATACGATCCAAGAGTCGTACGTCTGGCTGCTGTATATGCGATCCTTCTCAGCTTTTCACCAAAGGTTGCTGAGTGTATCGGTTCACTTCCTGCATCGATCATTGGTGGTGTCAGCTTCATGCTGTACGGAATGATCTCAGCAATTGGTGTTCGTAATGTTGTTGAGAACAAGGTGGATTTCACAAAGTCGCGTAACCTGATCGTTGCTGCTGTTATCCTTGTCAGCGGACTTGGATTCGGTAATGGTATTACCTTCACAGTTGCAGGAACATCTATCACATTAACATCACTTGCTATCGCAGCTATCCTTGGAATTGCTTTAAACGCAATCCTTCCGGGCAAAGACTACGAATTCGACGAGTAATTACAACTACACAAGACTGAAACAAACATATAAATAAAGCCGTTACACTAAGACACGCTGCGGTTTCGATGAACTGCATATACCTGATTTGCAAATGTTCCTGTGCCAACTCGCCCTTTGGGCTCAGACAGGCACCCACATTTGCTAGTATATGCATTCCATAACGAAATCCTCACTTGAGGTCTTAGTGTAACGGCTTTTTATATGTTTGTTGTTGCCTTGTGTAGATTGACATACCTGCTAATTGTGTAGCTGTGGGAAATCCATGTCGTGTATTTCGGCAAATAAATGTAAGATGAAGCATTGATGCTTGAATTGTATGATTAAGAAATAAAGAGTGCCTATTAATAACATGAAAAATTGTATTTTAAATAAGAAGGTATAAAGAAAATTATGTACACTTGGTATAAAAAATCTCCCAGACGTTCCGGATATGATAGATACGAGAATTTTGTTGCGAGAAACACGCTATCAGCGAATGCGGGTGCCTGTTTGAGCCTGAAAGGCGAGTTGGCACAGGAGCATGAGCGAATAGATGCGTGTGACGAGTAGAAATTCGTAGTATATCATATCCGGAACGTCTGGGAGATTTTATATCAGGTGTACATAATTTTTTCCTGTTTATTCTACATCCAGAAGTTCAATCTTGAAGTTCAGTTCTTTGCCTGCCATCTCATGGTTTGCGTCAAAGGTGATCGTAGTATCATCCTTGGCGGTTACCTTAACAGGGAAAGACTGTCCGGCTGGATTTGACAGGAATACCTTCTGGTCAATTTCCAGATCCTCAGCACCGGGAAGCTGGTTGATCTCAACAGTTAAGATATTGTCGGGATCCGGCATGCCGTATGCTTCTTCCGGCATAAGGTGTACATCGATGATATCACCGATCGCCATGCCCTTAACAGCTTCGTCAAATCCCTTGATCATCATGCCCGCACCGCATACAAAGTCGATCGGTTCACCACGGTCATAAGATGAATCAAATTTTGTTCCATCGTTAAATGTTCCTGTATAGTGAACCGTACATTTCTTGCCTTCGTTACTCATAAAAAATTCCTCCGATTTCATTGAATGTCTTATTCTAACATGAAATCAGAGGAATGACTATAAAATGTTCATGAAAACGATATCCTGAAGATCTTAGTAGTAACCAAATTCATCAATGGCATCGTCTACACCGTCCCGATAATCGTCATCTTCATCATATCGATCTTCATCGTAATCTCCCATATTGTCATATACGTCATCATATCCATCATCGTAGGAGTCGTAAACATCCTGAGAATGAGCAGCTTCAGTTGCCGTAGAATAACGGGATGAAGAAGAGGACTGTTTATGATAATTGGATTCAGTCGTTGCCTGCGTTGTAACATTATAGGATTTACGGTGACCGTAATCTTTGTGGTACCAGCAGTAGGTTTCGTTTTTATCCACTTCCCGGTCGCATCCGATATAATAGCAGGTATGCTTTCCGCTGTCACTGACAGCACCGATGATGTAACAGATAATAAGAAAAATAATGATGCCTGGGAGGCATCCTCCCGAATTAGAATTTGAATGTGACATATGAATCCCTCCGATCGAAAATGTGGTCAACCTACCGTTTGTCTATAGAGAAAACTAAGAAAAACGGAATTGTGGTTAATGTATACAGGTTTTTGTTATATAGAGAATACAAAAAACGATGTACAAAAAAAGACACATAAATATATTTGCGGTAAATATATTAGCAGAACCTGAAAATTAACTATAGAAGTTATCAGCAAGATGGTTTAAAATAAAAAGGGAAATTGGATTTAAATATAAGTGATATGATGAAAAGAGAAAAGAAATGAACAATAGACAGAAACGAGAAAAGCTGTTTTATAGGAAAAAGAAGAATTATAAAAAAGCCGGCATCTGCATAGGGATGGCGGCTATATTAGCGAGCACGTTTTTTTCCTGGGACAGCCTGCACGATGCCAATAGAACCAGTACAGGACAGACAGATACAACGATTCATACATATGATATGAGTGAGCTTGCTTCGAAAGAACAGCAGGATCATACAGTACAGATCAATGGGAAAGATTATACGGTTGCCGGGCTGAGTGATACGACAGAGCAGACGGACGAAGCGATGGAGATCTGTGATCAGGATATACAGGATGAGAGTGCGGAGAATCGGGATCCGGTAGAATATATTGCCGGGGTTCCGGTGAAGGAAGCGAAAGATGCTTCTGATGTGGTAGAACTGATCAATGATAACTGGGATCAGAACTACACAGTACCGGATACAGAAACAACAGAACCAGGATCCGATGGAAGTACAGACTCCAATGACAAATATCAGTTAAAGCGTCTGATGGTATTGACGGATGGAGCACAGCTTACAGACAGCTATGGTGCATCCGAGATCCTTCATTATGGAGATTATAATGAATATGTGCTGCAGTTTGATACAACTGCGGATACGGAATATGCTTATTATGAGTTAGCGGATGCTTATGGTACGGATCATTGTTTTATCGATCAGGTGGTAGACAGTGATATTCTTGCAGATGTTCCGGACATTGAAGACCATAATTCCATGTCCTGGGGCGGCAGCGTGATGGGATTTGGCTATCTGAAAGCAGAATATGATTATTATGTGATCGATCAGGAAGTGACAGTTGCCATTATTGATACAGGTTTGGATGCAACGAATAAGATTTTTAAGGGCAGAATAGATACCAAGCATAGTTATTGTTTTCAGGGAAAAGATAAAGTAAGCAAAAACAAGGCATATACGGATGGAAATGGACACGGAACCCATGTAGCCGGTATCATTGCAGATAATACACCGGAAAATGTAAAACTGATGATCCTTAAAACCTTTGATGATGCAGGTAAATCGTCAAATCTTGCAATCCGGAGCGCATTACAATATGCGGTATCCCAAAAGGCAGATGTAGTAAATATGAGCCTTGGATGGACAGGATTATTCTGGAAATATTCTACATTATTAAAGGATGTATTAAAGAAGGCAGAGGCATCTGGAACGGTTGTCTGCTGTGCAGCCGGTAATTATGCAACGGATGTCAGCACAACTTACCCTGCAAACAGAGGGAATGTAATAACTGTAACTGCGATGAACAGCAATGAGAATTTTGCAGCCAGCTATTCCAACTATGGAGATACTGTTGATTTCTGCGCACCGGGAACCAGTGTTGTATCAACATATCTGAAGGGCAAGTATCAGAAGATGTCCGGTACCTCTATGGCAACGCCACATATAACAGCGGCGGTGGCATATGTGAAGATGATCCAGCCGTCACTCAACTACAAGGGTGTGAAGAAGGTACTTAAGAAATATGCCGTTGATAAGGGAACCTATGGCTGGGATCCACAATATGGCTGGGGCTATGTTAATCTTCATGATTATTTTGATCAGTCGGGTCTGAAGGTTCAGTATACAGATTATGATGAAAATGGAAATGAAAAGCCGGAATCGCAGACTGCATTTTCCAAGCAGACAGTTACCAGAGAATATGGAAGCAAGGCATATCGGTATAAAGTTACGACCAATTCAGAGGGAAAAGTGACATACCAGTCATCTAATACCAGAATTGCGGAAGCAGATGAAAAAGGCTATATTTCGATAAAGGGTGTAGGAAGCTGCACGATCACTGCAACGGTCGGAGCAGATGCAGCATATAAAACGACATTGGCAAGTTATACACTGACTGTAACACCGAAGGACATATCCGGTCTTACAGCAACACTGTCAAAGAAAGTATATCAGTATGCAGGTAAGAGCTGTAAACCGTCCGTGACAGTTGCTGGATTGAATAAAGAAGATTATACGGTAACATATAGAAATGCCAAAAAGGTAGGAAGTGCAACCTGTGTTGTGACCGGAACCGGAAATTATACCGGAAAGATCGAATGTCCATATACGATCCGGCTTGCAGCAGCAGAACTGAAAACGGTAGCAAACCAGAAGAGTGGCTTGTCTTTGACCTGGGACAGCGTACCGGGAGCAGAGGGCTATCGAATTTATCGCAGAACATATAAAGGAAAATGGCAGAGAATCGGAGATATCAATTCCGGAGACACATTGACTTATGTAGATACATCTGCAAAATCAGGCACATGGTATGCATATAGAATCCGGGCTAGAAAGGGCACATCTTTTGGTGCTTACAGCGATGCAGTAGTAACCCGGAGACTGACCAGACCGGCAATATCGGTAAAAGAACGCAGCTACGGTGTTGCAGTAAAATGGAAATCGATCAAAGGAGCAAAGAAGTATAAGATATACAGACAGGAAGAAAAAGGCTCCATGAAACAGATTGGAACAACAACGGATCTTTACTGGAAAGATAAGACGGCAAGATCCGGTTATCGCTATGTATATACGGTAAAGGCAGTAAGCGGCAGTGCGCAGAGCTGTGCAGCAAAAAGAGTCACAATTATAAAGAAGTAAAATGTACAGGCATCATTTGAAGTCAGGTGGATTTGATTTTGGATGATGTCTGTTTTGAAAGGAAAGGAAATGGACAAGAAACAGGTTCAGGAAACATATAGAGAGACAACGCCGGAAGAAGAACAGGAATATTTTGAAGAAGTAGAAAATGAGCTGCAGTGTGATCTTCAGACCACACAGGAGAGCATCGACTACCGGAATCAGGCGATCAAAGCGCAGAAGAAATATATGCGTGACAGCCACGGAGATATGGACGATGAGGAATTCCTGCAGAACATGAACAATGTAAATAACGATACATTTTTTATCGAACATGCGGCAAAGCAGGTAGATGTACTGGCGCACCAGATCGAGAGTCCGTATTTTGGAAAGATTGCATTTGAGTATCAGGAGGATGGACAGGTTCTTCCGGTCTATATCGGAACAAACGGCTACTGGTCGATGGAAGAACAGGATCAGAAGGTCTATGACTGGCGTGCTCCGATCGCATCGATGTATTATGATTATGAGAAGGGCGAGGCATCCTATCAGGCACCCGATAAAGAATATTTTGGAAAGATCGTAGAGAAGAAGCAATTTGATATCAGCAATGGAAGACTGCATAATGCAGTCGATACCGATGAGAAGATCAATGATATGATCCTGCTTGATGCACTGGGAAAGAACAGCGGAACGAAGATGAAATCCGTAGTTGCAACGATCCAGAAAGAACAGAATGCATTGATCCGTAATAAGACAGCTTATAATCTTATTGTGGATGGACGGGCAGGAAGTGGTAAGACAGTAGTTGCGATGCACAGACTGGCGTGGCTGTTATTCAACAATCGTAAGACGATGTCGGCAGACAATGTTATGATCCTGTCGCCAAATGGAATCTTTGGCGATTATATTGCCGGTGTACTGCCGGAGGTCGGCGAGGATAATGTACCGGAGAAGGAATTTGATTCTCTGATGGAGGAAATCCTGTTTGTGGACTGTGATTATGAGACGAAGCTGGAACAGGCAGACCGGATCACGACACATCCCGATATGGAAAGTCCGGAGATGAAGAATATTGCATGGAAATCATCGATAGCGTTCTATCAGGCATTTAACAAATATCTGGAAGAGTATACGGCAAATATTAAGTTTAAAGATTTCCATTTTGAGAAAACAGAATTTACAAAGGATCAGATTGAGAAGATGTTCTATAATCGTTTTTCCAGATATCCGGTCTATGAACGTTTTGAGAAGATCGCATATTTTATAGCTGACCGGGTAGAGGATGAACAGGATCAGGCATTTACGGATGAGAAGCATCAGAAGATGGAGAACCAGATCACAAAAGAGATGATCTATCAGTATGCGGAGCGCAACCTGATCGAATTATATCAGGACTTTCTTAACAGTCAGGCTGAACAGCATCCGGGCATCGAACAATACCGGAATGAATATGGCAAGATATGCTATGAAGATATTCTGGCGGTCTTTTATCTGCAGATTTATTTCTATGGATGCAAGTCCTATGACAATATCAAGCATCTCGTGATCGATGAGATGCAGGATTACAATATATTCCAGTATGCAGTATTGGATCGCATCTTTAAATGTAAAAAGACGATACTGGGAGACAGTTTGCAGGTGCTTTATTATAATCCGGAGGAAACGGTGCTGGATGTACTGCAGACGGTATTTGTGCCGCATGGAGGAACAGGCGGCTGCCGGATCAAGACTCTGGATACTGCCTACCGTTCAACCTGTGAGATCACAGAATTCTGTAACAGAATCCTGGAAGCAGACCGGGCGTCAGACGAGGCGGAAGCCCATCCACTCAATCGCCATGGCATGGAGCCGGTAACAGAGCAGGCGGAGAGTATAGAAGATGCTGCCGGATTTATCGCAGAGAAGCTTGATTATGGAGAACTGGATGATTTTGATAATGTGGCAATTCTCTGTGATGATGAAGAACGTGCATTTGCCATGTACAAAGAACTGGAAGAATATGAGCAGGTGACATATCTTACGAACCAGTCGACCGTCTATAATGGCGGTGTGGTCGTTCTTCCGAAGTTTCTTGCAAAGGGCATGGAATTCGATGCAGTATTTGTTATCAATGAACAGGATGTGATGGAAAACCGGATCAGCCGGCACGCATTTTACATTTCTTGTACAAGAGCACTGCACCAGTTATATGTGATCAATGTTACAAATTAAACTTGATTATTTCAAGTTTGAACTGCTATGAATATACATTATTAAGACAAAATACTTGAAAATATCATTTTTGATGGTATTCGACTTGAGATATTGACGTATGAATGTGGGAGGACTAGAATGCCTCTTGTCAAAAGGTTTATCCCTTACAGGTAACACCGGATAACTCGTGACAATAAAATATTTGTTAAACGAGGAGATACGAAGATGAGCAGACAGTACGACCCATATGAGAATGTGGTAGCAGTGATGGAAGAAGCCATGAACATTGGTGGAATTGACAAGAGGATGTTTGAGATCATTAAAAATCCACAGCGTGAGACTAAGGTTTACCTTCCTGTGGAGATGGATGACGGAAGTGTTAAGGTATTTGAAGGATACAGAGTCCAGCATTCAAATATCAGAGGACCGTTCAAAGGAGGTATACGTTATCACAAGGACGTATCGCTGAATGAAGTCAAAGCACTTGCAACATGGATGTCATTAAAATGTGCAGTGGCAAATATACCATTTGGAGGAGCAAAAGGTGGTATCAAAGTAGATCCGGCTACACTTTCCAGACGGGAATTGTGTGCATTGACGAGAAGATATACCTATGCGATCGAGCCGATCATCGGAGCAGATACCGATATACCTGCTCCTGATGTAAATACAAATGCACAGATCATGACATGGGTGTTAGATACATACAGCCAGTTAAAGGGAAAACCTTGTCCCGGAGTTGTGACAGGAAAACCGCTGGAGCTTGGCGGTTCCAAGGGAAGACCATCGGCAACCGGACGTGGAGTTGTGATCAGCACCAAGCTCCTTCTTGCAGAAGATGGCAAGGCGTTAGAGGGTACTAAGGTTGCAATTCAGGGATGCGGTAATGTTGGCGGCAATACAGCCAGAATATTTGGACATAGAGGTGCGGTTGTTGTAGCGATCAGTGATGTGTCGGGTGGAATCTATAAGGAGACCGGATTGGATGCAGATAAGGTAACAGCTTATGTAGAAGCCGGTGGTCTGCTTGCAGACTATCAGGAAGATGGTGTTACCCATATTTCGAATACAGATATTCTTACCTGTGATTGTGATGTGCTGGTTCCCGCAGCGCTTGAAAATCAGATTACAAAAGAGGTTGCGGAGAAATTAAAATGTTCTTATATTGTTGAGGGCGCAAATGGACCGACGGCAGCAGATGCAGATCCGATCCTTGCAGAAAGAGGAATCAGGCTTGTGCCGGATATTTTTGCAAACAGCGGCGGTGTTATTGTTTCTTATTTTGAATGGGTACAGAACATTCAGGAAATGACATGGGAAAAACCGCAGGTAAATGAGATGCTTGAAACGATCATGACGAAAGCATTTGGAGAAATCGTGGAGGAGAGTAAAAAGAGTCATTGTACTTTGCGGATGGCAGCCTATATCATTGCTTTAAAACGATTGATCCATACGGAAGAGATCAAGGGTATATTCCCGTAAAATATACAGATGCAATACTACATGGTATTTTTAGTGCTGGATTTATCCTGTTATTAGTAGTAAAATACAGACAGGATAGATAGAAGTACATTGATATCAGAAATATGAAAGGGATGTCCTTCTCAGATGAAGGATGTCCTTTTTCTATACCAAAGTTTCTATATAAATAAAGGTATTTGGCAGATGAGATGTATAAGAAAATGGAGAGTAAAACTATGCGTGAAGTAAAAGAGACAGCTTACTGTCTGGATGAGGTAGATCAGAAGATTCTGGAACTGTTGGAGAAGGATGCTCGTATGTCTTTAAAGGATATTGCGGAATGTGTTTTTCTGTCATCAACAGCAGTATCTACGAGAATAGAGCGGTTAAAGGAAGCAGGGGTGATCGAGGGCTTTCAGGTACAGATCAATCCGATCGCACTGGGATATTATACAAAAGCATTTATTAATTTAGAGGTAGAGCCGAACGACAAACAGGATTTTTATCCATTTATCAAGAACTGCAAAAATGTTGTGGAATGCAATTGTGTGACCGGTGACTATTCCATGCTGATCGAGGTTATCTTTGAGACAACGATGGCATTGGATCTGTTTATCGGTGAATTGCAGAGATTTGGAAAAACAAAGACTTTGATCGCATTCTCGACCTCTGTAGAACACAGAAATATCTACTGGAAGGAAGAAAATCAGGAGCCGAATACATAAATTTTTTTTCGAAAGCGGATACTAACAATGGGAGGTTGCTTATGAAACAGAACGTAAAGAAAAAAGAGACATATATTCCATCATCCAACGGAAGAGATAAATTACATGTCATTGTCTGGATTCCGCAAGGAGAGATCAAGGCGGTGCTTCAGATCTCTCATGGTATGATAGAGGACATGGAGCGTTATGATCATTTTGCAAGATTTATGGCTGCCAGAGGAATTCTGGTATGTGGAAATGATCATCTGGGGCATGGCCTGACAGCCAGAAATAAATCCGAGATGGGTTATATGTATGCTTATGATGCAAGTAAGACGATGGCAGCAGATGTGCATCGTGTGACCAGATGCATAAAACGGGCATATCCGGATCTTCCGTATTTTCTTATGGGACACAGCATGGGATCATTTATTGCAAGAAGATATATGTGCGAATATGCAAAAGATCCAAAGTACCCTGCAAAGCTGCAGAAAAATGCCAGCATAGATGGTTTTATCTGTATGGGAACGGGCGGACATCCAAAGTGTATGCTGAAGATCGGAGAGGCGGTAGCCGGAGTGGAGAGTATGCTCCGTGGTGAGAAGCATAGAAGCAAATTGTTGCAGGTGCTTGCATTTGGTACTTACCTTTTCGGTATTCCCAGAATGACGATCATGAACGGTGAGAAGCGGAAGCGTACCGTGAAAGACTGGCTGAGCAGAGACTATGTTCAGGTTGACAAATATATGGCAGATCCGATGTATGACTATACTTTTACGGTAAAGGGCTACAAGACGTTATTCAAAACACTGGAATTTATTCAGGATGAGGATAATCTGGCAAATGTCCCAAAGAATATGCCGGTATTGTTCATATCAGGAAGCAAAGATCCGGTCGGTCACTATGGTCTGGATGTGAAACTCTTATACAACAAATACAGCCGATATATCACAGATGATGTCAAATGCATCCTGTACAAGGATGCGCGTCACGAAGTCATAAACGAGATCAACAACATTCAGGCATATTACGATATCTATAACTGGATCGACCTGCACACCATAGGGGTGTAGGGGCGGAAACACATTTTAGTAATAAAAACAGAACAGGTGGTAACCCTCAACCGGGGCATTTTCAAACCATAGCATGAACGACTGAGTTTCAACGATTCGGTGCTACTGCGCCGGACACAACGAATTTATCGTGTCCGGCGCAGTATGCAGATCGGATCGAAGTTGAAACGAAGGTAGTCATGCGTGTTTGAGAATGCTCCGGCTGAGAGTTACCGCCTGTTCGTTTGTGTTACAAGCTGATCTTCTTTTCGAGGAGCACGGAGCTTCCGATATAGCTTGCCACCATTACTACGAAGTAGAGTGCGATCTGTGGGATCATGGCATACATGGCTTCCATAAATGTCGCATCCGGTCCGGGATTGGACAGATGGGGAATCTTAGAAGCAATTACAGACAGGATCACATAGAAGACGATGAACAGTACGAAACTGATAAAACCTTTAATCTTCTTTGTCTGAAGAATGGTGGAGCATACCGATACCGCAAGGTAGGCAAGTGTGATCGTCATAAAGAACTGGATCAGAAATACAAGGATAAATGCAAGTAATCTTAAGATAACGCCGCCCAGGGAATATCCCCCCATTTCAAGAATATTGCTTAGAAAATCATAAAAAGTATCAATGGAGTCATATGTGGAGTATGCCAGGCTGAGATCTAAGGTCAGTAATCCGAATATAACAGCAACGATTATTGCACCTGTCAGCAGGATAGATAACAGTTTGGCGCCGATTACTTTATAGCTGGATATAGGAGCCATAAAGACCAGATATCCCGATTTGTTTTTCAGATCCTGACTGTAACTGATTATGCCGTAGATCAATACAAACAGGTAACAGCAGAAAGCCGCGAGAATAAGCAGGGAAACAGCAATAACAGAGTGATCTGCATGTTCGGTTAACGTACTAATGAGAAAGTAAAGCTCAATGGCAGCTATGACGATCCCTACGATCAGAAGTGGAAAGATTCCACGGCGAAATTCATATTTTAACATTTTTAACATAATTCAATACCTCCCAGTTTATGCGTAGATTTCTTTATACATATCAACAATGGATTTGCCCTGTGCGATACGAAGTTCTTCTGCATTACCCTGTAATACACAGGTTCCGTTTTTGATGAAGATGGCATGATCAATGATCTTTTCCAGTTCATCAACTAGATGACTTGACATGATAACGGCAGTGTCATCTGAGATATTAGACACGATTGTATGAATGATCTTCTCGCGGGCAATGATATCGATGCCGTTTAACGGTTCGTCTAACATAATAACTTCCGCATTTCTTGAAAGCGTTGCAACAATCTTCAGCTTTGCCATCATACCGGATGACATCTCACGCACTTTTTGCTTTGGATCCAGATCCATTTCCTGTAACAGGCGCATGTATTTGTCATAATCAAAATCAGCGAAGAAATCACGGTAATATTTTCCGACATCGATGCAGTTCATATAACCGAAGAAATAGGCTTCTGTAGGCATATATGCGATATGCGCCTTTGCTCTGTAATCCAATGGACGGTTATCCATTGTGATCGTACCGGAGGACGGTTTTGAAAGCCCGGCGATCATTTTCATAAGGGTGGATTTACCGCTTCCGTTCGGACCGAGTAGAGCATAAATGTTACCGGATATGATATCCAGTGACAGGTCCGAAACAGCGGTCGTACTCATATACTTTTTTACTAAGTGTTCACATTTAATCATAGTATTCATTCCTTTCAATACTTGTTTTTACAGGGAATAGTAGTCCTGCAATAATCGGATGATCTCTTCCGGCGTATATCCCATGCCGGTGAGTTGTTCATCCAGAACTGTAAGGATCTGCTTTAACTGTTCCTGTTTCAGCCGATCAATTACCTGAGGATCTTCTGTTACAAATGTACCAATTCCACGTTTCGTATATGACAGTCCGAGAGATTCCATCTCGTTATAAACCCGGGCCGCGGTGTTTGGGTTGATGTCATATTGGATGGCAAGCTCTCTGGATGATGGGAGCTTGGTACCAAGTGGCAGGGCACCTGTAATAATCTTCTTTTTTATATCATCGATGACCTGAAGGTAGATCGGCAGGTTTGATTTAAATTCCAAATGCTTCCCTCCTAACTACTGTACTAGTCGGATAGTACACCAATACACTTGGGATGTCAAGCATAAAAAATAAATTTATAAATATTAATTTGCCGGCAAAAACTTCCATTTACAGGTGAATTGCCGGATAAAGGCTGAAATTAATGAGAATAATTCTTAAAAAGGTATTCAAACTTGACAAAATATGTGTTAGTATAGACTTATCAAAAGTAAGATCGGAATAAATCATTGGAGTGAGCAGGTATGGCAGAGAAAAGAAATACAAAACAAAAACAGGTTATATATTCGGTTATAAAAGAATTAAAATGTCATCCGACTGCCCAGCAGCTTCATCAGATTCTTGTGGAGAGGGGATATAATATAGGTGCATCGACTGTATACAGAGTATTGGCGGATGCGGTTGATGACGGCATTATCATGAATGTATTCTCATTTGATAAGAATGAACATTTTGACGGCAATCCGGTTCCGCATTATCATATTATCTGTACTAAATGCGGAAGAATCTTCGACAGCCATGTGCCGTATGATCCTGAGATCGATGAGCGGGGCAGACTGGCGGATGAGGACTTTATCATTTCATCCCACAATCTTGAATATGTCGGCATCTGCCCTGAATGTCAGAACGAGCAGGAATAACACCATGCTTTGATGGGTTGTTCAGGTTTTATATAAGATTTCAATATAGCATACACATACAGCAACAACCATATGGGTGTTGCTGTATGTGTATGCTATATTTTATGCAATCTTATATAAATCCTGATAGTGTTATAAAGCATGGTGTTATTCCTGCTCTTTGTTATCTTCATTGTCTTTCTTGTCAAAGACTTCGAATTCGGCGTCATTATTCTGGATGGTGGAGATCACCTTGGCAGATTTTACAGGACGCATCGGATCGGTCATTGGATTCTGGATGAAAGTCTGGTTTGATGATGGCAGGACAACATTCTGACCAAGAATGGATCTGCGGTCACGGATCGCACGGCGTCTGGCGCGTTCTTCTGTCGAGAGCTGTTCCTCATCTTCCATATCCTCATCTGCTTCGGGATCCTCGTCGATGTCTTCCGGTTCATCCATGCCATTACGATCTGTGACAGGCTTATGCTCGGAATTTGACCGGGCTTTTTTGCCGCGCATATTCAAAAGAGTGCTTATAAAGTCGGAACTTTCAAAGCTGTTCTTTTGACCGGACGATTTATCGGTTTCGTTGGTATCTTCATCATCTTCAAGTTCTTCCATGTCTTCGTCTTCGATTGAAGAATCAATATTGGAATCTTCGGAATCAGCGCTTTCGTTTGCAGTGCCTGCATCAGATTCATCCAAATCGTCTTCTTCCGGTTCTGCATTTCCGAATAATTCATCGAAATAGGACTGCTCGATATGGATATCAAAATCTGCTTCGGCGTGTCCAACCTCATCCTTGCAGTCGTTATAAATCTTTGTGTTATACGTTTTCTTAAGCTGTTCGATCAGTTCTTTATCATCATACTGAAGCTGCTCCAAAATACGGGCAACAATGATTCCCTGATATTCGTCGCTCCAGCCATCTTCGAGCTTGATCACGATACCGAGCTTCCGGCTTCGGATCGCCATACAGATCACACCTCTGGAACCATCCTTCATAAGAAGATCCGGGTTCTTATTTACATAGTAGGAAGGTGTAAAGTAATCGTTGATCTTTTCCGGATTCTTGTTAATACAGTCGAAGTTATAGGTGATCGCTTCCCGTATATCATCCGGCAGGTTGAACGGATCTGCAAGTTTTGCATAAGCAAGTGCGATATTACGCATTGGAAGTGCAAATACCGGAACGCCGCAACCGTCGATTCCCAGACTGATCCGGTAAGTCGGAGTCTGGCTTAGCATGGATAAGAATGAAATGATCTGCTTCTGGACAGGAGAGTCCGGAAGCTGGTAGCCGGTTACCTTTCCTGTCAGTTCACGCTGTAACATCATAAGACTTAAGTGTTTGCCGGAGCAGCAGTGCTGCAAACGGCTCTTGCCCTCTACAGGATTCAGCTTGGAACCAAGTGCAAGCTTGTCCGCAAGCGGTGTTGCAGATGTGGAGATCGTTGGATTCATGATCATATCTTCTTCTTTTAAGTCCGTTTTTTCCATGATGCTCTGAAGTACATAGATGTGATGATTACTGCCCCAGTGTGAGGAATTGCAGATCGTTACTTCTTCCTCGTTCAGGTTATATTTTTTATGAAGCCCTGCGAGCAGGGTAGGAAGCACCTGAATCGGTTTGCTTGCGGAACGCATATAAGTCTGGCGCTCGATATCACCGGTATAAGCGATTGTTTCGCCGGTTGATGAAACAATAGCAATAGATCCATAATGTACATTTTCAACAACATCGCCACGGTATTCTTTTACTAAAATTTCAGCCATAAGTTCTTTGTCCTTTCTTCTTCGTATACTCAGGTATTTGTGGGATTATGACAGGTCAAAATCTGTGTAACAGCCTGAAAGTATATCGGTAAAATAATTAATTAGAGTTTATCACAAGTAGAAAACCATTTCTACCCGGAGAATACAGGAAAGAAAATTTTTTAATCAAAAATGCACAGTGAAAATTGTTAAAAGATACATGGAAAATTCATGCAAAATATGTGTTTGTTTTGTAAAAATGTTTAAAATTTCTATATTCTTTCAACTTTTATTGTGAAAATGCAATAAAAAACTTTGCTTATTACAAAAACAGTGGTATAATGCATTTATATTAATACGCACGAAGGGGTGACATTATGATTAAAAAAGAAATGATAGCCATGCTTCTTGCAGGAGGACAGGGAAGCCGTTTAGGCGTTCTGACCTCTAATCTGGCTAAGCCGGCTGTAGCTTTTGGCGGCAAATACAAGATTATCGATTTCCCATTGAGCAACTGTATTAATTCAGGTGTTGATACAGTAGGTGTTCTTACACAGTACAGACCACTGAGACTTAACCAGCATATCGGAATCGGTATTCCTTGGGATCTGGATCGTAACATAGGAGGCGTGACAGTTCTTCCACCATACGAGAAAAGTGATAACAGCGAATGGTATACAGGTACTGCAAATGCTATTTATCAGAACCTGGAATTTATAGACTATTATAATCCTGAATATGTTCTGATATTATCTGGTGATCATATCTACAAGATGGACTATGAAAACATGCTGGAATATCACAAATCCTGTGATGCGGATATCACACTTGCAACATATCAGGTACCATGGGAAGAAGCTAGCAGATTTGGCGTTGTAATTACAGATGAGAACAATGTTATTTCAGAATTTGAGGAGAAACCTGCAAATCCTAGAAGTAACAAAGCATCTATGGGTATATATATATTCAGTTGGAAGGTGCTTCGTGAGGCACTTGTAAAGATGAAGGATCAGCCGGAATGTGACTTTGGTAAGCACATCATTCCATACTGCCATTCAAATGGCAAGAAGATCTGTGCATACGACTTCAAGGGTTACTGGAAGGACGTAGGAACACTTGGTTCTTACTGGGAAGCAAATATGGAATTAGTAGATATTGTTCCTGAATTCAATCTGTATGAGGAGTTCTGGAAGATCTACACCAAGACAGATGCGATCCCACCACAGTACATAGATGCAAGCGGCAGAGTAAGCAGATGTATCATCGGTGAAGGAACAGAGGTATACGGCGATGTTGAGAATTCCGTTATCGGTTCCGGCGTTACGATCGAAAAGGGTGCAGTCATCCGTAATTCGATCATTATGAATAACGCAACGATCGGTGAGAATGCATATATGGACAAGGCTATCATCGCAGAGAATGTTAAGATTGGTAAGGATGCTAAGCTTGGAATCGGAGAAGAAGCTGTCAACGAATTCAAGCCACAGATTTATTCATTTGGACTTGTTACGATCGGAGAGAACTCAGTTGTTCCTGATGGTGTAACAATCGGTAAGAATACTGCTATATCTGGTGTGACTACTCCGGAAGATTATCCGGATGGCAACTTAAAGAGTGGCGGAAGTATTATAAAGGCAGGTGAATAGAGATGAGAGCATTAGGTATAATTTTAGCAGGTGGTAATAGCAACAAGATGGGCGAATTATCAGCAAAGAGAGCTGTTGCAGCTATGCCTATTACTGGCGGTTACAGAGCTATTGATTTTGCCCTTTCGAATATGACAAATTCCCATATCCAGAAGGTAGCGGTATTTACACAGTACAATACCAGATCTCTGAACGAACATCTGAATTCCAGCAAATGGTGGGATTTCGGAAGAAAACAGGGTGGTCTCTATATATTCACACCAACCATTACATCAGAGAACAGCTACTGGTATAAAGGTACAGCAGATGCACTTTATCAGAACATTAATTTCCTGAAGGAAAGTCATGAGCCATATGTAGTCATTGCATCCGGTGATGGTATCTACAAGCTGGATTATGGTAAGGTTCTGGAAGAACACATCAGCAAGGGTGCAGATATTACGGTTGTATGTAAGGACCTTGCACCGGGAGAAGATGATGTGAACCGTTTTGGTGTAATACAGATGGATGCGGACAACCGTATCGTAGATTTCGAGGAGAAGCCACTGGTTGCAGGCAACAATACGATTTCAACCGGTATCTATGTGATCAGAAGAAGACAGCTCATCGAATTACTGGAAACCTGTGCAAATGAAGGCAGAACTGATTTTGTAAGAGATATTCTTGTAAGATATAAGAATGTAAAGAAGATTTATGGATATAAGATGGATACTTACTGGAGAAACATCGGAACCAAGGAGTCTTACTATAAGACAAACATGGATTTCCTGAACAGAGATGTAAGAAACTATTTCTTCAAGCAGCATCCTGACATCTACTCCAAGGTGGAGGATCTTCCACCGGCAAAGTATAATGGGGAAGCGGTTGTGAATAACAGCCTGGTAGCAAGTGGATGTATCATAAATGGTACTGTAGAAAATTCAGTATTATTTAAGAAGGTATACATTGGCAACAACTGTGTGATCAGAAATTCTATCATTCTGAACGATGTACACATTGGGGATAATTGTGTAATTGAAAACTGTATTGTAGAGAGTAGAGATACGATCCGTGCAAATACAGTTCATCAGGGTAGCCCGGATGACATCAAGGTTATCGTGGAGAAGAATTTCAGATACGCATTGTAGCAGATAAGAAAGACAAGGGGGTACACACGATGCAGGTGACCGATATCAGAGTCAGGGGTGTTGAAAAAGAAGGTAAGATGAAAGCCGTCGTTTCGATCACAATTGATAATGAATTTGTAGTTCATGATATCAAAGTGATTCAGGGTGATAAGGGATTGTTTATTGCGATGCCTAGCCGGAAAGCAGCAGATGGTGAGTACAGAGATATCGCACATCCAATCAATACTGAGACAAGAGAACGTCTGCAGCGGATGATACTTGAGAAATATCAGGAATCACTGGAAGCTTAAGACGTGAAACGGAGCCAGCCACTGTAGATGCAGTGGCTGGCTTTAGTGTTAGTATTGGTATTTATATATGATATAGATCTATAACAAGGGGAGAGAAGATTTATGGAAATAAATAGAGTAATGATATTGTTTTCGGGTTGTTTTTTGATTGTTTGGTCTACTTTCAAATGGAAGATTCCAAATGTGATTTGGAACGCTAAATTAACCAAGGTATGTTCTGTGGCTTTGGGATTGTATAATATTATTTTAGCAATTTGTTATGAAAAAGATTTAAACATTGCTTTATTCATTGTAGACTTTATTCTCTATATTTTATTGGATGTAGGTTTTTTAATAGTTAAGTTAAAAAAAGATAAAAAGGGAAAAATAAAGAATCTTCAACTGGGAATTTGCTCCATTTTTGTTATTTTGGCTATGATTATGGTATGTTTTAATTTGAATGAGATTTATGCCAGCATAATGATTTTAGCTGGTGTGATGATGGGAATATCTGTTCCTTTTCAGAAAAATGAACTTTGATTAAATGGACCATTAAAGAAAGTCGTAGTGGAGTCCAATATATGGGCTATGAATTTAATTTGAGAGGAGATTATATTTATGAAATGTTTATCATGTGGTAAGGAAGAATTTGATGAATATACGAAATATTTCCACCATATGGTTGAAAATGAAATAGGGATAAAGTAAAATTAGCTGTAGCAATCTCATATTTTATTTGGAGGTAATTATGCTGAAAGCAATCATCCTTGCAGCAGGCAAGGGAACAAGAATGAAATCTGAAAAGCCAAAGGTTGTGCACGAGGTGCTTGGTAAGCCGATGGTATACTATTCGATAGAGGCGGCAAGAGCTGCCGGATGTGATAAAGTCTGCGTGATCGTTGGATACAAGGCAGAAGAAGTAGAAAAGAGTATTAAAGATACTTATGCGAAGCTTGGTAAGACAGAAGAAATGCAGGATGTAGTAAGTTACGCACTACAGACCGAACAGCTTGGAACCGGTCATGCGGTCAAGTGTGCTTCTGATTTTATCGGTACAGAGGGCGATGTTGTTGTCCTTTGTGGAGATACACCACTTGTAACCGGTAAGACATTAGAGCAGGCGATCAAGAAGCATGTTGCAGCAGGAAATGGTGTTACAGTTATCTCGGCAATGCTTTCAGATCCATTTGGATACGGAAGAATTATCCGTGATGAGAAAGGCTTATCAAAGATCGTAGAACAGAAGGATGCAACTGAGGAAGAACAGGCGGTTAAAGAAGTAAATTCCGGTATGTATATTTTCAAATGTGATGCATTACTGGCAGCACTTTCACAGATTACAAATGATAATGCACAGGGTGAATATTATCTGCCGGATACCATTGAGATCATCAAGAAAATGGGACTTCCGGTTGATGCAGCAGCCATGGAGGATGCAGATCAGATCAAGGGTGTCAATACACTGGAACAGCTTGCAGAAGCAGAAGAGATAATGAGGTCAAGATAAGATGAAACTGATAGTAGGACTTGGAAATCCGGGAACCAAATATGCGGGAACCAGACATAATGTAGGATTTTCCGTAATTGTAGGGCTTGCAGATAAATATAATATAGAATTGAGTGAAAAGAAGCATAAAGCAATCTATGGCAGGGGCATGATAGAAGGGGAGAAAGTGATCCTTGCAATGCCACAGACATTTATGAATCTGAGTGGAGAAAGTGTCCGGGAGCTGGTCGATTATTACAAATGCGATCCATCTGATGTGATCGTTGCTTATGATGATATCGATTTGGCAGTCGGCAAACTTCGGATCCGTGAAAAGGGAAGTGCCGGCGGACATAATGGAATGAAGAATATTATTTCACATCTGGGAACACAGGAATTTGTCCGTGTCCGTGTCGGAATCGGAAAGAAACCGGATCGTATGGATCTTGCAGATTATGTATTATCCAGATTCGGAAAAGACGAACTTCCGGAGATCAAGGCAGGCTGTGATAATGCCTGTGATGCAATCGCGCTGATCTTAAAAGACAGTGCGGCAGCAGCAATGAATAAATATAATTAACCGAAAGGCAAAATGTGTTGATCGGAACCGGTCGTATACAGGGTGTAGCCATGCATACGGTCAGACAGGTATAAATAATCAGAAAATAAAAAAGAAAGGGAGCCAGGCTGTATCAGCCTGGCATTTGGCGTCGATATGAAGGCAATCAATGAGCCTGTAAAACATACCGAAAATTATATACAGATAAAGGACTGGTTAAAGCAGCAGGATGGCATCGTCAATATATCCGGGAATGATGGAACAGACCGGGTATATCTGATGCATGCATTTTCATCCGATGCACATGTAAGACTGGTCGTAACCTACAGTGAACAGAGAATGGAACAGTTATACGAGGATTTCCGTTTCTATGATAAAGCGGTGTATATGTATCCGTCGAAGGATATTTTATTTTACAGCTCAGATATCCATGGAAATTCTATCACCAGACGGCGGATGGATATATTCAGACGACTGATCGAGGGAGAAGCCTGTACGATCATTCTGACAGTGGATGCGTTATTTGATAAGATGCCGGATCTGTCCTACATTAAGAAAAACGTTGTGACGATCCGCGAGGCGGAAGAACTGGATGTTGAAGCGCTTAAGAAACGGCTGGTAGAACTGGGGTATGAAAAGGCGGACAGCGTGGACGGTGTCGGACAGTTTGCGGTGCGTGGTGGTATCATTGATATCTTTCCTTTGACAGAGGAATGCCCATATCGTATCGATATGTGGGATACGGAGGTCGATACGATCCGGAGCTTTGATGTAGAGAGCCAGCGGTCGATCGAACAGGTGCAGGAGATCCAGATTTATCCAGCAAGCGAGATGGTGTTGTCTGATCGCAGGACGGCGCAGGGGATCCACAAGCTGGAGCAGGAATTCAAACCATATTATGAGAAGCTGCGGAAAGAGTTCAAGACAGAGGAAGCTGCCCGCTTAAAGAAGCAGATCGGAGAGATCAAAGAGCAGTTGACGGAGTTTCATGGGATGGCAGGAGTGGACAGTTATGTAGAGTATTTCTACAGTAAGACCGTATCACTCTTAGACTGCTTCCATACAAAAAATACAGTTATTTTATTAGATGAGACTTCGAGAATATCAGATTATGCGGATAACTATATGGCAACCTTCCTTGAGAGCATGGAGAGCCGGCTGGAGGGTGGATATATCCTTCCGGGTATGATGAATATTTTATTTACCTATTCGGCAATCGTGCAGAAAATGCAGGCATTTCAGACGCTCGCATTTTCTATTCTGTATCATGAGGATCGGTATTTTACGATCCGACATGATGTAACTTACGACAGTCGAGTGGTTAATTCTTATAGGAATAATTTTGAAGCGTTAATTGCGGATATCGGAAAATGGAGAGAGAAAAATTATCGGATCATATTTATCTCGCCATCGACGACCAGAGCCAAACGGATGGTTGAGAATCTGACCAGCCATGATGTGGCATGCTTCTATTCGGAGGATACCGACCGTGTTCTTTCCGAGAAAGAGGTTATGGTTACGACAGGAAGACTTCGGGCAGGATTTGAGTTCCCGGAGCTGAAGCTGGTTGTGATAAATGAAGGCGACGTCTTTACTGCACGGAGCAGTACGAAGAAAAAGAAGAACCAGAAGCCACGGTATTCCGGCGAAGTGATCAAAGATTTCTCCGATATCAGTGTGGGTGACTGTGTGATCCATGAACGTTATGGAGTTGGTATCTATGGCGGTATCGAGAAGGTTGAAGTGGACGGTGTCTTAAAAGACTATGTAACGATCAATTATGCAGAGGGCGGAAAGCTCTATGTACTGGCTTCTGAGGTAGACTGTATCCAGAAATACAGTGATAAAGAGGGCAGACGGCCGAAGATCAACAAGCTCGGCAGTAAAGACTGGGAGAAGACCAGAAGCCGGGTAAAAGGTCATGTTGCAACGATCGCAAAGGAACTGGTGAACCTGTATGCGAAACGACAGGCATCACAGGGCTTCTGCTATTCGAAGGATACGATCTGGCAGCAGGAATTTGAGGAAATGTTCCCATATGAGGAAACGGATGACCAGAAGAAAGCGATCGCAGAGACGAAGGCAGACATGGAGAGCAGCAAGATCATGGATCGTCTGATCTGTGGTGATGTGGGCTTTGGTAAGACAGAGGTTGCGATCCGTGCGGCATTTAAGGCGGTATACGATGGCAGACAGGTTGCTTATCTTGTGCCGACTACGATTCTTGCACAGCAGCATTATAATACATTCAAAGAACGTATGAAGGAATTTCCGGTTGAGATCCGTCTGTTGTGCCGTTTCTGTACACCGAAGGAGGTTCGGGAGACGATCGCTGATCTGAAGGCCGGCAAGGTGGATATCGTGATCGGAACACATCGTCTGTTATCGAAGGATGTGACATTTAAGCAGCTTGGTCTGCTGATCATAGACGAGGAGCAGCGGTTTGGTGTAACACATAAGGAAAAGATCAAGCAGATGAAGACAAATGTTGATGTCCTGACCTTGACAGCGACTCCTATTCCTCGTACACTTCATATGAGCCTGATCGGTATTCGGGATATGAGTGTTCTGGAAGAAGCGCCGGTTGACAGACGGGCGATCCAGACCTATGTCATGGAGCTTGATCCCGAACTTGTCAAAGAAGCGATCAAGCGTGAGCTGGCGCGGGATGGTCAGGTATATTATGTATATAACCGGGTAAATAATATAGAGATGGTCACATCGGAGATTGCATCCCTTGTACCGGATGCAGTTGTTGAGTATGCGCATGGACAGATGCATGAACGACAGCTGGAGGACATCATGTACCGGTTTATCAATCATGAGATTGATGTGCTGGTCACGACGACGATCATCGAGACGGGACTGGATATTCCAAATGCGAATACCATGATCATTCATGATGCAGATACATTTGGCTTATCCCAGTTGTATCAGCTCCGCGGCCGTGTCGGTCGTTCAGATCGGAATGCA
This sequence comes from Clostridium sp. OM05-9, assembly GCF_003481465.1. Lineage (NCBI taxonomy): Bacteria > Bacillati > Bacillota > Clostridia > Eubacteriales > Clostridiaceae > Clostridium > Clostridium sp. OM05-9. The sequence goes on from NZ_QULF01000003.1 coordinate 43,642, forward strand.
TATGCATTTCTGATGTACCGTCGGGATAAACTTATTAAGGAAACTGCGGAAAAGAGACTGAAAGCGATCCGGGAATTTACCGATCTTGGTTCCGGAATCAAGGTGTCCATGAAGGATCTGGAGATCCGCGGCGCGGGAAATATCTTAGGCGAGGATCAGTCCGGTCATATGGAAGCAGTTGGTTATGATCTGTACTGTAAGATGTTAAATGATGCGATCCGTCAGGAGATGGGCGAGAAGGTTGAAGAACGGTTTGAGACAACCGTACAGCTTCCGGTGGATGCTTATATACCGGCTGAATATGTCAAGAATGAATTCATTAAGCTGGATCTGTATAAGAGGATATCTCATATCGCATCGGATGATGATTACGACGATATCATTGACGAATTAAACGACAGATTTGGAGAGATGCCGACAGAGGTTCTGAACCTGCTTGATGTATCTTTATTAAAGGCAAAGGCAAATCGTGCCTATATAACCAGCATTATGCTGGCGGGGGCGGAGCTACGGTTTTCGATGTTTAAACAGGCGAAGATCGACACAGCAAAGATTGATTCGTTATTAGATAAATATAGAGGAAGCATGAAATTTGTGATCGGCAACAGTCCATCTTTTGTGCTTAAGATGAAGACGATCACAGAGAAAGAAATCTGGAAGCAGGCGAGAGCAGTTGTAGCTGATATTGCGGAGCTTGCAGAAGAATAAAGGATGATCAGCATACCGAAATCTGTAATGTTTGCAGGATGATGCAGATGCCGGAATCGGTGAGCTGGAAGAACAGGAGGTTTGGTGGATGAAACGTAGAATTCTAAAGGCTATTTCTTTGATCTGTACATGTGTGATGTTACTTACACTTGCAGCGTGCGGAGAAGAAAGTCAGGATAATACAGGAAAATATATTGTATTCAAATTCGGAAATGACAACATTTATCTGGACGAGGTGTATATCTATGCACAGACAACCATTGATGAGTACGAAAAGGAATACGGCAACGATATCTGGGGAAAAACGATCGAGACGGATGGTGGCATCGAGATGAACGTCGAGGAAATGGCAAGACGTGAAGTGATCTCCAATATTGTTCAGACCAAGGCGCTGATCGCACAGGCGGATGAATATAAGATCAGTCTGACGGCGGAAGAACAGGCACAGGCAGAACAGGAAGCGGAAGATTTCTATAACAGTCTGACCGATGAGCAGTTGAAAGAAACCGGCATGGAGGCAGATACACCATCCCGTGTCCTTCAGGAGAATGCATTGGCGAAGAAAATCTACGATCATGTCATGAGCGACTCCTCTGCTGAGGTATCCGATGAGCAGGCAAGAATGACGACATTTTATGATATGTTCTTTGAATGTTATTATGAGGATGATTTTGGAAATATTGTAGTGTACAGTAAGGATAAGATCGCAGAACAGAAACAAAAAGCGGACGAGGCTTATACTTCGATCAAACAGCAGTTATCGGACAATCCGAACCTGAATATCACTTTCCTTGGCCATACAAATAACCTGCAATATGCAGGAAGCCATACCATGAGCAAGGATCAGATTCTGGAAAGCTATGGGCAGGAGGTTCTGGATACCTTATATGATATGCAGGATGGAGATATCTCACAGGTTATCGAGACTGAGAATGGCTATCATATCTTCCAGATGACATATCTGACGGATGAGAAGGCAACCGCTACGAATAAAGCGGAGCTGACAAAAGAAGCGAATGATGCCTATTTTAATAACCTTTTAACGAACTGGGTATCAAAGATTGACAAAGATTACACTTATTCCAAGAGCGTAAATACTGACGTGTATAGTATGATTACGTTTAATTAATGGGATAGAATAAAAAGGTCCATGGTACATTTCGTGCCATGGACCTTTTTTGCCTGTTTATTTTCTTCCAGTAGAGCCGAAGCCACCTTCACCGCGTACGGTATCGGATAATTCATCTACAGTATGGAAACATCCGGTAATGTATGGGGTGATAACAAGCTGCGCAATACGTTCGCCGCTTTCAATCGTCTGATCGACATTAGAGTGGTTATGGAGTGCTACCATGATCTCTCCACGGTAATCTGCATCGATAACGCCTACTTTGTTGGCAGGGGCAAGACCACGCTTACAGGCAAGACCGCTTCTTGCATAGACCAGTCCGGCATAGCCGGCCGGAATCTCGATAGCCAGTCCGGTGTGGATGAACTGGGTTTCTCCGGCAACGATCGTTACCGGTTCCTCCATGCAGGCATACAGATCTGCTCCGGCAGCAAATTCAGAACCATAAGAAGGAATTGTCGCATTTTCATTCAGTTTCTTAATGTTAATATCAAATGTGGTCATTAGAAGTACCTTCCTTTCTCGTCCCATAAGACTGCTTTCTTGGCAGCTAATGATTTTGGAACATCCAATATTCTCTGATTTGTAGAACCTCTGAATCGCAGATCCAGAACTTTCTTTTCTTCAACAAATTCTCCGTCGACTAAAACATCCAGATAGGACAGGAATTTGTGAGTGAAATCCCACTGGAAATACATTTTGTCCAGAACGTCTTTTTCAAAATCATAGCCGGTATAGCACCAGATCGTTTTATCCGGATAAGCAGCTTTGAACTGTTCCAGAAGTGGAAGCAGTCCCTGCTGATTGACGAATTCCAATGGTTCGCCGCCAAGCAGGGTAAGCCCTACAATATGATCCGGCTTACAGAGTTCAATGATCGTATCAATTTCTTTTTGAGTAAAAGGCTTACCTGCGTTGAAATCCCAGGTATCCTGATTAAAACAACCCTTACAGTGGTGTGTGCAGCCGGATACGAACAGAGAGGTTCGGACTCCGGTTCCGTTTGCGATATCACACCGTTTGATATCCATATAATTCATAATTATTATTTCTCCCATACAAAAAGTATGGCCCGCATTGCCCTCTACGACATGCAGACCATACAAATTGAAATTATTAATGCACTTAGTTAAAAATCGGATGTAAACTGTTCATACAAGTAAATACTTTATGCATAGCTTTAATATAAACCAATTTTTTCAATATAGCAAGTGTTTTTATAAAAATTCCGGTATATTCTGATCGTATGTGGTATACATTATTCTGTTTGTGGTATGGATGAACCACATGCTTCAGACCTGAATCCTACAGGTGTAATACTCTGGAAGCCATTTCTTTGGTCTTGCCTACGTTCCAGAAGTTTTCACCGAGATAACCACAGGTTCTTCTTGTAACGTTCATCTTTGCGTGGTCTTTGTTGCCACACTGAGGACATTCCCATTCGCCATCTGCATTGATGATGATCTCACCGTCATATCCACATACATGACAGTAGTCTGATTTTGTATTGAACTCAGCGTACTGGATATTCTCATAAATGTAGCGGACCACTTCTGCGAGAGCATCCAGATTGTTACGCATATTTGGTATCTCGACATAGGAGATCGCACCACCGGATGAGATCGTCTGGAACTGACTCTCAAATCTAAACTTGCTGAATGCATCGATCTTCTCACGGACATCAACATGGTAGGAGTTTGTGTAGTAGCCCTTATCAGTAACATCCTTGATCGTACCGAAACGTTCTTTATCAATGCGTGCAAATCTATAACATAAGCTTTCGGCTGGTGTTCCATATAAGCCGAAGCCAAGTCCGGTATCAGCCTTCCATTTATCACAGGCTGCACGCATTCTATTCATAACCTTTAATGCAAATTCTTCACCAACCGGATCCGTATGGCTGACACCCTTCATCAGGATAGAAGTCTCATACAGACCGATGTATCCAAGTGACAGTGTGGAGTAGCCGTTGTGAAGCAGTGGATCGATAACCTCACCCTTCTTTAATCGTGCAATCGCACCATACTGCCAGTGAATTGGGCTGACATCTGAAGTTACGCCTTCCAGTGCTCTGTGACGGCACATCAGCGCATCGTAACATAACTGAAGCCGTTCATCTAGGAGTGACCAGAATTTATTTTCATCACCCTTTGCCAGAATACCGATCTGAGGAAGATTCAGGCTGACAACACCCTGGTTGAAACGACCTTCCCACTTATAGTTGCCATTTTCATCCTTCCAAGGAGAGAGGAAAGAACGGCATCCCATACAGGAGAAGACATTACCTTCATAGTTCTCACGCATCTTCTTAGCGGAGATGTAATCCGGATACATTCTCTTAGCGGAGCACTTGATCGCAAGACGGGTGATGTAATCATATTTGCCGCCCTTTAAGCAGTTGTGCTCATCCAGAACGTAGATCAGCTTTGGAAATGCAGGTGTTACATAGACACCAACTTCGTTTTTAATACCCTCTAAACGCTGACGGAGGATTTCTTCTACGATCATGGCATTCTCTTCAATGTATTCATCAGTTGGATCGAGATTCAGGAATAAGGTAACAAATGGAGACTGACCATTTGTAGTCATCAGAGTGTTGATCTGGTACTGGATCGTCTGAACACCGGAACGGAGCTCGTCGTTCAGTCTTTCTTTTACCAGCTCCTCTAATGTATCGGCATCTAATCTCTCGCCAAATTCTTCCTGATATAATGCTTTGTATTTATTGTAACTCTTACGCAGATATTTTCCAAGGTGACGGATATCAACGGACTGACCACCATACTGGCTGGAGGCAACGGCAGCAATGATCTGTGTAACGATCGTACATGCAACCTGAAAACTCTTAGGGCTCTCGATCAGTTTGCCGTTCATGACAGTGCCATTGTCAAGCATATCTCCGATGTTGATCAGACAACAGTTGAAGATTGGCTGTAAGAAATAATCAGCATCGTGGAAATGGATCGCACCTTCTTCATGTGCTTTTGAAATCTTTTCAGGCAACAGAAGTCGTTTGGTAAGATCCTTTGAAACCTCACCGGCGATCAGATCTCGCTGAGTGGAAGCAACAGTTGCGTTTTTATTTGAATTCTCTTCCATAACATCTTTGTTTCTGTTCTGGATCAGGCTGAGAATGGAATCGTCAGTTGTATTTGCTTTACGGATCAGTTCACGGCTGTATCTATATATAATGTAAGTTTTGGCAAGAACGAATTTCCCTTCTGCCATAATCTTCTGCTCGATGATATCCTGAATGTCCTCGACCAGCATTCTTTTTCTGTTTTTTGCTTCGATACCGTCTATGATCTCTTCGATTTTTTCTTCAGAAATTTTTTCGCAGTCTTCGACTTCGGCATTTGCCTTCTGGATGGCAACGATAATCTTGCTGCGATCATAGGATACGGCTCGACCGTCTCTTTTGATTACCTGCATTTTTACATTCTCCTTCAAAATTGATTATCTAGATATTGAGTGCAATGTTTTCTCAAACCCCAACATATTGCGTCGCGTGTGAAAAAAAGACAAAAAAATGAACGATTTAAAATCTGTGAGACTAAAAAATCGTTTGGAATATTTTGTAACTCTATGTCCCCGACAGTTACACATTATAGCATCACCATTTTGGTTTGTCTATATCAATCAGTACAAAATATTGAGAAAAAATCAAAGAAATAATACTAGATATTGTGTTGCATGGGAAAATGTGATTTACTGTTCGAGTGGCGATTGACATTATGTGAAATTGTCGGAAATTGTATCTGAAAGTATGGATACTGTCGAAGTATTGCAAACAATCAGGCATTTAACAATAACGTTGCATAGTTTGTGACATTTCTATGAATTACTTAAAATAGCTTTATTTTTAATTGGAAATGTGATATAAAGCTATGATAGGTGATACCTAATTTTATAATATATAGAGGTAAGTACAATGAGGAAATTGAAAAAGGGACTTGCGGTTGCTCTTGCAATGGCAATGACATTATCTATGGCTGTGGGATGCGGCGATAAAAAGAATACAACCGGTAAGCTTGACAATGCAACGCAAACGGATGCGACTTCATCAGACAGCAGCACAGAGGCAGCAGAAGATTTGACGATCGATGAGTATATCGAGAAATATGCAGATGGCGTTACGCTTGGAGAGTACAAAGGAATTGAATATGAATATGCACCGGAAGCGGTAACTGCAGATGATATTCAGAGCAAGGTAGATTCTTTTATTTCATCCTGCACTACTTATAATGAAGATAAGACAAGTGCAGCAAAGATGGGTGATATTGTAAATATCGACTTTGTCGGAACTGTAGATGGTAAGGAATTTGAAGGTGGTAATTCTGATGGAAATGGTTATGATCTGACATTGGGAAGCAAATCTTTTATTGATGATTTTGAAGATCAGATCGTAGGTCATAAAGCCGGAGATACATTTGATGTAAATGTAACATTCCCGGAGGATTACAGTACAACAAACACAGAACTGAATGGAAAGGATGCAGTATTTAAGACGACTGTAAACTACATTAAGATTCCGGTTGAACCAGAGTACAACGATGAACTTGTTGCCAATAATACTTCCTATAAAACAGTAGATGAATATGAAGCATCAATCAAAGCAGAACTGGAAGCAAGCAATGAGACTGCAGCACTTACTTCTGCACAGAATGTGGTTATGACAAGTGTTATTAATAAAGCACAGATCGAGAATGTACCGGAAGATGAAGTTGAAAGTCTTGCAAGCGAAATTATTGACAACCTGAAAGCTCAGGCAAGCTCCTATAATTTCGATTATGCAACATTTATCAATTACTACTATGGATACAGTGATGAGGAGTCATTTGCAGAATATGTAAAGCAGATCTGTGAAGAGTCCGTAAAGGAAAAGAAGGCTGTCTGTGCGATTGCAAAAGCAGAGAATATTACGATCGATGCAGATGAAGAAACAGCATATATTAAGAAGCTGGCAGACAATAATTCTACAACAGAGGATCAGATCAGAGAGCAGTATTCTTCTGAAGATCTGATGTATTATACACTTGCAGATAAGGTTATGACTTTCCTGCTTGATAATGGCAAGAAGGTAGAGAGTACAGAAGCTGCAACAGAAGCAACAACGGCTTCTGAAGAAACCACAGAAGTAACAACAGAGGCAAACTAAAGCGGATGTTGAAACAGGATCCTTAAAATGAGGATGATAAAATAATAAGATGAAGCCTTGAGGAGAAAGATTATATTATGAAAATGAAGAAGGTAATGACCCTTTGCCTGGCAACCGTTGTCGGCATGGGAGTGCTTAGCGGATGTGGAAGCACAAAGAGTGAATTCAAGCAGTATGCAAAATGTGCAGAGGTAAGTGATTATGATGGTGTTGAATATGTTCCGGCATCCAGAGAGGTAACACAGGATCAGATCGATGAGAAGATTGATTCATTCTGTACAGATAATAATATAGAGACAAAGGATTATGACAGTGCCATTAAAGATGGTGATGATGTCAACATCAATTATGTAGAAACGATCAATGGTCAGGAAAAGAATAAGAATGATGATGAAGCCGGAACCAGCGTTGTTATAGGCAAGGATGCATTAGCACCGGGACTTGATGATCAGATGATCGGATTAAAGCCTGGTACAGAGAAGAAGATCACAATCACATATCCGGATGATTATTCTGATACAACAGTAGCAGGAATGGAAGCTGTATTTGATGTAACGGTCAATTATATCAAGATAACGACGACACCGGAATATACAGATGACCTTGTGAAGTCGGCTACGGATGGTAAATATACAACGACGGAGGATTATACCAAGTATCTGACAGATGAGCTTCAGAAGGATGCAGACAAAACTGCAGACAGTACAGATCGTGCAAATGTATTAAAGGCAATCAAAGAGAAAACAACATTTAATCAGTATCCGGAAGGCGAAATTGATTCCTATGTCAAGAGTGTTATGGATAATATCGAGTCCAGTGCTTCTCAGTATGGAATCGGCGTACCAACATTCTTACAGTATTTCTATGGATATACAGATGAATCTGCATTTGTATCCTATCTTCAGAGCTCTGTAGAGTCTGTTATGCAGGAGAAGATTATTGTAAGCTCGATCGCATTAGATAAAGACCTGATCGCAAGTGATAAAGAGGCGGATGCATATAAGCAGAAGCTGATGGATGATAATGAAGTAGACGAGGATACGATCAACTCCAAATATTCAGCGAGCGATCTGAAATTCTATGCAACAGAGGAAAAGGTTCTTGATTATCTGATGGGTACAGCTGTTCAGGTAGATTCAACAGAAGCAAGTTCAGAAGATGCATCGGAAGATGGTTCCACTGAAGCAGAGAGCACAGAGTCAACAACAGAGGCAGCTTCAGAGGCAGAATAAAAAAATTGACGTTTTTACAAAATTTGTTTTGACAAGAAGCAGATGACGTGCTATATTAAACGAGTGCGTGAGATAAAGCACGTTTTCATGCAGTTGTGGCGGAATTGGCATACGCGCATGATTCAGGTTCATGTCCACTTATGTGGGTGTGGGTTCAAGTCCCATCAACTGCATTGATATTAAGGAAAAGAAGTCTTAGTTTTAAGGCTTCTTTTTTCTATATACAGGTTTGACATTACAGGGAAACTGGAATATAATGTAGGATACTTGTGAGAACTTAACGGAAAACACAGATATTGTTTAGGAGGTAGTCGGCGATGGCTGAAAAGAAACAGGTAGTTACCTATACAGGACTTAAAAAAATTGAAGAAGAACTTCAGGATCTGAAGGTAAATAAACGTAGAGAGATTGCTGCCAAGATCAAGGAAGCAAGAGAGCAGGGAGACTTATCTGAGAATGCTGAGTATGATGCAGCAAAGGACGAGCAGCGTGATATCGAGGCAAGAATCGAGCAGTTAGAGGCTATCCTGAAAAATGTAGAAGTCGTTGACGAGGACGAGGTTGATACAGAGGTTGTCGGTATCGGTCGTACCGTAACAGTATATGATTATGAATTTGACGAGGAAGTTGTGTTCCACATCGTTGGTTCAACAGAAGCAGATATCATGAAGAACAAGATCTCTGATGAATCACCGGTTGGTATGGCATTAAAGGGTGCGCGCGTTGGTGAAGAAGTAACGGTAGAAGCACCGGACGGAGAATTCAAATACAGAATATTAGATATCAAGAGAGCAATCTAATAAACAGAATGATCAATATAGTATAGAAAGAGATTAAACAAAGATGGCAGAGAATAAGCAGAACAATCAGGCTAAGCCACAGGATGTAAATAAGCTGTTACAGGTTCGTCGTGAGAAGCTGGCAGATTTACAGGCGGCTGGCAAGGATCCATTTGAGATTACAAAGTATGATGTGACTTATCACAGCACAGATGTAAAGGAAGCATATACAGCACATGAAGCAGAGCTTCTCGCAGGCAGACAGGAACCGGATGTAGAAGGGCTGGATGATGCACAGAAGAAGGAAGTGCTGAACAACGATTATAACGAGAGAAGAGAAATCATGGATGCATCACCGATCCATGTAAGCATTGCAGGACGTATGATGTTCAAGCGTGTTATGGGTAAGGCATCCTTCTGTAATATTCAGGATCTGAAGGGCAACATTCAGGTATATGTTGCAAGAGATCAGATCGGTGAAGAAGCTTATGCAGATTTCAAGAAATCTGATATCGGTGATATCTATGGTGTAAAGGGATGGGCCTTCCGTACAAAGACAGGAGAGCTTTCTATCCATGCAGAAGAAATGACACTTTTAAGCAAGTCATTACAGATCCTTCCGGAGAAGTTCCACGGCTTAACAGATACAGATGTCAGATATCGTCAGAGATATGTAGACCTTATCATGAATCAGGAGAGCAAGGCAGTATTTATCAAGCGTTCACAGATATTAAAGGAGATCCGGAACTTCCTTGCAGGCCGTGATTTCATGGAGGTTGAGACTCCTATGCTTGTTGCAAATGCAGGTGGTGCGGCAGCAAGACCATTTGAGACACATTACAATGCATTAAATGAGGATGTAAAACTTCGTATCTCTCTGGAATTATATCTGAAGCGTCTGATCGTAGGCGGACTGGAAAGAGTTTACGAGATTGGACGAGTATTCCGTAACGAGGGTGTTGATACAAGACACAATCCGGAATTTACGCTGATGGAATTATATCAGGCATACACAGACTATGAAGGTATGATGGAACTGACAGAGTCCATGTTTCGTTATCTTGCTGAGAAAGTTTGTGGAGGCACAAAGATTTCCTATAATGGAATCGAGATTGATTTCGGTAAGCCATTTGAGCGTCTGACCATGAATGATGCGATCAAGAAATATACCGGAATCGACTTCGATCAGGTAGAAGATGATGCAGCAGCTAAGAAGCTGGCTGATGAACACAATATTGCATATGAAGAACGTCACAAGAAGGGTGATATCATTAACCTGTTCTTTGAGGAGTTCTGTGAAGAAAAACTGATCCAGCCTACATTTATCATGGATCATCCAATCGAAATCTCACCACTGACCAAGAAGAAACCTTCTGATCCAAGTAAGGTTGAGCGTTTCGAGCTGTTCATTAACACATGGGAGATGTGTAATGCATATTCCGAGCTGAACGATCCAATCGATCAGCGTGAGCGTTTTGCAGCACAGGATGCAAATGCAGCAGCCGGTGATGATGAAGCAGAGCATACAGACGAGGATTTCTTAAATGCACTGGAGATCGGTATGCCTCCTACAGGCGGTATCGGTTATGGTATCGACCGTCTGGTTATGCTGTTGACTGATTCACAGGCAATCCGTGATGTGCTCCTCTTCCCGACAATGAAGAGCTTGGATAAATAAACCTAGTGTTTATGCGGGATTGAGGCATTTGAGTACGTCAAAGGACGCATTAAAAGACGTATTTTGGCATAGTCATTTACATCAGTATGAAAGAGTACACAATCTGAAAAGAATAAGACTCAATCGAATATGAACTACTAAGAGGACATTTTCTAAAGAAATTTAGAAGATGTCCTCTTTTTTGCGTTATGGAGAAAATACGTCATTTGTTATGAAGTCAAAGTGAAAGGAGCACAGCAATGGATGAATCAAAGAAAAAAGATAGATATGAGGATGCAAAAAAGTTTGTAAGATATTCAGATGGTGCAAAGATGTACAGTATGGGAATGACAAAATTTCAAGAAGTGGCTAAGGATGCCAAGGCTTGTTATAAGATTGGTCAGCTTGTACTTGTTAATACAGAAATATTGGATAAGTATCTTGAAACTTTTCATATTACAGATTCTGAGTTTTATAAGTAGGTGATGTTATGGTAAATACATTGAGTGGTTCAGTTAGTGCCTATAGAAAAGAAATTGTAAAACCAAGATTTATTCGTATTGATGAAGTAATGGCTTTATTAGATGTAACACGAGATGAGGCAATGGATATAGCATTAGCTGCTGGAGCAAGATATCAGCTTGCAAAGATTATATTAGTACATAAGGAAAGGTTGATGAAATTTATGAAACATTTTGCAAGAGTGCCTAGTTCAAACAAAATCGTAGAAAAGAAGTTTGTAAGAATTGGGGAAGCTTCAATGACATATAGCATAGGGCATCATAGATTTATTGAAATGGCTAGAGCAGCGGGTGCTGTATATAAGATTGGAACAGCTAAGGGAAATACTATATTAATAAATTTGGAAATTTTTGATGATTATATGGAGCAATTCAGAGAACCGCCAACAGAAATGAAACATCCATTGCCAAATGTGAAAGGAGACTGATGAATGAGTTACTCATATAAGTGCTATTCAGATACAAAGGATTTTATGAAAAAATTTGTCAATGCAGAGGAAGGAGCGATTATTTATGGGATAAGTAAATCTAGAATCATAGTAATTGCGAGAGAGGCAGGAGCAGTCTATAAAGTCGGTAATTCAGCATTAATCAATACGGAATTATTTGAAAAATATCTTGAACGATTCAGAGAGCCGGCAAGAGAACTGCCTAAGCATACATGGAACAAATTAAAGGAAATGACAAATACACCAAAAACTGGTGAAAATTCGTAAAAATACACCAGTGGTGTCACTTCCGTAAAATTAAAGTGCATTGTAGAATATCAATTGTCCAAGAGAGATTGGACATAACAATTGAATAATCAGTTACAGATTTGCAAAGTAGTTTGCACTGCAGAGTATCTGTAGGTAGTAAATTTACGGGGTATGTACCTGGAGGATGAAAGTCACAGCTATCATATTAGTAGTCTGATGGATCGAAAGATGAAGGGCGAGAAGCTGGATGGAAATCTGGTAAAAGGAATAGGCATGTTGCGTAAGGATAATTAACCACAGAGGGCGAGAAGTTCGTCCTTATCCTCAAAAGGCTAAAAGAGGAGATAGTGCTTCTGATAATTCAGAAGGGCGTCGTGAAACACATTTTGTGGCTCGTCTGTAACTCCCGGAGGTGAGAACACCTCTTTGTACACGGGGCGATATAGGAGTCTAGAAGACTGGCGTGTACCTACATGCTTAGCGTTAAGCATAGCCATGTAGACTATATCACTTCCAAATTCAAATTCTGTCTATATGGCAACTAATTTGAAGGAGGATAAAGTGGTGATGGGATTTAGCATAGCATTAATAATTATTGTTCTTATCGTATTGTATTCGTTAGCTAGGACGGCAGGAGAGTCGGACAGCACAATGGAACAGATAAGAGAGCAATCACTCCTTGGAAGGGAGGAGAGCTCTGGTGGGAACAGTTGAAAAAAGAGATAAGCATAAGAAACGCAGGTTTGTATCTCCAGAAGAAAAGCTTGAAAGAGAATTAAAAGATTGTATGCATTGTAGATTCTTCTGGGGACATAACAACAGATGTGCCAATGGAACATGTTGTAAACCATCTAAGAAAAAGGAACAGAAACTTCCGACGGAATGTGTCGGATGTCCATATTATCGAGGGAATGGTTATTGTTTTCCTTGTATGCGGAAGCTGATAGGAAAGTAGGTGGTTAAGATGTTCAAGTGGCTGTTTAAGAAGAAAGGATGTGCAAAACACATGAATAACAAGTTAGAAGTAATCGGCATTGATCATGGATGGTCAATGATGAAAACAATCTCTCAGGTATTTGTCACAGGTGTTAAGGAGATTACAACAACTCCGGCACTTTTCGGCGACGTACTTGAGTATGAAGGAAAGTTCTATAAGGTTGGAGCTGTGAGGCAGGAAGTAAAGGATACAAAGGTCGAAGATGACAGCTTTTATCTTCTCACTCTTGCAGCAGTTGCTAAGGAACTTAAAAGAAGAGGTCTTGCAGAGGCAAAGGTATTTCTTGCTGTAGGACTTCCACTTACAAGATTTGGAGCAGAGAAGAATGATTTTATCAAGTACCTGACAAAGAATAAGCGTGTAAGCTTCAAATATGAGAATGAGTCATATCATATTGAAATTGATGATGTGGCAGTATTTCCTCAGTGCTATGCAGCAGTAGTGGACAAGATTCCTGCTATGGCAAAGAAAACACTGATAGTAGATATTGGAAGCTGGACAATCGACATTATGCCGGTAATCAACAAGTCACCGGATGAATCAAAGTGTGTGACGATTCCAAAAGGTCTTATTACCTGTATGCGTTCTATCAATGAGCAGTGTGTAAGACAGCTTAACGGAGAGGTAGACGAGTCAGAGATACAGAACATCATGCGATATGGCAGGTCAGATATTGATGATGAATACTTTGCCATTATCAAGGCTGAGATAGAGGATTTTGTTGATAAGGTATATAACTCAATCCGTGAGTTTGGGTATAACTTAAAGACTACACCGATTGTATTTGTCGGTGGCGGGGCAGTTGTGATGAAAAACTTTGGGAGCCACGATGCCAAGAACATTTCCTATAACCTTGATGTAAAGGCAAATGCAAGAGGATATGAGCAGCTTGCCACAATGGGACTTAAAAGCACTAAGCGATTATCATAAGGAGGCAGATGATGGGAAGAAGACTTGAATATGAAGTAAAAACTTCTGTCCGCCTCAACATGAGCAATCCCCAGCATGTGAAAATCAATGATGTGATTCAGAACCTTGATCCGAAGATTTTCAAATCTAAGAACCAGTTCATTATAGATGCGATTCAGTTCTACATTGATAATTATGGAAAGGAAACCTTTGTTATCAAGAAGAAGGAAAAAGAGAGGGCTGAATATATCCGGTCAGAAGATATTGATGACATTAAGGAAGAAGTCATTGAAGCAGCAACCAATGAGGCTAGAAAAGAGGTAATAAAGCTGTTAGGCGGAGTGATATCCGGGATGAATGTTGGTCAGCCGGTAATTATGCAGGCAGCCAATAGTGAAGCACAAGAACTTACAGAAGATGTTATGGACGATGCAGATGTTGCAGGTCTTGCAATGGGATGGATGTCGAAAGGAGACTGATTATTATGAGAAGAGTTATGGGAGCCGTAGGAACAGTGATTTTAGAGATACTCAAGTGGATATTAAGGATAATTCTTGGAGCTTTGAAGCTGGTCTTAGGACTTGCCAGAATAATTCTTCTTCTATTCGCAATGGTGGCAAGGGTATTTCTTTCATTCGTAAGAATGGGCACATTCTGAGAGGAGGTGAGCGTATGCAGGTAAAGGGTTTATTCTTAAATTATAAGAAAAACAGAAGACTTATGCAGTATTTCTTTAAAATAAGAGAGCTGGTATAATGAAAGGAGTTTAAGATGCACAGAATACGGGACAGTCCTATGTGTCCCGTGCATTACAGATAAATAGTTCACTGCAAGGGTGGATGGCACGGAACACAAAGCCCGTCCCTCTTGCGGAGAAGGGATGGGTGATTACTATGAAGAAGATAAGTATTATCTTATTATCCGCAGTACTGGTCTTTTCAATGGCTGCCTGTAATGGTGGTAAGGAAAAGGCTGATAATCAGACAGAGAAACAGACGGAAAGCGTAAAGCCAACTGAAGAAGTAGCAATGGCAACGGAAGCTGTCACAGAGGTCACAACCGAAGCTGGAAGTGAAGAGACAGAGAAAGATATTGCCGAGGCTAAAGATTCAGAAGAGAAGACTGATAAGGAAGATAACCGGTCCGCTGATAATGAAACTGCTTCAAAGCAGGAAGAAAAGCCAAAGCAGAATGACGAGCCGGAACAGAAAGCTCCTGAAAATGATAATGAGGAAGCTGGCGGAAATCAGAGTAATGCAGGTAATGGTGGTCAGACTACAGACAGTCCGAAAGACAATGTGAGCAATCCACAGCCTGCATCCGTGGTATACAGTCCACAGAATGTTGTGTCACTTGCAACAGCAAAGTGTCAGGCAGGAGGGATGATTACCACACAGCAGAATTTACAGAACCATTTGAATGATGGCAGTATCACGCAGGAAGAGTACAATGAGTATTATCCTTACGATGGTATGGAAGGCTCTTATTATAGTGTGTTTGTAGAGACAGACCTCAACAAAGCAAGTACCATTGATGGACAGCGGTTATCATCTGAGGATGCAGTCGCAGAATATATTGCAAGTATGTTACTTTTGGAAACAGATCCGGTATTCTACATCAGTTATGATGGAGTTTACACGACAGGCGGCACAGACTATTACGAGTTTCGATGTCACAGATAAATAAAAACGAATAGAAGCAGAAGGAAGAAAGATGTAAGCCATAAACTTATGTCTTTCTTTTTTATGCGTAAATTAAGGAGGAAAAAGCACATGAAACAGAAACTAAAGCGTTTTATGGCAGGATTTATGGCTATGCTCACACTGGTTGGAACACTCTTTACGAATGGAACAACAGCATTTGCAGCCAGTCCGCAGGCAAATATTGCGTTCTGGAATGCGTCAGTCAAAAATTCCGGAGAAGTAAGTGAGTTGAAGCCCGGATATAATCATGGCAAGATTCTGTATTCAATTCTTGACGGAAATTCTGCATATTGTATGAATTTCGGATTAAGAGCAGATGGCGGTCAGCTTATGAACAGCTACGATGATGCGAGCACATCAATGTCAGCACAGCAGAGAAAGCTTTTAAGTTACTGCCTTTATTATGGGTTTAACAGTACACAAAAGGCGGCACCAAGCAACAGTCAGTGCGATGAGTATATCGCAACTCAGGCAATGGTATGGGTTATTGTAGCAGATATCTTTGGAACCGGAAGTGGTGATTCGGCAGCGAGAAAGCTCTGCAACACAGCACCAAGTCCGGCTTCTTCATACAGCTATTATGAGAGACTCAGGGACAATATCAGCAGCTCCTACAATGCAACACTTCCAAGTTTTGCATCACGCAGAACCAGTGAGGCACCAACTTATGAATTAAAGTGGAATGATGGAAGTCAGAGATTTGAAACAACATTATCTGACAGCAATGGTGTTTTATCGGATTTTGATTTTGGCATCAGCGGATATTCTGTTGATAAGAATGGCAACAGTATTACCATATCTTCAACGAGTGTGAATACTACAGCTACAACAGGAACATTCACATCCAATGCAGGCAAGGTTGAGACAACATCAAGCTGTGTATTCTGGCTTACAGGAAAAAGCGGATATCAGGAGTTTATTTCTGAAAGACCGACAGCAGATCCTGTCAAAGCCTATATCAAGGTCAAGACAGAGAACATCGGATATGGTGAGCTTACAAAGACAGATGAGTCAAGCGGAGTGAAGCTTTCCGGTGCAGTTTATGGAATCTATTCTGACAGCGGATGCACAAACAGAGTACAGACCATGACAACAGATGGAAACGGATATGCAAAGTCAGCTGCACTTGTTGCAGGCACTTATTATGTAAAAGAAATTACCGCACCAAAGGGATATGTCCTTTCCGGTAAGGTTCATACACTTACTGTAAAAGCAGGACAGACAACGGGAATCTCTGCAACAGATAAAGAGCAGCTTGGAGCAATCACAATCTACAAAGAGGGTGAGGTGCTTAGCTCATGGAATGGAAGCAATTTCACCTATGAGAAAAAGAAGCTTTCCGGAGCAGCATTCAAGGTAACTGCCGGGGCAGATATCTACAAGGCAGATGGTACAAAGGTGTATAGTGCTGGCGATGTTGTAGCAGAAAGCCTAACAACAGGAACTGACGGACAGGTGGTATTATCTGACCTTCATCTTGGAACTTATGTGATTACTGAGATTAAGAGCATTGACGGATATACAATCAATACCACACCTCAGACAGTAGCAGTTGAGTATAAGGACCAGACTGTGACAGTCCAGTATGAATCAACTACGATTGAGAATACAAGACAGAAAGCGGATGTATCTGTCGTAAAGAAGGACTCTGACACAGAGAACCCTCTTGAAGGCGGCAAGTACACACTTTATGCCGGAAATGACATCAAAAACTATGCCGGACAGGTTATTGTGACAAAGGGTACAGCTCTTGAGACAGTAACTACAGGTGAGGACGGAAAGGCAAGCTACAGCGCGGATCTGCCAATCTCTAACGGATATTATATCCAAGAGACACAGGCACCATATGCGTATATCAGAAACAGTAAAGATGTTTACAGCTTCAATTTCAATGTATTACCTGAAACACAGGCAAAGGCATCATTCAGTCATACATTTGTGAATGACAGAACGACAGCAAAGATTCATATCTACAAGGTAGACAAGGAATCAGGCAAGGCAGTTGCCCAGGGAGATGCAAGCCTTGAAGGTGCAGTTTATGGTCTTTATGCAAGAAACGATATCGTGCATCCGGACGGAGCAACAGGAGTCGTATTCAAAGCAGGTGACCTTGTAGCAACACTTACAACAGATAAGAATGGAGAGGCAGAGGTCAATAACCTTTACCTTGGAAATTATTATGTAAAGGAAATCACTCCATCAGAGGGGTATCTCTTAGACGAAGAGGAACATGATGTGGTATGTGATTATGAGGGAGACCTTGTAGCAGAGGTATCAAGAAGTACAACTTCAGCAGAGCAGGTAATCAAGCAGCCATTCCAGCTTATCAAGGTATCTGACAATGGCGATGATACTGAAGCAGGACTGCTTGCAGGTGCAGAGTTTACAGCTTATTTGAAATCATCTTTACCTGTAAAGGCAGATGGAAGTTATGACTTTGACAAGGCATCTCCGGTTGTAATCGGGGAAAACGGAGCAACAACAATCACATCCGATGACAAGGGGCATGCAGTTTCCATTGCAATTCCTTATGGAACTTATGTGGTAGTTGAGTCAAAGACTCCGCATAACATGAAGACGATCAAGCCATTTGAGGTAAAAATCAGCGAGAACCATCCTGACAAACCTCAGACATGGAGAGTATTCCTTGACAGGGAGTTTACTGCAAAGCTTCGTGTAATCAAGAAGGATTCCGATACAAAGCAGACAGTACTTGTGCCAAATGCAGAGTTTAAAATCTTCAATATTGATAAGAACGAATATGTAAAGCAGTACACAACTTATCCGTCAAAGGTAGAGCATACTTCATTCTTTACCGATGAGGACGGAGATTTAATCTTACCGGAGGCACTTAAAATCGGTAACTACCGCATTGAGGAAGTGTCTGCACCATTTGGATATGTTGTAAATGATAAGTATGTCAACATCTCGGTTGATACTGATACAGCATTTGAGACAGATGGTGATACAAATGATGCAATCATCACCGTGGAATATTCCGATGCCCCTGCAGTCGGAGAGCTGACTGTAGAAAAGAAGGGAGAGGTACTTGACGGATTCAAGGGTGGACTTCTTGCAAGCTCATATGAGAAAGAGTTTGTTTATAAGGAAGGCTCACTTGCCGGAGCAAAATTCAAAGTTTATGCTGCGGAAGATATTTACACAGCAGACAACCAGAAGGATGCAGACGGAAACCGCATTAAGTATTACAGCAAGGGAGACCTTGTGACAACTCTTACAACTGGCAAGGATGGAAAGGCAACAGCAAAGAATCTTCCTCTTGGACAGTACAGAGTTGTGGAAGTGGAAGCTCCATACGGATATGTATTAAATCCGAATGAGCAGAAAGTGACATTCACATATGTGGATGATAAGACACCTGTTATCAAGGAAAGCCTTACTTTCTCAGATGACAGACAGAAGCTTGATATGTCAGTGACTAAGCTTGATGCAGAAGATAACACACCGATTGCAGGTGCAGTATTTGGTCTTTATGCAGATGAGGATATCAAGAATGCTGATGGCAGAGTTATTATCGAGAAAGGCACACTTCTTGAGAAGGCAACATCTGATGAGAATGGAAAGATTGCTTTTGTTAAGGATTATCCATTTGCAAAATATGTTGCAAGGGAGCTTGTAAAGCCTGCCGGATATGTGACAAATGAGGAAGCAGTAAACTTTGATACAAAATATCAGGGACAGGATGTTAAGACTGCTGTATATAACAGCGAGTATAAGAACACTCCTACAACCTTTGAGTTTACAAAGACAGATATCACAAGCGGTGCAGAGCTTACAGGTGCAACACTTACTGTACTTGATAAGGATGGAAATGTGGTAGACACATGGACATCTGATGCTAAGGAAGCACATGTAATCAAGAGACTTGTAGTTGGAGAGATTTACACTCTTCGTGAGGAATTTGCTCCTTACGGATATCTCAAGGCAGCAGATATCCAGTTTACAGTTGAGGACACAGGCAAAGTGCAGCATGTAGAGATGAAGGATGAAGTTCCTACAGGTTCCATCGTTATCAATAAGGACGGCGAATTTGTAACAGATACTACTCTTATGAAGGGGTACTGGTACGACTTTATCTTCAATTTCTTCAAGGACAGCCTTGCAGGAGTAACTTTTGATGTATATGCAAAAGAGGATATCGTAAGTGCTGACGGACTTGACACTGTATATCATAAGGCAGGAGACAAGGTGGCAACCATCGTGACAAATGATAAGGGTATCGCAAGAATTGATGACCTTCCACTTGGCAGATATTATCTTGTTGAGACAAAGACCATTGATGGATTTGTATTAGATGATACACCGATTGAAGCAGACCTTTCCTATATCGACCAGAATACAAAGGTTGTGTTTGCAGGAATGGATGTGACAAATGAGCGTCAGAAAGTGCAGATTACTGTAACCAAGACTGATTCAGAGACTAAGGAAGCACTTGAGGGAGCAGTATTCGGTTTATTTGCGAAAGAAGACATTGTGAACAAAGATGGCAAGGTAATCGTAAAAGCTGATACACAGATTGAGAGAACAGTAACAGGCAAGGATGGAAAGGCTGCATTTACCTCTGACCTTCCGCTTGGACAGTATTATGTCAAAGAGATTGAGGCCCCAAAGGGCTATGTGAAGTCTGATAAGATTTTTGATGTGGATGCTTCATATCAGGGAGATAAGGTAAAGGTTATCGAGTTTGAGGCAGCATTTGAAAATGCACCTATTAAGGTAGAAATTTCAAAGACTGATATCACAGGAGAGAAAGAGTTGCCTGGAGCAAAGCTTTCAGTAATTGATGCTGATGGAAAGCTTGTAGAAAGCTGGACATCTGAGGCTGGAAAGACTCATATGATCGAAAGACTTCCTGTTGGAAAGTACACACTTCGTGAAGAATCAGCTCCTTATGGATACAAGGTGGCGAAGGATGTGACCTTTGAGGTAAAGGAGACTGCCGAGATTCAGAAGGTATCCATGAAGGATGAGCAGGCAGTAGGTAAGATTGTCATTGAGAAAACTGACAAAGTAACCGGAAAGCCGATTGAGGGTGTTGTATTTGAAGTAAGGGATAAGGACGGAAAGGTGCTTGATACACTCACTACTGACAAGAATGGTCATGCAGAGAGCAAGGAGCTTCCTATCTGTACTTACAACGAGGATGGATCATTCAAAGAAGATATCCATTATACAGTTGTTGAGACTAAAGCAGCTGACGGATATATCCTTGATGAAACAGCTCATGATGTAAC
This sequence comes from Clostridium sp. OM05-9, assembly GCF_003481465.1. Taxonomy (NCBI): domain Bacteria; kingdom Bacillati; phylum Bacillota; class Clostridia; order Eubacteriales; family Clostridiaceae; genus Clostridium; species Clostridium sp. OM05-9. The sequence continues at coordinate 64,388 of NZ_QULF01000003.1, forward strand.
TCTTCGATATGATGACAATGCACCGGATGTTGTTGTAACAACTCTTAAGCTTGTCAATGTACCGACAGAGCCTAAGCTTCCACAGACAGGCGACAATGCAAATCCGCTTCTTTATCTTGGAATTGGTGCACTTGCACTTATTACAGGTGTTGGAGTCGGACTTCGTGGAAGAGAGAAAAAGAATAAACAGTAACAATTAACCTTGCGGGGAATGTAAGCCAGTGACTTATGTTCCCCGCTTTTTTAGATTAAGGAGGAACCGTAATATGATGAATTACGAGATTTTTAAGGAAGTAGTAAAAGAAAAGTTTATGGATTATATGCCTGAGAAGTTCAAAGGAATGGAGCTTGTGGCAGAACCCGTGGAAAAGGTGAATGTGACTCTTGATGGCATCATCTTAAGAGAGGAAGGCAGGAATATTTCGCCTACGATTTATATCAATGACATGTATAAGAAGTATCAGGACTGTGGTGATCTTGAGGAAACACTTATGGCTGCATGTGACTTTATGGAAAGGGCATATGAGCAGGCTCCGGTTGTTGATGTGGACAGCATTATGAAGGATGCTAACGAGAAGATTGTATTCCAGCTCATCAATACAGAGCAGAATAAGACATTTTTGGAACAGGTGCCGCACAGAGAGTTCCAGGATCTTTCTATTGTGTACAAGGTAATTATCAGTGCCGATAAGGATGCGGTGCAGAGTTCAAAAATTACAAATGAATTTGCAAAAAGACTTGGGATGAGCGAGGAACAGCTCTTTAAGTGTGCTGCTGAAAACACAAGAAGGCTCTTTCCACCTGTAGTACGAAGCATGAATGACATTATGAAAGAAATGTTCGCAAGGGATGGGATGCCACAGGAGATTGCAGATATGATGATAGCCGAGATTCCACCGGAACAGACAATGTGGGTGATTTCCAATGAAAAGGGTATCAATGGCGCAGCATCCATGCTTTATGAGAATGAGCTTCATGAGCTGGCAGAGAGTTTAGAGAGTGACCTTTATATTCTCCCTTCGAGCGTGCATGAGGTTATTGCTGTATCTTCAGATATGGGAAGCCCTGAGATGCTTGCACAGATGGTAGTTGAGGTAAATATGCAGGAGGTGTCTTTGGACGAGAGACTTTCCAATCAGGTATATCACTATGATAAGGATTTAAGAAAACTTACCCTTGCAACTGATACACCGAACAAGAGACTTGATGGTATCGTTGCAGAACCTCCCCTTGTATATGATGCGAAGGAAAAGTCCAGATAGGAGGCAGTTATGGAGCAGGAACTTACAATGGAAGAACTCATTGCTCTCATAAACAGCCAGAAAGGTGACTTTGTTATCCGTGTCGAGTTTGGAGAGGAGGCGGTGTCTGATGCCAAAGAAGAATGACTTCAAGCTTGATGTGGTTTCGGTAAGACTTGTAAAGGATGCTCCGATTTATTCGGAGCACACCTTTAACAATCCGGCGGATATAGCTGCTGTCATGGGAGACTGTATGTGCCAGTTTGACAGGGAAGTAGTGTGTGTGGTCAATCTAAGGTCAGATTTAAAACCTATCAATGTGCATTTTGCAAGTGTTGGCTCTTTAAATGAGGCAATGGCACATCCGAGAGAACTGTTTAAATCAAGTATCTTAAGCAATGCTGCAAGCATGATGTTAATCCATTGTCATCCATCCGGGAACGTATTCCCAAGCAAGGCAGACACGATGATGACGGATCGCATGAACAAGCTGTGTGAGCTGATGGGAATACCTCTCATTGACCATATCATAGTCGGTGGAGACAATCGTGAATTTTTCAGTTTCAGGGAAAAAGGCATGATTGATAATCCTAAGATTACCCTGAGCACAGATTACCGGACACTTGATATCAAGTCACCGCTTGTAGCAGAGCAGGGAAAGGCAAGGTGAAAGCATGGATGGAAGATTTACGGATGAAGAGCTTGCCATAGCAAAGAGTGTTGACCTGTGTGCAGTTGCTGAAAGCCTTGGGTATACAGTAAAGAGGATTGGCAAATACCACACTTTAAAGGAGATGGATTCCATCCGTATCTATAACAGAAGCCATTGGTACAGATGGTCAAGGCAGTTTGACAAAGGCAACAATGGCGGCTCACAGATAGATTTCTTACGGGTATTTTGTGGAATGAGTGTAAAAGAGGCTGTGTTCTGGCTTTTAGATTTCGCAGGATACAAAAGAATTGAGAAGCCTGTAAAGCAGCCTCTTGTTCATCAGGTATCGCAGAAGCAGGCAGAGGAGAGAAAGCCATTTGTCCTACCGGAACCGGCAGGAGATAATTCCTATATTATTTCCTATCTGAATCAGGAGAGAGGAATCAGCAGAGCAGTCATAGATCTGTTTTTAAAAGAAGGACTGATTTATGAGAGCAGGCATTACCACAATGTTGTTTTCAAAGGAAATGATAAAAATGGAGTGACAAGATTTGCAAGTATGCGGGGAGTGTTTGATAAGCAGGGCAAGCCATTCAAGTGTGATGTCACAGGAAATGATAAGAACTATGGATTTAATGTGGTAAATGTTAACAGTACAGAGCTTGTAGTATTTGAGGCTGCAATCGACCTTATGAGTTATGTCGATATCTTCGCGGATTATGAATCAAATAAGCTGGCACTTGGGATGCTTGCAGATGCACCACTTGAGACTTTTCTTCGGGAACATCCGCAGATTACTTCCATCCGGTTCTGCCTTGATGGAGATGAGCCGGGGAGAAAAGCAGCAACAGAACTTATGAGAAAGTATTATGAGCTTGGATATGAGGTAGAAGACTGTCCGCCACCTACCGGATATAAGGATTACAACGAGTGGCTTGTAGCGGCAAAGCTTAATCTGAACAGGATGAATAAGCGAGCAGATGAACCAGTCAGGGCATGAGAAACCGGATTTTGATGTGTGGGGGCAGAAAGCGCCCCCAAAACAGCAAAGTGGGGGCAGAAAGCGCCCCCAAAATGTCAAAGTGGGGGCGAAAAGCGCCCCCGCAATTCGGACACGACAAAATCCGGATGAAAGTCAGTATAAAAGTGGGGGCAGAAAGCGCCCCCAAAATAACAAAGTGGGGGCAGAAAGCGCCCCCAAAGTAGCAAAGTGGGGGCAAAAAGCGCCCCCACTTCCATAAACAGAGGGTTTTAGGGAGATTTTCTCCCTAACTAGATGGCATTAGGACAGAGATGTCTCTAATGCGTATCTAGCCGTAAACCTAAGAGATTCAGACAGGCGTGTGGGTGGAAGAGATATACAAAACACGGATAAGGGAGGTGCAGGAAAGCAATGGATAAAGAACTTACAATAATCACAGAACCAGAGGAACTTATTGCCTGGGCAGACACATTTGATATCTTACTAAACCCTTCGATAGAAGATGCTGCAATTCTGCTTAACTATATGGAAGGACATGATTATGCCATTGGCATAGATTCAGATGGGAAGATGTACAGGCAGGATGTAGCTGAGGAGAATGGTGAAATTGAACCATACCCGATAGATGATGTTATAGATATTGTCTGTGAATGGAACTATGAACTGATACTTGATGCGGAAGCACACAGGAGTGATCCAAAGGATTTTAATGACTATAACGAGTATCAGAGCAAGTATGAAAGTCTGAAAGCAGATGAAAAGAGACTGGACAGATTGTTTGATAAAACCAGTTATGGTAAGGAACTTATAGAAGTTGCCACAGAGCTTGCAGACAGGGTTATTGCCCAGCTGGGTAATAAAGAACTGGAAAAATCTGCTGTAACAGTAGCAGAAGGAATAAGAGAATACAGTACGGGTAAGAGAGGAAGGTGATTCTATGGCGGATAAAGTTCATTGTATAAGGAAAACACTAAGACTTATGCCACAGGAAGCGAAAGTGCTTTCTGATAAGGCAAAGGCAAATGGAATGAATGAAGCCGAATATATCAGGCTTCTAATCAGTCAGAAACCAAATGATTATCCGGAAGTAAGGAAACTTCTTAAAGAGCTTATCAATGAGATAAACCGAATCGGCATTAACATCAATCAGATTGTATTTAACAGCAATGCACAGCTGTATTCCAAGAAAGATAAGGAACAGCTTGTGGCATATATGAAAAAGCTGAATCAGTCTGTCAGCGAGGCGGTGGTAAAGATTGGCAATCAGTAAGATACTTCACATGAAGGACAGCGGGAATTCTTTTCATGCAAGGCATTTAAAGCGGGCACTGGATTATGTGATGAATCCTGAGAAAACGCAGGGAGGAAGACTTGTGGGAGCCATAAACTGCCAGACAGATATGGCTTTTGAGCAGATGATGGATACAAAGAAGCAGTTTGGAAAAACAGACAAGCGACAGGGGTATCATATCATTCTTTCTTTCAAAGAGGATGAGGTGGAACCGGACAGGGCTTTTGAGATAACACAGAAGTTTGTAGCAGAATATCTTGGTGATGCCTATGAAGCGGTATTTGTGGTTCATGATAATACAGACCATGTTCATTCACACATTGTATTTAACAGTGTAAGCTTTGTGGATGGGAAAAAGTATCGCTATGAGAAAGGTGACTGGGCAAAGTATATCCAGCCAATTACCAATAAGCTGTGTCAGGAGTATGGTCTTTCCATTATAGATGTGGAGGATGGCAGCAAAGAGAAACAGCATGAGAATTATAAGGAATGGAGCGAATATCGTGAAGGCAGCTTTGTGTGGGCAGATATGATAAAAAGAGATCTTGATGCCTGCATTTTACAGGCAAATGATTTCAGTGGATTTCTGGAGCTGCTGTCGGAAAAAGGATATGAGGTCAAGCAGGGAAAGTATCTGGCAGTCAGACCACAGGGGATGACAAGATTCAGAAGATGTAAGACTCTTGGCGAGAATTATTCACAGGAAGCTATTGTGGAGCGTATTGCTAAGGAAGATTTATCCTTTTACCAGTCACAGAATGAGGAAAGGCAGGCAGCGATAGTAAAGTGCTATGTCAAAAGATACCGCAGGGCGAAGATGTCAGGCTTGCAGAAAAGATATTATGCAAAACTTTACCGGATTGGAAAGCTGAAAAAGAAGCCATACAGTCAGGTATGGAAGTATAAGGATGATATCCGAAAGATGCATAAGCTGCAGGAGCAGTATCTATTTCTGGTAAGGCATAAGATTGAGAGTGCAGAAGAACTTGTGTCGGTACTTGATAATCTGACGGATAAGAAGAAAGAAGCATCAAAGGAAAAGAGTAAGACCTATAAGTCTAAGGAAAGATTCAAAGATATTTTTGACAAGGCTGAACAGATCCGGGAGCTTGATGATGCGGAATCGTGTTATCAGAGTGGCGATACCTTCTTTGAAGATGAGCACAATGCATGGGAAAGGCTTAACACTGAGCTTCTGGCACAGGGATACAGTGTGGAAGAGGTAGAGAGTCTTAGAAAGAAATATGAGAGCAAGTATGCACAGGACTGTAAGGCAGAACGGGCGGTATCAAAGGAACTTAGCCTTGGAAAATCAATATGGAAGGAACTTACTGTATCAGCTTCGGCAGAAGAGAAGCAGTATGACAAAGAAACAATAAGAGACAGAAAAGAACAGCCGATACGTTAGGCTGTTTTTTTAGTGGTTAGGAGGCATATATGGAAGAAAAAAGAGAGCCATTAAGTGAAATGGCGATTGAGAGAAAGATACAGATTCTTCGTAATAAGCATATGGACAGTGAGGTTATTGCTCTTGTCAAAAGCGATTATGAATATGGACTGACTGATGATGAAATCGGTCTGTATCTTAACAAAAGTTATGACATTGAGCAGATGAAGGTGTTATCAAAATGTCTGCATAAGGGTGTATCAGAAGAGTTGTTAACGCTGCTGAAAGATAGCAGGATGGCAGCACCTAAGATGCAGACAGCATTGGATTACTATGAAAAAGGTGTGCCGATTGATGCAATCAGAGAGGTAGTCCAAAAAGATGATACAGCAGTAAATATGCGCAGGATGTTTGATGTGGTATTAGAAAAGCTTAATAAAGCCAAAGAGCAGATGCCACAGGATTTAGAGTATGTGAAAAGTCTTGTAGCTCAGATGGATGAAGTGGTTGAAAAGATCAATTACCAGAATGAAAGGTATGATGCCCTGAATAAGAAGCTTTCTGAAATAGAAACTTCCAAAGATGATGAGGAAGTCAGGGAGCGTCTGGTCAAGGAGAACCAGGATAAGGATGCTCTTATCAACAGTCAGCAGAATGAACTGAATAAGGCAAGCAGTACGATTGCAAGACTCAGGGATGATATTGAGAAAAAGGATAAGGAGATGAAGCGTATGGGAGACAGAATAGAGTCATTGGAAGATAAGATCATAAGTGTTGCCACAGAGAATAAGAAAGAGGCAGAAAGTAAGGCAGAGCTGCAGGAAAGCCAGTCCGTACCACAGGCAGATAAAAAGATGGTTGATACAGTTGCAGTTCCGCAGAATATGCAGGCTGTGGCAAATGGAATTCCGGTCTATTATCAGATTCCGGTAGTTGATGGTACTGGAAATGTGGTGCAGAGACTTCCGATTGAGCGAAGTGTGAGAAAGAGCAGCAACAGCGGAGTGGCAAGCCTTTTTGCAAGACTGTCATTTAAGAAAAAGTCAAGAGCAGACATTGTAAAGCTGGTTGCATCGGGAGACCTTGTTCCGGCGCAGCTTGTGCAGATTAAGAGTGCAATAGAAAAGGGACTTACTGAGTCACAGCTTGTAGAGCTTATAAACAACAACATTTCAGCGGAAAAGATGAAGGAGATCATTGAGATTGCTGTGCTTGAAAACAGCATGGCAGATTAGGAGGAACTTATGAATTTAGCAGTAGTAAATGAAGCAGTAACAGAGATGAATGGTGTGGAGCATCAGTTTACAGAGGAAGAGAAAAACTTTGTTGTCCAGTTCGCATTCAGAAGTGGCAGCAAGGAAGACACGATTTCTCTTATTGAAGCTTTGGCACATTCAGCGGATAAGGCTGAGTCGGACGAGATTATGGTCACATACAGGTCTAAATATGATATGAAGCCTGCATGGGTGGAGCAGGTGGAAAACCTGCTTGTGGCACTTGAAATGTACCGTATCGAGGAGGAAAAAGCAATCAATCATCTGGCAGATATTTTGACTGCTTATGGTATTGATGTATCAGCCGAGGAAATCCGTACAACAGAGACAGAAACACTTAAAACAACAGTCAGAGAGAAAGTGGAGGTGCGATAATGGCAGAAGAGATTCAGGAAGCGGTGCAGATCATCCGTGTTGCTTATGATGGCATTGAGATTGCCATGAAGGTAGGATGTGGCGGAATAGCTGCCATGCAGAAGGCAATAGATTTCTTAAAAGGGATGCTTGATTATGAGAAGTCACTTGGCAAAACATCCATGAGAAAGCTGCTCTTAAAGGGTGGCGATTTACAGGTATTGCAGTTTAATACCGAAGATATGAAAAAGGTCGAAAAGATGGCAAAGAAGTATGGAATCCTGTATTCGGTACTTCCGGACTGTAACAGGAAAGACGGACTGAGTGAGGTAATCTTTCATACAGAGGCAGTTCCACGTGTGAATATGATGATACAGAAACTCAAGTTTGGTAAGATTGCCACATTTGACGATTATCTGAAGAATGGAGATGAAAAATCCCTTGGCAAGCTGATGGATTTTTTGAAGAAACAGCAGGGAAACGAGAAAAGCCACACGATAGAAGGGGATAGGGTTAATTCCGCCATTGACGGACTGATTGAGAAGGTCGGAATGTTTGCAATGGAAAAGAAAGCTATCAGTGTGGATCAGGTCAAGGAGAATTTCAGTATCAATGGTGAGCAGGCTGAAAGTGTTATCAAACAGCTTGAGACAATCGGTGTGCTTGGCAGCAAGAATGAGGATGGCACCCATACAGTCATGATGGACAAGGATGCATTTATCAACCGTGTCAGAGGCTATCAGGACCTTGCTGAGAGAATGAGGGCAGTTGCAGCATCAAAAAATGCGAACCTGTCAGATGTGACAATCAGCAAGAAACTGATTATCGAAGAAAATGACCATGCTGTTAAGACCAGAGTTCCCGGCACATGGGGAGAAGAGGCAAGATATGTATGGCTCCGTAAGGAAAACATCATGGAGATTCATGGTGGAAAGACAATGCTTACCTTCCTTGATTCAACCAAGGATTATAAGCTCTACGATGAGCAGAATCGTGTGGTGACAACCCAGAAAGGAACCGAGCTTTATACTCACTACGACAAGGTGGAGTCATCTGTCAGGGAGCGTTACGAGAAAGTGCAGAAGCAGCAGAAAAAGACCACACAGAAGAAAACTGTTACCACAAAGAAAGCGAGGTAGCAGCCTATGCAGACAACAAAGAAAATGCCGTCACTGATATTCATCCTTGTGGGTGCAGTGTTAGCAGGGTATCTTGGTTATCTGATAAATGGTGCGTGGACGGAAGGGATTGCCTTTAATGAATTTATGGACAGATTCAATGAAGTATGTGCTGTTCCTTTTGCCAATTATTACAATTCCAATACAGTAAAAGCAGTAGCCATTGCATTAGGTATCTATGCGATGGCTATTGTCATGTATTACACCAGTCAGAGAAACTATATGCCTGGCAAAGAATTTGGTACGGCAAGATTTGAAAATCCGAAGCAGGTCAACAAGATACTTGCAGATAAGGATGAAAATTTCAACCGGATACTCAGCCAGAATGTGAAGATGTCGCTGGATTTCAGGAGACTCAAGCTCAATGGAAATATCCTTATCTGTGGTGGTTCCGGAGCAGGAAAAACATTTTATGAAGTAAAGCCGAATCTGATGCAGATGCCGCATAACTGTTCCTTTATCTGTACCGATCCAAAGGGAGAAATCCTTAGAAACTGCGGGCAGATGTTAAAAAATAACGGATATAACCTGAAAGTCATTAATCTGTTAGAGATGGATAAATCAGACTGTTACAATCCATTTTCCTATATCAGAGAGGAAACAGATGTGGTCAAGCTGATTACAAACCTTATCAGCAATACGACACCAAAGGGAGCGACACCAAGTGATCCGTTCTGGGAAAAAGCGGAAGGATTGTTCTTACAGGCTATCTTTTATTATGTGTGGCTGGAGGTACAGCCGGCAAAGAGAAACTTTGAGACAGTACTTAAACTTCTTGGAGAGGCAGAGGTTACAGAGCAGGGGAAGGCATCAAAGCTGGATGTGCGTATGAAGTTTTTAGAGGAAAGTTCCCCACTCGGAGCCAATCATCCAGCAGTCAAGCAGTACAACAAATGTATGAGAGGTGCAGGAGATACCGTCCGTTCCATTATCATCAGTGCCAACTCAAGACTTGCATTTCTTGAAAATAAGCAGGTTTTACGATTACTCTCCAAAGATGAGCTTAATCTGTCCGATATCGGTATTGGTGTAAACGGAGATGGGGAGACAAAGACAGCACTCTTTTGTGTAATCCCGGATAGTGACAAATCCTATAACTTTATTATCGGTATGTTATACACGCAGATATTTCAGGAATTGTACTATCAGGCAGACTTTAATTGTGGTGGAAGGCTGCCAATCCATGTGACATTTATGTTAGATGAATTTGCGAATGTCGCATTGCCAGATGACTTCTGTTCACTGTTATCGACAATGCGAAGCCGTGAGATTTCAAGTATTATCATTATTCAGAACTTTGCCCAGTTAAAAGCACTTTTTAAAGATACCTGGGAGACAATTCCCGGCAACTGCGATACCTTTATCTACCTTGGTGGTAACGAGCAGAGTACGCACAAGTATGTGTCAGAGCTGCTTGGAAAAGGTACGATTGATAAGAAGTCAAGCGGTGAGACAAAGGGCAGACAGGGTAGTTCATCAAGAAATTATGATGTTTTAGGTCGAGAACTTTTCACACCGGATGAAGTCCGAAAACTAGATAACAAAAAGTGCATTATCTTTATTAGAGGATTTGATCCTATCATGGATAATAAGTTCATACCATTCAATCATCCGATGTTTAACCAGACAGCAGATGGCAAGGGAGAGCCTTATGTTCATCAGATAAGAGGAGCAGATAATCTTATCGGTCCGCCATTTGAGATTCTTTCAGACAAGGCAGTTAAGTATTATGAAAAGCTGAGGGATAAGGGCGAGAATGTGTATATAGATTCTCTTACCTATGAGCAGTTTATGATGCTTGGTGATGCGGAGTTAAGCAGAAGATTCTCCATGCAGGATGAGGCAGAGCAGAAAGCAAAGATTGACAGGGAGCAGGCAAATGAGCTTGAGTATGTCGATGAGTCACAGAAGTCTGATACTACAGAATGTGCTAACTCTTCTAATGGAAGTGCTGGTACTAAGCCTGTAAGGAATCCTGAGAGGGAAAAGCCTAAGTGGGAGGATACAATCACAAACCGAATGCTGCACTGGTCATATACACCGGAGCAGAAAGAGGAAGTGAAGAAGGCACTTGCGGCAGGAGTTCCGAAGGCAACGATTCTTACTTACTTTTATCCGGAGGTTACTGTGGAGAAGATGAGTTCATATCGAAAGAAGCAGTAATGTTTTTAGATATATTACAGAGTATATGATATAATTTGCTCACATGGTATGCTTCAGCTTATTGGACTACTAACATGTGAGCAGTTACAAAAGACAGAAATTATTTTATATTGGAGGTACAGGATGAATACGGAAAAGACTTTTGCAGATAGATTAAAAGAGTTGCGTAATATACGAAACTATACACAGGAAGAGCTGGGTAAGATAACAAATATATCTGTTCAGAGTATACGACGTTATGAACAAGGTAGACTCAATGAAGAGCCAAGTGCGTATAATCTTTTACAACTAGCAAAGGCACTAGATGTAACACCTGAATACTTATTGATAGGAGATAATAATATGACAAGTTACACGGAGGCAATTAAGAGAGAATTGAAGCAACTTAATGACTATGGACAAATATCTGAAATTAAAGAAACCGAGTTGAATTCCACGATTTTATCACATCTTGAGATGAGTAATGATTTAGTAGATGCTGTAAAGACGGATTGGAATGCAAAAGGCATATTTAAGAGGATAGAGAAAGAGGAAGATAAACAGATTGTGGTAGACAGTTATTGTACAAGACCTTATGTACAGGATGTCATATTACGATATTGCCAGAATAGATCTATATTTAAGACAAAGTTTGCAATAATTGATGGAATGCTTTTAGAATAAAGCAAATTTGAGAGTAAATTAGCACTTTAGCCATATGGTTAAGGTGCTTTTTTTCATACCTTGAAAGGAGATGGTCACAGCAAAAACGCATCGGGGAAAGCCCGATTAACCAGTACAACAGGCATTGCCTGATTATCATAGAGTAACTATCAACAGGACAGAAAGGAATGCATATATTCCGTTCGGAAAGCTAGCCGGATTGGAATATGTGTATTCCTTTCTGGCTTTTTCCGCTTCTGTCACTTCAAAAAAGGAGATTAAACAACATGAGAAAAGAACAGGTTATTTCAACAACAAACAACAATCAGATGGAGGAGAAAGGCATGAAGAGTAGATTCATTCACTTAAAAAAGAGATTCGTTCCGGTATTATCCGGAGCACTTATGGGAGTGATGCTTATGAGCACTACCTGTTTTGCAGCAGGTACAGGTACTTCCGCAGTAACACAGCCGCTTGAGAATTTAAAGACACTTATCATTGCAGTCATTGGTGCGGTTGGTGTCATCATTCTTGCAAAGAATGTTATGGAGTTCGCACAAGCCTACCAGCAGCAGGATTCATCTACCATGAACTCTGCACTGAAAGGAATTGTAGCAGGTGTCATGATGGCTGGTATTTCAACAGTACTGACATTCTTAGGCTTCTAAGATTGGGGAAATGCATTTCCCCTTTTAGTAAAAGGAAAGAGGTGAATAACAAGTATGGATATTTTTAAGCTTGGAGACAAGATCCTTGCACTTCTTGAGGCAGTGTTTGGGTTTTGGAACAATCAGATATCCCTGGTCTTTGCAATGCTTGGACAGTCACCGGTCAGTTTCAAGGGCGGAGGTCCCTGGGCAGTCATTGAGGGGATAGAGCCGGTCTTTGTAGCGGTCGGCTCTTCCCTCGTTGTGCTGTTCTTTGTTATCGGTTTCTGCTCGGAAAGCATAGATGTAAAAGATGAGATGAGGTTTGAATCAATCCTGCGTATGCTTATCCGACTGGGACTTGCAGAATGGTTTGTTGCAAATAATGTCACGATTATGAAGGCATTTTTTACTTCCATAGGAAATCTGGTAGGACTTATATCTGCCGGGACAACAACGCAGCTTGCCATTGACAGTACACAGGCAGATATCATTAAAGGACTCGGATTTGGTGAAAGTCTGGTAATGCTGATACTTACAGCTTTGCTTGCAATCATCATTATTATCTGTGGATTCTTTATCATCTACACAGTGTATTTCAGGTTCTTAAAGATACTGATTATTGTGCCGCTTGGTGCGATTGCATGCTCCACAATGGCAGGAAACAGAATGGTCAGTCATACAATGTCTACCTACTGCAAATATTTTCTTTCGTGTGTATTCGAGGCAGTAACGATGGCACTTGCAATTGTGGTATGTAATGCATTTATCAATGCAGGACTTCCAGCATTTACAGGAAGTTACGCTGACTGGGCACAGACGCTTATTTATTTGTGTGAAATGACATTTACGATAGCAATGACTGTTGGAAGTGTGAAGGGTGCACAGACACTTACAAGCAAGGCATTTGGATTATAGAAGGAGGCAGAAATGGATAATGAAAAGAAACAGGTTACTTATAATTCAAGCATAACCGGAGAAACGCAGGTGACATTTGATATCCAGCAGTATATGAATAACAGGGCAATGTTTATCGGTCTTATGTGTAATGAAGATGGATATGAGGAGCCTTTTGGGGATGTGACTGTGAATTTGTCGGTTGCAGCACCAAATTACTGCGGATATCTGAATGTGAATGACATGCCGGATATTGAAAAGTTTATTACAGATAACGACCTTGGAGAGTTTACAGGATTCACGCAAAGGAGTGGTTTCTGCGAATATCCGCTTTATCTGTTCAATGTAGATAAGCTTAGAGAACTGTGTCCGGATGGAATGGATAAGTATGAGGCGAATATTGGAATGACAAGAAAGCCGGAGACAAAGGATTTATCAAGATAGGAGGCAGGGACAATGGTAATCGAAGTAAACAAGGATATTGACCGCTATCAGGAATCGGTTGCGATGGGACTTACTGCAAGGCAGCTTATATTTTCTATTGCAAGCGTAGTAGTCGGTGGCGGTATCGTCCTTCTTCTTTACAAGTATATCGGTCTTACGGGTTCTGCTTATGTGGCAATTCCCTGTGTGGCACCGATTGCACTTGGCGGATTCTATTCCTTTAACGGGATGAATTTCTACGAGTATATGGGAAAGAAACTGCATTTTATGTTTGGAAACAAGGCACTTACCTATGTATCAACAGAAGGAGAGCCTGCAATAAAGCAGTTAGAAGTAGAGCAGAATGAACAGGTAAAGAAGAAAGGCAGAAAGGCTGAACCGGAGACTGTAACAGCTGATTCGGCTGTAAAGAAGCAGGAGGAGTTTGAAGAAATGAAGAAAAAGACAAGAAACATGCTGCTTGGACTTGTCGCAGTCATTGTGGCGGCAGCAGCTGGTATTGCAGCATATAAGGCAATGCATTAGAAATAAATAGTATCTGACCGCAAGGTCGGGAACACAGCCCGCAGGGTGAAGTTCCCGGCGGGCTTTCATTATAAGAAAGCGAGGTTAGAGACATGGGTTTATTTACAGACGGATTTAAGTTATTAAAGAAGGCGAGTGAGCCTTTGTATAAGACACCTAAATCCATTCAGGAAACCATAGAGATTATGGCGGTGGCTGAAAACGGCATTTTTGAAGTAAGCAAAAATAAGTATTCCAAATGCTACCGCTTTCAGGACATCAATTACACGACAGCAACCGAGGATGAGCAGATCGGTATTTTCGAGAGATACTGCAAGTTCTTAAATTCGCTGGACTGTAATTATAAGATTACGATCAACAATAAGAACAAAAACATGGATGAACTCCGTGACAAGGTTCTGATTGCTAAGAAAAATGATGGTTTCAATAATTACAGAAGAATTTACAATGACATCATTGAAGAGAAGATTATTGAGGGCAGACAGGGGATTGAGCAGGAGAGATACCTGACAATCACGATTGAGAGAAAGAACTTTGAGGAGGCGAAGGCACAGTTTGCAACCCTTGAGGCAACGATACACAAGGCTTTCATTGAGCTTGGTGCGGAGATTGTGCCTCTTAATGGAAATGAGAGGCTGAAAGTGCTTTATGACTATTATCATCTTGGAGATGAGGGCAGCTTTGATTTTGATATCAAAAAGGCAAAGAAGGTCGGGGCAGATTTTAGAAATGACCTGTGCAATGGGATGGTGAAATATTTCCCGGACCATTTTGAGGATGAGAGTAAATTCTGCAAGGCACTTTTTATCAAAAAGTATCCGAGCAGTTTGTCAGACAGATTCATCAATGAGATTACTTCCCTTCCGGTTCATTCTATCACGAGTATTGATGTGGTGCCTGTTCCAAAGGATCTGACAACAAAGGTGCTTCAGAAAAAATACCTTGGTATTGAGTCGGATATTATCAAACAGCAGAGAGTTCGTAATAAGAATAACGATTTTTCTACGGAAATTTCATACGCCAAGAGAACGGAGAAAAAAGAAATTGAGGAAATCATGGATGACGTCCGTGAGAATGACCAGTGCCTTTTCTTCGTGGGAGTAACCATTATTCTTATGGCAGAAAGCCAGAAGGAGCTTGAGAGTGTATGTGAGACTGTGGAGACCATCGGAAAGCGTAACAGCTGCACGATTGATATACACTACTTAAAGCAGAGGGAAGCTCTCAACACAGCACTTCCGATTGGTGTAAGACAGGTGGAGACAATGCGTACCCTTCTTACTCAGTCACTTGCGGTACTTATGCCATTCAATGTGCAGGAGCTTAATGACAGCACAGGCAACTATTATGGTATCAACCAGATTAGCAAGAATGTGAATATCGGTAACAGAAAGAAGCTTATCAACGGAAATGGCTTTGTATTTGGTGTGCCGGGTTCCGGTAAATCCTTCTTCTGTAAGATGGAGATGGGCAGCGTATTCTTGTCGGGAGATGATGAAATAATCGTCATAGATCCAATGAACGAATACTTTGATATTGCTGAGACTTATGGTGGAACAGTGGTAAATATGTCCACCTACACGGATAACTATGTGAATCCGCTGGAGATGGATGTATGGAGCCTTGATCCGAATGATTCCAAGGGAATGGTAAGAGAAAAGGGCGAGTTCATGCTTGGTCTTTGTGAGCAGTGCATCGGTGACAGCTTAAATTCAAGACAGAAGTCAATCATCGATCGCTGTGTGAGAAAACTGTATATCGACATTGCAAGGAGCAAAGAGAAGTATATCCCGGTAATGAGTGATTTTTACGATATTCTCATGGCACAGCCGGAGGACGAGGCAAAGGACATTGCATTGTCACTAGAGCTTTTCGTAAATGGTTCACTTAACATCTTCAATCACCAGACAAATGTGGATGTGGATAACAGATTCACAGTATATGGCATCAGGGACTTAGGTACAGAGCTTAGTCCTATCACAATGCTTGTCATGATGGAGTCTATTCAGAACAGGATTGTTGAGAATGGCAAGAGAGGCAAGGCAACATGGCTCTATATTGATGAGTTCCACGTCTTACTTAATTCTGAGTATTCTGCAAAATATCTGCAGCAGCTCTGGAAGAAAGTAAGAAAGCAGGGAGGTCTTTGTACAGGTATCACGCAGAATGTCGTCGATCTGTTGCAGAATTACACAGCAACCACAATGCTTGCAAACTCTGAGTTTGTGGCACTTTTGAAGCAAGCAAATACGGACAGTTCCAAGATGGCGGAAGTTATCGGGGTATCAGAGGCACAGCTAAGATTCGTAACCAATACTGCATCGGGAATGGGACTTATCAAGTGTGGTTCTGTGGTGATTCCATTTGATAATCAGATTAGTAAGGATACAGATTTGTACAGACTGTATAATACCAACATTCATGAGAAGATTGCGGAACAGAAGAAACGTGAAATGCAGAAAAATGTCGAATAATGTTGATAGAGGTCGCAATTTGCGACCTCAAAGCATAGCCATCCGGGAAGCTGGGTGGCTGTTTTGCATTTTGAGTGAAAGAAGGTGAGAACATTGAAGATAAAAAAGGTGGATGACAAGCCGATGATCATTCACACAAAGGAGAAAGCTAAGATTCATGCCCACGAGCCAAAGGGTGCCAAGATTAAAGGCAACAACATCTATACAGTAGAAAGAGGTCCTAAGACTATCGGTGCAAAGGTATCTGATGATAACAAGAAGTCCTATCGAAAGAGTACCATTCATCAGTCAGAGCCGAAGAATAAGGGACTATCAAGATTCAAGCGAAACCTTAAAGAATCAAACACTTCCATCAAGACTAAGAACACCAATCTTCACATTGCAGGAAGAACAGGTGTACTTGCAGCCGGGGCAGTAACGGAGCAGGTGGAAGGCGGGTATGAGGTATCGCAGGCAGCATATCTTGCATATGAAGCAAGCCAACCTGTTACCGGAACTGCTTCCAAGGGGGCAGCACTTTTCAGGAAAAAGGCGGCAGCCGAGGCAAAGAAGCGTATCAAGAAGGTAGAGGCAGGAAAGAAGCTGGCAAAAAAGACAGCAAAGAAAGCTGCCAAAGATACAGCCAAGACGGTAGCTAAAGAGACGGCAAAAGAAACAGCCAAGACAACTGCCAAGGTTGCAACAAAAACTGCGACAAAGGCAGCTGCTACAGCGGCAGGAACAGCGGTTGCACCGGGAGTTGGTACTGCAATCGGCATGGCAGCCGGATATGCTGCAGGTGTGTCCATAGAGGTCAAGGATGAAAAGATGACCAACCGGAGCAGGAAGATAAAATTCTTTCTGGATAAGATGAAAGCACAGGAGAATCAGACAGACAGCGTGGCAAAACTGGTAAAGGATCTGATTGTGCGAAAAGCGATTACCTGGGTAAAGGCAGCTGCACCGATTATCGGATTGGTGCTTTTATTACTTGTTCTTGTAGTTGCCATGATTGCGGTTCCGGTTATAGCGGTGATAGCAATCCTTTACAATTCTCCATTTGCTTTATTTCTGCCACCACTTGAATCAGGAGATACCGTGCAGACAGTAACGAGTGCTTATGTGCAGGAGTTTAACCGGGATGTGAATACGAAAGTGAATGAGCATACCGGATATGACCTTGGAGAGCTTGTATATGTGGATTATGAAGGTATGGAAGAAAACCCAAGCAATTACTATGACATCATGGCAGTCTATATGGTCAAGCATGGTATCGGAGATACTGCAACAGTCATGAATGACATTTCAAAAGGCTGGCTGCAGGCAGTAGTAAATGATATGTGTTCATACACCACAAGCACAGGAACAAAGGATGTGGAAGAAACAGATGCAGACGGTAATGTAACTACTGTCACGAAGTCGGTTCTGTATGTGAATGTCACACTGAAATCGTACAGAGATATGATTTCGGTCTATGGATTTAATTCTGATCAGGTGGAAATGCTTGAGCAGATCATGAGTCCGGAGTTTATGGGACAGCTTGGATATGCCGGAAGCGGAAGTGGCGGCGGAGGCGGAAGTCCTGGAGTAAGCTCCATGACTGAGGATGAAATCAATGCCATCCTAAACGGAATTACAGACAGCAGGCAGAAAACAGTCTGCTCCTATGCACTTCACAGAGTTGGCTTCCCTTATAGTCAGGATTTAAGAGACAGCGGTAACTATTATGACTGCAGCTCCTTAGCCTATTATTCATGGAAGGATGCAGGCGTGGATATTAGTTACGGCGGTGCAACCACAGCGGCAGCGGAGGCACAGGGACTGGATGAAGCCGGAAAGACAGTCTCCTTTGATGAGTTACAGCCGGGAGACCTTATCTTCTACAGTTTTACAAGCAACGGAAGATATAAGAACATCAGCCATGTGGCAGTATATGTCGGAAATGGCAAGGTGGTAGAGGCACTTAATGAAAGTCTTGGTGTGGTCTACAGGGATGTGGCAAGCACAGGAAAGATTGTTGTGATTGGAAGACCATAACAGAAAATTTGCGGAGAGGGCATAGTCCCTCTCTGAGACTGGAGGTAAGAATGGATTTAAAAGATATGATACTGGTAACAGAAAACAACAGGGGAACAGAGATAAATATGCTGATGACTCTGGATGATTATAAGAGTTTTATAGCAATTGATGACATGTCAGAGCTTGCAGACCATCTGTTGCAGCTTGGAAGGACACTTGGTGAAGCAGATAACTTCACAGAGTATTACAGGGCAGCAAATGTAACTGTATCTGCGAGATTCTGTCTGGATGATATTCAGCTGGGACACTTTCTTCAGGGACTTTATAACGATTCCAAAGAAATTCGGTTTGATAAAGAAGCCAGTTCTTCTGAATGTGTTGCAAAGCTTAAGGAGATTGGAATGACCGATAAGGGCTGGGTGGATGATTTTAACCTGCATTATGAAAGTGTGGACAGATTATTTGAAAGGGGACAGACATTCCATAACTTCAATGACCATGATTACATGGTGCTTGAAGCATTATCACCAAGGAATCTTGTGGTGATGGATATGAAGTCAGGTTCCCTTACAATCGCCCTTGGTGCGACAGAGTATAAGCGTTATCCGAAGGATGAGAAGCCTACAAAGGACAATACCACAATCGGGGTATCGTGGGAGCATGGCATTTATCTTGGTTCCACACTCTCAACCACGAATTTCAAGGCATACAAGAGGGAGTATGGCACACCGGAAAAGATAGAGGATATCTATGATTACAGGGCAAAGCTAAAGCAGAAGTTCTATTTTTATCAGGATATGTCAAAGGATGATGATGTACCGAAGAAGCTGCAGAATGACTTCCTTCACCAGATGTATGAGGATTTTGGAACGATTGAAGAGGACTGTTTTTACGACAGGCTGGAAGATGGAAAGTACGATGGAGGCTTTAAGGAAAAACAGGTAAAGGAAGAAAAGAGCCGGTGATGATATTTTTACAGGAGGCGATATCATATGGAACAGGAATTTGATGTTGAGATAAAAGAAGTGCTTTCACGAGTACAGAAAGTAAAGGCAGAGTCGCTTGACGATGCCATCAATAAGGCAATGGATATGTATTATGCAGAGCAGATAGTCCTTGGAGCAGAGGACATGAAGGGAGTTGATTTTGCACCTATCAGCGAAAGTCAGCTCCCTTCTTCATTAAAAGAAAACGGAGGAAGAGCAAGATGAAAAGTGATTCAACAACAGTAATTAATAACATGGAGTTTTTAGTAAAGGAACTTCATAAGGAGTGGGACAGATCGGGTGCTTCTAAGGCATCCGTTATTATTTCCCTTGAGGAAGTAGATGGTATCAATGATAAGTTAAAAGATATTATCTATCAGACACAGAAGTCAGTCGATGAGGATGAGCTGACCTTTAAACAGAGCATTGCAAAGTCCAAGGAGTGCTATGTGCTTCTTCGTGTGGTGCGTAAGATTGTAAAGAAAAAGGATAAATGCGAAAAACAGGCAATCGACAATGAATTTGCAATCGAGCTGGATAAGGATGAGTTAAAGCTCTTTAAGGGATTGTTTGCAGAGATGTTTAAGTAGAGGAGGACAAAGGTATGGGCGTTGATATGAAGGTCAAAGCGATATACGATTCTGAGATTGGTAACATCACCAGATCAGAAAAGAACTGGAAGGATGTGTTAAAGGTCGCAGGTCAGTTATACCGCTATGAATTTGACAATATCGTTATGGTAACAGCTCAGAGACCTCCGGAAAAAAGCACACTCATGGCAGATTATGATACCTGGAAAAAGGTGGGAAGATATGTAAAGCGTGGTGCGAAAGGCTGCGCCATCTTCCCGTCAAGGGCACTGAATCCACGCATGAGGTATATCTTTGATATCAGTGATACCGGAGGGAAGAATGTCAAACTGACATGGGACCTTGAGGGAGAAAATCTTAAGGATTATGTGGATTTTCTTGTGTCAGAAGGTCAGATTGAGCAGTACGATAACAGCGACAGGGAGTCTCTAAAAAATATATTAAAACAGTTTACAGGAACAGATGTTTGGCTTATAATAAAAGAAGAGTTCGGAGACCGAATGACCGAGCTTATGCAGCTATCAGGTAGTGTGATAAAGGAAGAAAGTAAGAAACGCAATGGCTTACAGCAGGAAATGGACATGGAGCAGCTTGTATATGCAAGTGTCATGTATGCTGTAGGGACGAGATGCGGATTTGACTTATCTGTGCAAGAACAGGATTTTAGTCAGATCGTAAATATCAAAGACGAAGAGATTATTTACCGTCTTGGTTCCATTGTATGCGATGTCTCCTGTAGTGTTCTTAGAGAATTTAGTCGTAACTTAAAGGCAATCGAGAGCGAAAGGAGAATTGGATATGTTAGAAGAAATGACTTACAAGGAAGTGGACGGACTGCTTTATCCGCAGATAGAGATGCCGGACGAGACGGAGGATCTCACGAAGCTGGGCAAATACGGAAGGATGGCGATGAACTATCTAAAGGAGAACGAGCCGGCAAGATACAAGACGCTGATGAGATTCGGGAAGATGTACGAGAAGATGTCAGCGGTAGAGGAGGAAGCGAACCAGCTGTACGACCAGCTGGAGATGCAGTATCTGGCGAAGCACAAGCCACAGAATCCGTCATCGACAATGGAGATGTGGAAGATAAGAGAGCAGGCGAAGATGCAGGCAGAGGAAGTGGTACTGAATCAGATAGTGATGCGATTCCACTAGAATCTGATGATACAGAACTGAATAGGGAACTTGATGAAATCAATTCATTGGGTGTTAGTAAGGAAGCCGAATATACACAGGCTTCCTTTTTTTTCGACCAGAACGGGCAGGCAAGCATTGGCACCATTCATACTGAGGATGAAAACAATAATCAGTTTATGCGTCAGTTCGAGCAGGACAGAAAAGCTGCATTAGCAGGTAAATACAATTACCTGAATCCCAAAAAGTCTGCAACAGTACCAAGTGAGTATATCAAACAGGTGCTTATGAGAGGTACAGGTTTTATCGGTGGTAAGGGCAGGGTATGCAAGATTTTTGAAACAGAGATTGATGCAGGAACCAGAGCAAAGCGTATCAAAGCAGAATATGGTCAGGGAGGTGCAGGCTGGCCGGTTGACGGACTAGGGCTGCACGGATATGACACATTTCATGGGAATGGACTGCGTTTTCAGTGGCGAGATGAGGATGGAGAGGTTGAAGGATATGTTTCATGGAAAGATATCGAAAAAGAGCTTGGTGTCCTTATTCTTACAGGGGAATACCAGTCTGAGACACCTCGTATTGATGAGCTTGCGATGGACGGACTCCGTGAGGATGATGAGGTCATTGATGCCGAATACCGGGAAGTGGAACTGGAGGAGGCAGAATCAGAGATTGATGATTACGCAATACCGGATGAGCCGGAGAGCTATGCTTCTAACAGAGATTATGTAAGTGCAAAAGGCATGACACCACAGGAAACTGCCGATGAAGATCGCATGGTAACACAGGCAGAATATGGTGCTGAGATAGAAGCTGAAACAACTGAAAAAGATCCATCAGAGCTTCAGTATATTACACCGATTGATTATGCCAAGCGTATTGAGGAGCTTGATGAAGACCTGCGTGATGCGGCAGAGATTCTTGTAACAGATTGCAGCTGCTACACTCCGTTTAGGGCATTCCTTATGGATGTTGTGCAGTCTGATTTTGCATTTATGCCAAATAAACTTGACCTTATCAGGGATATTGCATTAGGGACAGATAATGCAGAAAGAAAGGCATATTCCAACAATAAGTATGGTCTTGTGGAGTACTCAATCAGAAGCGGGTATGTGAAGATCAGCTATAAGAACAGGAACGGTGTGCGTAAGGAAGGTGCTCTCGACTGGCGTGAG
Source organism: Clostridium sp. OM05-9 (assembly GCF_003481465.1). Classification (NCBI taxonomy): domain Bacteria; kingdom Bacillati; phylum Bacillota; class Clostridia; order Eubacteriales; family Clostridiaceae; genus Clostridium; species Clostridium sp. OM05-9. The sequence goes on from NZ_QULF01000003.1 coordinate 86,428, forward strand.
TTATACGAGATTTTATCCTATATGGTAAAACAGCCATTTTACTGTGGAGAAGACCAGAAGAAGTATTATCAGGAGACAAAGCAGAAGGCTGACAGGGATAAGATGAATCCGGTCTATAAGAGATTCTTTGATATCGAGGATAGTGTAAAAGCCAATCGTCTTGAAACCAGGGAAAGAGCAATAGCAAATGGCTGGGAAACCAAGATTGATGAGAATGGACATGTGGTTTCAGATGACGTGGTGTCAGTAACTGTGGGTGGTATTCAGGCTGATACAGAATCACAGGAAACTGTAGATTTTACACCAAAGCAGGAACCAGTACAGCAAGTAGAAAGTCTCGAAAATGAGAAGAATGTTGACAGGCAGACGAAGCACAACTTCCACTATAATCTCTGGGAAATGGAAAAAGGTGGAGCTAAGACCAGATACCAGTGGAATATGGATGCAATCCGCACTTTAAAGCAGATTGAATCAGATAACCGTCTTGCAACACCGGAGGAGCAGAGAATTTTGTCGAAGTTTGTCGGATGGGGCGGATTATCACAGGCATTTGATGATAACAATGAAAGCTGGAGCAAGGAGTATGCAGAGCTGAAAGAACTTCTGACCGATGAGGAATATAGTGCTGCAAGGGCAACTGTAAACAATGCCTTTTATACTTCACCAGAGATTGCATCCTGCATGAATCAGGCACTTGTGCAGTTTGGTTTCAGAAGTGGCAATGTATTGGAGCCATCTATGGGAATTGGTAATTTCTTTGGAAGTATGCCCGCACCTATGCAGAGCAGAAATAAGCTGTACGGAGTAGAGATTGACAGCATTTCGGGAAGGATTGCAAAGCAGCTTTACCAGAATGCAAACATCTCTATTACAGGATTTGAGAATACTACTTATCCGGATAACTTCTTTGATGTGGTTATTGGAAATGTGCCATTTGGAGATTACAAGGTCTATGATCCAAAGTACAACAAGTATAACTTCCGTATCCATGATTATTTTCTTGCAAAAGCACTTGACCAGGTAAGACCGGGAGGAATGGTTGCTGTTATTACGACAAAGGGAACGCTTGATAAAGCGAATCCGACAATCCGAAAGTATCTGGCTGAAAGAGCAGAACTTGTTGGAGCTGTCAGACTTCCGAATACTGCATTTAAGGATAATGCAGGAACTGAGGTAACAGCGGATATTCTGTTTTTGCAGAAGAGGGAGAGAAAGATTGATATTGAACCGGACTGGGTGCACTTAGGTGTTACCGAGGATGGCATAGCAGTCAACTCTTACTTTGCAGAACATCCGGAGATGATGCTTGGTCATATGGAATATGATACAAGAATCTATGGACAGGACAGCAGATATACAGTCTGTGTCAGTGATGATGAAAACTTTAACATGTATGAAGCATTGAATAAAGCAATCGCCAATATCAAAGCCCAGATGACAGATTTTGAGAGAGTGGCAGATGAGGCGGAGCAGACGGAGGAAGTTATCCCGGCTGATCCGGATGTGAGAAACTACACTTACACATTTTTTGAAGGAAAGCTCTATTACAGGGAAAATTCTGAGATGGTAAGAAAAGAGGTATCACAGACTGCCGAGGAGCGAATCCGAAGTCTTGATGAAATCAGACAGATAACAAGAGAGCTGATTGATATCCAGATGGATGGCTGCAGTGAGGAGGAGCTTTCTGATAAGCAGAGACTTCTTAATGTGAAATACGATGCCTTTATAAAGCAGTATGGAGCCATTACCTCAAAAGCAAACAGAATAGCTTTCAGAGATGACAGCGATTACCCGCTTCTTTGCAGTCTTGAGGAAGTAAACGAAGACGGGGAGGTGAAAAAAGCGGATATGTTTTATAAGCAGACGATTAAGGCAAAGACTGTCATAGACAGAGTGGAGACGGCTGTTGAAGCATTAAATGTATCCGTCAATGAATTTGGATATGTGAATCTTGCCTATATGCTCTCTATCTATGAGCCAGATATTACTAATGCAAAGGAAGAGCTTGCAGAAAAGTCCGGGCAGACAGTGGATGAGATAACATTTAGTGATGATGCTTTGGCAGAGCTTAGAAGGGCAGTTCTTGTGGAAGAACTGGATGGACTGATTTTCCTTAATCCCGACCGTTACAACGAGAACAATCCTGATATCGGCTGGGAGACAGCAGACGAGTATCTTTCCGGCAATGTGAGAGACAAGCTCCGTGTAGCAAAGGCTATGGCAGCTGATACAGACAATCCGCAGGCAGAAAGATTTGCAGGCAATGTGGCAGCACTGGAAAAGGTGCAGCCGGAGTGGATTGAAGCTTCAGATATTGATGTAAAGATTGGTACGACATGGATTGAGCCGCTTGATTATGAGCAGTTTATCTATGAGCTTCTCAATACACCAAGAAGAGCAAGGGCAGTCAGAAGCCAGTTTTACAATACAGGCATTCAGGTACACTTAAATAAGATGAGTATGGAATGGTTCATCGAGAATAAGAGCATGGATAAGCATTCAGTGGCAGCTACTAGGACTTATGGTACAAGCCGCATGGATGCTTATTCTATTTTTGAGGATACGCTGAATCTTAAAACTGTAACAGTAAGGGACAGGATTGATGACGGTGATGGCAAATATCATTACGAAGTCAATAAGAATGAGACAATGCTTGCAAGGGAAAAACAGAACATAATCAAGGAGAAGTTCAAGGAATGGCTGTTTGCAGAGCCGGAGCGAAGACAGAAATATGTGGAATATTACAACGAGACATTCAATAACATCCGTCTGCGTGAGTATGATGGAAGTCATTTACAGTTTCCGGGAATGAATCCGGCGATTGAGTTAAAGCCACACCAGAAAAATGCGGTGGCAAGAATCCTTCTCGGAGGAAATACACTGCTTGCACACTGCGTCGGTGCCGGAAAGTCCTTTGAGATGATGGCGGCATGTATGGAACAGAAAAGACTTGGACTTGCCAATAAGACAATCATGGTTGTTCCAAAGCCGCTTATCGGGCAGACTGCATCAGAGTTTTTAAGGCTTTATCCGTCGGCAAATATCTTAGTTGCCACAGAGCGTGATTTTGAGAAGAGCCGCAGAAAGCAGTTTGTATCAAGGATTGCGACAGGTGACTATGATTGCATTATCATGTCGCACTCGCAGTTTGAGAAAATCCCGATCTCCGCAGAGAGAAAGGAAAGAATGCTTAACGAGCAGATTGATGAAATCAGCTATGCGATAGATGAGATGAAGGAACGTAACGGAGAGAGATGGACTGTAAAACAGATGGAAAGCCAGAAGAAAAAACTGGAGGAACAGCTGAAATCTCTGTCTGATGAGAGCAGAAAGGATGACCTTATTACCTTTGAGGAGCTTGGCGTAGATTCTATCATGGTAGACGAAGCACATAATTTTAAGAACCTTGCGATTTTTTCCAAGATGAATAATGTGTCAGGTATCAGCAGCAGCGGAGCAAAGAAGTCAACGGATATGCAGCTTAAATGTCAGTATCTATCAGAGATAAATGATGGCAGGGGCATTGTGTTTGCTACAGGTACACCGATATCCAATACCATGTGTGAGATGTATGTCATGCAGCTTTACTTGCAGAAGGCAGCACTTGAAGAGATGGGGATTTATCACTTTGATTCATGGGCAGCGAACTTTGGTGAAGTGACAACTGCACTTGAACTTACTGTAGAAGGAAGCGGCTTTAGATTTAAGAGCAGATTTAATAAGTTTACGAATCTGCCGGAACTTATGAACATTTTCCGTGAGGTAGCTGATGTGCAGACTGCAGACATGCTTGACCTTGATGTGCCTGCACTTCGTGGAGGCAAGCCTATTATTGTGGAGTCGGAGCCTGACTGGTATGTGAAGCAGGTCATGGAAGACTTTGTTGTGAGGGCAGAGCGTATCAGAGGCGGTGGAGTTGATCCAAGCGTGGATAACTTCCTAAAGATTACCCATGAGGCAAGACTTCTCGGAACAGATGCAAGGCTGATTGATAAGGATGCACCAAATAATCCGGATGGAAAGCTCAATAAGGTAGCGGAGAATGTCTGGAAGGAATATGAGAAAGGAAATGCCAACGGTCATATAGGCTGCCAGCTTATTTTTTCGGACATCGGCACACCGGGACCGGATAAAGACTTTACCATCTATGATTATCTGAAGGAAACACTGGTGCAGTATGGTATTCCGGCAGATGAGATAGCATTTATCCATGATGCCAAGACCGATGCCCAGAGGGATGCACTCTTTAAGGAGATGAGGACGGGTAAAAAGAAAGTGCTTATCGGTTCTACGGACAAGTGTGGAACAGGTGTAAATGTGCAGACACACCTTGTTGCAATGCATCATGTGGACTGTCCTTGGAAGCCAAGCTCCATTGAACAGAGGGAAGGACGAGGCATCAGGCAGGGCAATGAAAATGAAGATGTTGCAATCTACAGATATGTCACCAAAGGAACCTTTGATGCATACAACTGGTCGCTCGTCGAGAATAAGCAGAGATTCATCAGTCAGGTCATGACAAGCAAGGCAGTAAGCCGAAGCTGTGAGGATATCGACGAGGCAACACTTTCCTATGCAGAGATTAAGGCGGTTGCCACCGGTAATCCTTTGATCAAGGAAAAGATGGAGATTGACAATGATGTCCAGAGATTAAAGCTCTTAAAGGCATCCTATGACAATCAGAGATATGGCTTGCAGGATAACTTTATGATCAAGTATCCAAAACTCATTAAGACAGCAACAGAAAAGCTTGCCAATGTAAGAGAGGATGTAAAGGCAAGGGATAAAGAGCTGATTGATAATCCGGAATTTGCCATTACTATAGGCAAAGCAACTTATACTGAGCGTGTGGATGGCGGAACGATGATGCTTGAAGCAATCAGCAAATGCAAGACCGGAGAGACAACTGCAATCGGTAAATTCCACGGATTTGAGCTGCTTGTGGAAAAGAACTTCCTTGGCATCAATTATATGGTGCTTCGTGGAAAGACTGAGTACAAGGCAGAGCTTTCCACAAGTCCTGTCGGCAGCATGGTAAAGCTGGAAAACCTGTTCAATGGACTCCATGAGAACATTGATTTCTTGGAAAAGAAGATTGAGCAGTACCAGAATGATCTTGAAGCATCAAAGGCAGAGTATGACAAGCCATTTGCATACAGCAAGGAACTGGAAGAAAAGCTGGCAAGACAATGTGAACTGAATGCCCAGCTTGACCTTGAGAACGCAAAGGCTGTGGATGCAGACCTGAGCGGACCAGAGGAAGAAAGAGAAGCTGATGACAGAATGGAAGCTGCAGCAATTGTAGCAGAGGATAAAGGTGCTTATCCAGCCGACAGAGAGGGCAGAACACGATAGGAGAGTGAATAATATGAGCATAAGAAAAGTGGTCGCAGGACTACTGATTACAGCAGGGATTGCCATTATGGCAGTCCCTTTTTTCTGGCGGACAACCGGAGAAAAACAGACAGAACAGCTCATAAGTGAATTTGAGCAGACATTGGAGGATGATTACGATGAAGAAACAGATGTGGAGGAAGAGCAAACCTCCATTAGTAAAGAGGATGAAGCCATTCTTAAAGAAGGCGGTGTTATCGGCATCATTGAGATACCGAGCATAGATATCAGATATCCGGTAATGGAAGGAACGAGTGTGGATGTCCTTAATGTCGGGATTGGTCACATACCTGAGACAGCAGGAATCGGAGAAAGTGGTAACTGTGTGCTGTGCGGTCATAATGGCAGCAGATATGGCACATTTTTCACACCACTAAATCAGATTTCCATAGGAGATGATGTGACAATTATCGACAAAAACGGACAGACTCATATCTATGAAGTAACAGGTACAGAGGTGGTAAATCCTTATGATAACAGCATCAAGACTCAGGGAGAGAAAAAAGAATTAACTCTTTTTACCTGTTCGCAGAAGGGTACTATGCGTTTTGTGGTCAGATGCAGATATAAGGAGGCAGTTGTGGATGAATAAAAGATACAGACTGTGTGATGTGGAAGAAGCTGTATCAGAGTCAGAGGAGCTTATTGATATAGCAGATGACATTGCAGAGATAGATGAAGATATGCAGCTTGTCATAAGCGGATGGGCTGTGTATATAGAGAGTCTTAACCTTACGCTTAGGCAGGGAATAGCCTGTGTATGGGATGAAGGGGAAAGACTTTTTATGCCGGACTTTGATGTGACAGTTGTGTATGAAGGAAACATCGAAAGTCAGGAATGGCTCTATTATGAGCAGGATGGATTTGTTGTTACTCTTGGCAACTGGTTAAATGGCAGGATGTCAGGTGGACAGATAGAACAGCTTTGGTGTGAGCTTGTCATACCGGAAACTAATAATACAGATAATGAAAGCGAGGAATAGCGTATGAAGTATTCAATTAAAGTAAACGAAGTAAGAAGCAAAGAGGGCAGTAATATCAAGGGATTTGCCACAGTGGTATTTGGGGATTCATTTAAGATTACCAATATTGCAATCCTTGAGAATAAGGACAAGGGTGAGCTTTTCGTATCAATGCCTAGATACCGCTCCAATGAGCGTGATGAAAGCAATGGCGTCATCTATAAGGATGTGTGCAATCCTATCACAGCAGAGTTTCGAGAGGAACTCTATACCAATATCCTTGATGCCTATGCAAGAATCAAGGAACCGGAGAAAGAGGAGACACAGAAGCAGGACAGAACACAGGAAATGCCTGAGTTTTCCGTAACTGTGACACCTTATGAGAGGGAAGGCAGTAACATCAAGGGACTTGCACGTATTTATTTTGAAAACAGTTTCATCGTAAATAATATCAATATCGTGCAGGGAAAAGAGAAAATCTTTGTATCAATGCCTTCTTATAAGACAAAGCAGGTGGACGAGCAGGGCAAGCCAATCTATCAGGATGTCTGCTATCCGGTCACAAAGGATTTCAGGGAAAAACTCTATAATGAGATTATCTCGGAATATGAGAAAGCAAAGGATAAGAGCAACGAAAAGGCAAGAGAGAGTGCAGAGAAACATCATGGCAATCCCGATAAAGAGAAGGACAAAGAGGCTACACCCTTTCGATAATTAGTAATCAAGGTACAGGGGCGGCCAAGGCTGCCCCGTTTATGAATGGAGGAAACAGAATGGATATGGAAGCAGGAAAAACACTTACCAATGAGGAGGTCATAAGAGAACTTCTCGAATTGTTAAAGAAAAATGCCATGAAAGAGCAGGCAAATGATGTATTTGAGATATGCAGCTATGTGGATGGACTGGAGAAAAAGATTGATTCCATGACGGAAGAACTTACCAATATGCAGAACCAGATTAAGGAAATGCAGGAAGATACGCTTATCAATAATGCCCAAAAGGCATTATCAGAGGCACAGGAGCGACTTAACACAAGATGTGAGCAGATTAAATCACAGGTGTTTCAGGTGAAAGAGCAGGTGAAATCTACTGCAAAAAGCATTGTTGATGAAGCTAAGGTAAAAGGTAGAGAAGTATTATACAGAGTATCAGAGTTCTTAGGAATAAAGAATAAACTTCTTAATATCCGGGAGAATGTAAGAGGAGCAATCAAGACTTCGAATAAGGATATAGCCAAAACTGCATTGCTTGGAAAAGAACTTCGTGAAGCAGGACAGACAACAGTCAATGCATTCCGTACTTTTGCAGATAAGCCGGAAGTGGATTATTCGAAGAAAAAACAGAATAATCCAATAAACAAAGCAGTGCTTGCACCTATGAAAGCAGTGAAAAAGATGCTTGTATTAATGGAGTTGCATCTGGATGCATCTATTGATAAGCTGGATAATCTGGCAATGAATGTGCAGATAGATAAGGAAAAGCATAAGGGTAATGTGAAGAGCGTGGAACAGACAGAGCCGGAGAGGGCAGAAGCTGAGCGAGTGGAAGCAGAGGTTGTATATTCACCGATGGTCGCTGAACCACAGGAATATCAGTATAATGCAGATGCATTTGAAAATTATTTGAGAGATAATGCTGCAAATGATAATAAGAACAAAGAAATAATAATGCAAAAGGATAAAAATGTACGATGAGTTGGCATAATTCGTAAATTAATTGCCACTACGTTTTTGAAATAGCATTGAAGTGGTATCTACGATGTTTTGATGTGAAATGGATTCTGCGGTATACACAAGGAATACAAATTGACTTTTCCAGGTTGGTGTTGTAAACTATGATTAGCTTTGACTAACCATAAGGAGGGCGCTCATACATGACAAATCAATACATGAATAATCTTTATCGTGATCTGCTCTCTAATTCACCGCAGACGATCACCATAGATATTCCGGCAGACATGGGAACCGGTCAGATTTCGCAGATCGTCACGAAACAGGGAGCAGTTGTTTCAGACTGGAGAATGAATTACTTTTCGGATATGAACGTGCAGGGAGTGAGCAGTGAAGAATACATACAAATGCTGTTCTGCTTCAATGACGGCGTTTCCTGGAATATCGCAGACAACCGGCAAAGTGCCAGCATACAAAAGGGTGAATCCTGTATTTATCGCGGCCACGGGAAAATGGAATATCTGTGCTATTCTAAAAAGAGCGATTTCCTTTTCAAAAATGTGAAAATACCTCTATCCTATTTCTATAAGATTCTGAATGACTACTTTGAGGCTGGTGAGATCGAGGTCTATCAGAAAAAATTATTGGACGGAATATCAAAGGTGAATATCACGCCCTATATGGAACACATTTTTGCGGAGCTGCAAGACTTCACGCAATATCGCGGCGGGTTGGGATACCTGTTTCTGGAAAGCAAGGTCTTTGAGCTGCTATCGGTATATTTGAGCGAGGTCCTGGAACTGAGTATTCTCGCGTCAACCTACGTTGCAATTTCCAGAAGTGACCGGGATTCCATCATAGAGGCAAAGCGAATTATTGACAGCCAGCTTGCCCTGGCTCCGAGCTGCGAGGAATTGGCGCGTCAGGTCAATATCAGCACTTCAAAATTGACGAAGGGCTTTTCCTCCCTGTTTGGAACATCGGTTCATGCGTATGTCATCGACCAGCGGTTAGAAAAGGCGGCAAGCCTGCTGTTAGAAAGTAATTTGAATGTCAGCCAGGTGGCTATACTGGTGGGATATTCAAAAGCGAGCAATTTCGCAGCGGCGTTCAAAAGGAAATACGGAGTGAATCCGAAAAACTATAAAGCAGAAGCTACGATTGGATAAACGCAAAAATACTGATTTTGGGTAGAATAAAATTGGTTTTGGGTTGGAATCGTGGGTGCAAATTGTTATTATATGTGGTGTGGTTAGAAGAAGCTAACCACACCACATTTTCATTTTCTCAGAGATAAGGAGGATACTGGTATGAGTTCCCAGAAAAAAAGTTCCCGGCTTGAGGGAAAAGATTTAATTACTATCGGCATCTACACCGTCATCTATGTCGTGATTGTTATGCTGGTGGCGATGCTTGGCTTCATCCCCATTTTTATTCCGCTGATGGCGGTGCTGTGCCCTTTGATTGGCGGCATCCCCTATATGCTGTATGTTACAAAGGCTAAAAAATTCGGGATGACTGCAATCATGGGTTTCCTGATTGGCCTAATCATGGTGTTCTTCGGCAACGGCTATCTTACCATGGTAACTGGTCTCGTTGGCGGCCTGTTGGCCGACGTGATCCTGAAAAAGGCGGACTACAAAAGTGCAAAGAGTACAGTTCTTTCCTGCGGTGTGTTCAGCATCTGGGTGTTTGGCAACTTTGCTCCCATTTTCCTGAACCGTGAAAGCTATATGGTAATGTTGACTGAAGGATACGGCGCTGAATATGCAGCTACCCTTAATACATATATGCCTATGTGGATTGCGCCTATTCTGCTGGTTGCCTGCTTTGTGTTTGGCCTTGTCGGAGGTATGATTGGGAAAGCCATTTGCAAAAAGCACTTCCAGCGTGCCGGTATTGCATAATGGCGCGGGAAATTCTGCTCAGCAAAAAAACAGAACAAGGGTTACGGCTCGATCCGCGTACAAAACTGTTGCTCATCTTCATCATAAGCATTTTTGTCATGGGCGGAACAGGCGGAGAAGCTATGGGGCTGATCCGCCTTGCTCTTTGTACGGTTCCGGCTATATTGCTGCTTACCTCGAAGCAATGTGTAAAAGCTGTGGGCTATATTGCTGTGTTTTCTGCTTTTTATGCTGTTCAAATTTATGTTTTGCCGCACCTTACGGGGATATTGAATTTCCTCGTTCTGTTTACAACCGGATTCTTCTGCCGAATCCTTCCCAGTGTTGCGATTGCTGCCTATGCAGTGAAAACAACAACGGTCAGTGAATTGATTTCCGGCATGGAAAGAATCCATATGCCTAAAGAAGTGACGATCCCCTTAACGGTCATGTTCCGCTTCTTTCCAACTGTCTTTCAGGAGTCAGAAGCAATCAGTGACGCTATGAAAATGCGTGGGATTAAACTTGGAGGGAAAAAATCTTCAAAAATATTGGAGTATAAGCTGATCCCGATGATTACCTGCTCCGTGAAAATCGGTGAGGAACTTTCCGCTGCGGCAATTACCCGTGGCCTCGGCGCTCCTGTCAAACGCACAAACATTTGCCAGCTTAAATTCAATTTTGCCGATGTGGTGCTGATCTTGTTTTGTTGCTTTGTAGTGTTTTGGGCGATTGCTTCCCCGATAATTTCCGCAGGAGGGATTTTGCCATGATAGATTTTCAAAATGTTTCTTTTTCTTATGGTGAAGAATCCAGCGGCGGAGGGATTAGAAATGTCAATCTCACCATAAACACAGGGGAATTTGTTTTACTCACGGGAGAATCCGGCTGTGGGAAAACAACGATTACCCGTTTGGTAAACGGGCTGGTGCCTCATTATTACGAGGGCAATTTAGAGGGCGATGTCCTTCTGGACGGAAAAAGCGTATCAGATACGCCGCTTTATGACTTGGCTGCTATGGTGGGATCTGTATTCCAGAATCCCAAAAGTCAGTTTTTCAACGTGGATACGGATAGTGAATTAGCCTTTGCCTGTGAAAATTTAGGCTATCCTCAGGAGGATATCCTGAAAAGGATTGACCGGACAGTTTCCGATTATCATATTGAAGATTTGATGGGGCGAAGCGTGTTTGCTCTGTCCGGGGGCGAAAAGCAAAAAATAGCCTGTGCTTCATCAAGTGTATTGCTGCCGGGAATTATGGTCCTGGACGAACCATCTTCTAATTTGGATATGGCTGCTATTGATGACCTGCGGCAGGTCCTGAGCCTCTGGAAAAAGCAGGGCAAAACAATTCTGATCGCAGAACACCGCCTTTACTACCTTCACGATCTTGCAGATCGTGTGCTGTATGTAAAAGATGGGGAGATTGAACGGGAATACACACCTGCTGAATTTGACAGCTTATCGGATGGCACTCGAAAAGAAATGGGACTGCGGCCGTTTTCTCTCTCGAAGTTGAAGCCTGCGAATCAGTATCAGGCGCATACAGCTAAACAGATGGAATTTCAAAATTTCTGCTTTGCGTATAAAAAGCGGGAACCGGAAAGCCTCCATATTCCGAGTGCAGAACTGCCTGTTGGAGAAACGATTGCCATTATCGGTCTGAATGGCGCTGGAAAATCTACTCTGGCCCGCTGTATTTGCGGACTGGAAAAGAAGTGTGGCCTTTTGCAGGTTGACGGGAAAACCCTTGATTGGAAAGCCCGGCTCAAACATTGCTACATGGTAATGCAGGATACCAGCCATCAGCTATTTACCGAAAGCGTGACGGATGAAGTGCTTCTGAGCATTGACAACGAGGATGAAACTGTTGTGGATAAAATCCTTAAACAGTTTGATCTGCTGGAATATAAAGACAGGCACCCGCTTTCTCTTTCCGGCGGGCAAAAACAGCGGGTAGCGATCGCGTCTGCCATTGTGAGTAACCGGGAGATCATTGTGTTTGACGAACCAACCAGCGGGCTTGATCTCAAACATATGCGGGAAGTTGCGCGGAGTTTGAAGTCACTCGCAGATCAGGGCAAAACGCTTCTTGTTATTACGCATGATCCGGAGTTGGTGATGGCGGGATGTTCGTATGTAGTCCATATGGAAAAAGGGCAAATAAAAGAAAGCTATCCATTGGACGAATCCGGCAGTAAAAAGGTTTTGGATTTTTTCCGAATCCGCCAGTGAATTTTAGAAATTATGAATGTCAGGGCCGCCTTGACTGGACAGAAAGATAATGATAAGAGGCCGCTTTACTTTGGCGGCCTCTTGTTTTTGAAGCACAGACAGTACGGCTCAATATAAGGAGGGCTTATGTTCAAAAAAATCTTTGAGTACGCAGGGCCATATAAGAAAAATATGTATGTGGCCACGGTTGTCGTACTGGTCAGCGTTCTTATGGGCGTCCTGCCTTTTGTGCTGGCCTATCAGGTCATTTCGCCATTGGTTATGGGCGATTCTGTTGAAACAGAATTTGTTTTATTGCGTGTTATAGGGGTTTTGATCTGTCTTGTTTTGCAGGCGTTTTTTTATGGATGGGGATTATCAATTTCTCATAAAGCAGCATATAACACATTGTTCCGTCTGCGGGTATCTCTGCAAGAGAAGTTTGAGAAACTTCCCCTTGGCATTGTGGAGGAAAAAGGGACAGGGACAATCAAAAAGCTGTTTGTCGATGATGTGGACAGCTTGGAATTGCTCCTTGCTCATTCAGTCCCGGAGGGTATCGCAAATTTACTGATCCCGCTGGTGATTTATGTTGCTATGTTTTGTGCGGACTGGAAACTGGCTCTTATGTCTTTGGCCTCTATCCCGATCAGCCTGCTCTCCATGGTCATTATGTACTCTGTTGGAATGAAGCGCATGGGTCCCTACTATCAGTCTGCACAGAAAATGAACAACACGATCATTGAGTACGTCAATGGTATGGAGGTTGTCAAGGTTTTCAACCGGGAGAGTGAATCTTACGAGAACTTCCGCAAGGATGTAACGGACTATCGGGATTATACCTTGGCATGGTATAAGGCCGCCTGGCCCTGGATGGCGATATACGGAAGTCTGCTGCCCTGCACTGTTATTCTGACTTTGCCTCTTGGGGCATGGTTTGTTCTCTGTGGCATAAGCACTTTACCTGATTTGATTTTAGTCCTCTGCCTTTCCCTCAGCATTGGGATTCCTCTCCTGAAAGCACTGGGCTTTATGGAGACGATTCCGAATCTGAATTATAAGATCACGGCACTTGAACAGATGTTAAATACGGCACCGCTGCAAGCTGCTGAGGATGATTTCCACGGACAGGATTTTAACATTTCTTACGATCATGTTTCCTTTGCGTATCAGACGACACAGCCTGGCCCAGATGGGAAACCGATAATAGCAGAAAACGAAGTCCTCCACGATATTACCTTTGTGGCACAAGCAGGACGAAAAACTGCCCTAGTTGGTGAATCCGGTTCTGGCAAGAGCACCCTTGCAAAACTGTTGCTCCACTACTATGACCCGCAGAAAGGGAGCATTTCCATTGGCGGGCAGAAACTTTGTGATATGAGCCTGGAGGCATTGAACAGCCGCATTTCCTATGTGGCTCAGGATCAGTACCTGTTTAACACCTCCCTGCTGGAAAATATCCGTCTTGGACGTTTGGATGCTACCGATGAGGAAGTAATGCAGGCGGCGAAGAAAGCCCAGTGTATGGAGTTTCTGGAAAAGCTGCCGCAAGGTATTCACTCCATGGCGGGCGATGCGGGGAAAATGCTTTCCGGGGGGCAGCGCCAGCGAATTTCCCTGGCGCGGGCAATATTGAAGGATGCCCCGATTGTAGTGCTTGACGAGGCCACGGCCTATGCTGATCCAGAAAATGAGGAAAAAATGGAGGCTGCTATTGCGGAGCTGGTGAAGGGAAAAACCTTGGTAGTTATCGCTCACAAACTTCCCGCTATAATGAACGCAGATCAAATATGCGTTATGGATCACGGAAAGATGGTGGCAACCGGAAAACATCAGGAGCTGATTCAAGCTTGCCCAGAATACCAAAAGTTGTGGAAAGCGGCTCAGGACAGCGCCGAGTGGAAAGTATCTACTGCAAAGGAGGGAAGATAAATGTTTGCATTGATTTCAAGAATCCTGAACCTCTCAGGGAGGTATAAAAGCCGTATTCAAGCTGCATTTCTATGTGCATTTGTCGAGTCCATTCTCTCCAAAATGCCGATCTTCATGGCGTTTATTGTCTTGGCCGGGTTTGCTGATAATACGCTGACTGGAAAGACCTGTCTGTTTGTCGGACTTGGATTATTAGCTGTTGTAGTGGTTCAGACAGTGGTTCACTATTTGAGCGACCGTCTGCAAAGTGCCGCTGGATTTATGATCTTTGCTGATAAACGGATGGAGTTGGGAAATCATTTAAGAAAAATGCCGATGGGTTACTTTACATCGGGGAATATTGGCAAAATCAGCTCTGTTCTCAGTACGGATATGGTATTCATTGAGGAAGTTTCTATGAGTACCATTGGCAACATGATGAGCTATATGCTGTCTACTTTGGTTTTAGCTGTTTTTATGTTCGTACTGGATTGGAGACTTGGGCTGATTGCGGTAATCATTACCTTGCTGGCATCACTGGTTGCAAAATATATGAATAAGGTTTCCTTCAAGGAGGCTGTCGGGCGTCAAAACCAAAGCGAGAATTTGACGGATGCGGTCTTGTCTTTTGCTGAAGGAATTGGGGTTATCAAAAGTTACAATCTGCTCGGAGAAAAATCTGACGAATTAACGGAAAACTTCAAAAAATCAAGGGATGTCAATACGAAGTTTGAGCAGAAAATGACACCGTGGACCACTGGCTTAAACATTCTCTATGGCGTGGGTATTGCCGCTATCTTCGGTTTATCCGTTTTTTTACATCAGGAAGGCGTACTCTCCCTGGCTTATCTTTTGGGCGTGCTGCTGTTTGTCTTTGATCTCTTTGGACCTCTGAAAGCTCTTTATGGAGAAGCAACCCGACTGACCGTGATGAATGCCGCATTAGACCGCATTGAAGCTGTTTTGGACGAGCCTGAACTTCCCGATAACGGAAATCAACATATTCTGTCACAGGCACAGCCGGATCAGCCAGAAGTACAATTTAGCGATGTGGGCTTCGCCTATCAGGACAAGGAAGTCCTGCACAACATCAGCTTCTCTATGCAGAAGAATACCATGACCGCACTTGTGGGACCGTCTGGCGGTGGCAAATCCACGATTGCGAACCTTCTGGCGCGGCTGTGGGATGTGAAATCCGGCAAAGTGACAATCCGCGGTACAGATATTCGGGATATACCTCTCGCCGAACTGATGGAACAGATCAGCATGGTTTTCCAAAGGGTGTACTTGTTCCAGGATACCATTTACAACAATATCAGCATGGGTAAACCGGACGCTACCGAGGAAGAAGTCTATGAGGCTGCAAAAAAAGCCCGCTGCTATGATTTTATCATGGCGCTGCCAAATGGATTCCAGACAGTCATCGGTGAAGGCGGCGCTACTCTGTCCGGCGGCGAAAAGCAAAGAATCTCTATCGCCCGATGCATTTTGAAGGACGCACCGATTGTCATTCTGGATGAAGCGACTGCAAGTGTTGATACCGATAATGAAAGCTATATCCAGGAGGCAATCAATGAGCTGGTAAAGGGTAAAACATTACTTGTGATTGCACACCGCCTGAATACCATCCGTCAGGCAGATCAGATTTTGGTGATCTCTGATGGACGGATCAGCGAACAGGGAACCCATGACGAGCTTATGGCAAAAGCCGGGATTTATCAGGATTTTGTAAATATCCGTAAAAAGGCTTCCGGCTGGAGCCTTGCATAAAGGAGGAACCGATGAAGATTCATGCGTCCGGGGAGGATTATCTGGAGGCTGTGCTGATTCTTCAAAAGAAGCAGGGCATGGTCCGCTCCATTGATCTTGCTCGGCACATGGGCTTTTCAAAGCCGAGTATCAGTCATGCGGTGGGCGTTCTGCGGGATGGCGGCTTTCTGACAATGGACGAGGATGGATTTCTCCACCTGACCGATATAGGCCGGGAGGTGGCAGAGAAAATCTATGAACGCCATCAATTCTTTACGGAGCAGCTTGTGGCTGCTGGCGTAGACAGAGAAACGGCGGAGCAGGACGCTTGCCGGATAGAACATGTAATCAGTGATACATCCTTTCAGAAGTTAAAGGAAAAAATGCGGGGAACCGATTAGCGCACACCGGCTCCGCTCTGCATAATAAGTTATCTGCCCCGTCCGGGGAAAGAAAAAAACCGTTGACTGGGGCAGATAATTTCGTGCGCTATTTTAAGGTTTGAACTCAATCGGCGGTTTTGAAGGACAATTTCAGAGCCGCCGTTTCTTTGCGTTTACACAAACTAATGACGACTTGCAGGGACACGGTAGCCGCTTGGAGGTTAATTTGCCGTGTCTCTTTTGCTTTTTCAAAGCTCCCATGATCTACATCAATTAAAAAAAGCATTGCCCCTCCTCCGGGCAAGTATAGCATTGCATCGGCATTATCGTTCCATGTGATTCAGCATAATAATGACTGTTCTTGTTGCGCCAGTTTCCCATTGTGTGGAGCTGGCGCTTTTTGCTGTCGATTTTTCGGGAAAGTTCCCGAAGTACGTCGCTGCCGTTCCCCACCTCCATTCGATTCACCCGTCAATCACCCGTGAATCGAAATGGAGGTACATAATGAAGAAAATTAACCTTCGGGAGCTTTATCCTGATGTTTATACAACAGACTTTTTTGTAGATGTGACAGAGGAAGTAATGGAGACTATTCGAGCAGCTGAACGTGCGGAGGCTGCGTATGAGCGAAAGATGTATCGTTATAAAGCACAGTATTCTCTGGATTGCGAGAATGGCATTGAAAATGCGGTGCTGTTGAAGCCGCAGACACCGGAGATGCTTCTGGAGGAAAAACAGTTTCAGGAGCAGGTCTATGCCGCTGTGATGAAGCTGCCGGAGAAACAGGCAAAGCGAATTTATGCCCGATACTATCTGGGAATGACGGTAAATGAAATTGCCGAAGTAGAAGGTGTAGATTCAAGCCGTGTTCGAGACAGTATCCGCCGTGGCTTAAAGCAGCTCGGAAAATATTTTTGATAAAGTTTCATTTGATGCGCCTGTTTTTTGCTTTTTTTGTCAGTGTTAATAAGAAGGACAAGTTTTCCTCCTTCATCAAGTACATTGACAATCGAATAGGGAGGCTAGCAGTTTTATCCGCTCATCTATGAGCCGTTTTTTATTCTCTGTGACATAAAAATTCATCTGGATATTCCGTTTCCGGTTCGCCATGCGCTGCCTCCATTCTTCATAAGAGTTTGAGATTATCTCAACAAACATTTTTCATTTTCGGTCAAGAGATCTGAAAATACGAAAAATCGCAAGCGGGTACTCGCTTGCTGTGCTTGTTATCAAGCCTTACCTTCTATTTTTCTCTCTACTAATACTACAATTTGGAAAGGGGAAAATGGCTATATCCGTAAAGAAAAGCAGAAAAATGCCACGACTGAAACTCCGTTGTAGAGTGATCTGTCGTGGCATTACATTGTGAATTTATTTTTGCTGAGCCATTTTCCGATATTCAATCGGCAGGAGGCCTGTACTCTTGCGAAATAATTCCGCAAACCGGCTAGAAGTAGAGTAACCGATCATTTCCGCAATCTGTCCCATTGTGAAATCCGTATCGATCAGCAAATGCTCTGCCTGGCTCATGCGGCGCTGTTGAATGTACTCTGTGATCGTGCAGCCTTGCAGCTGCTTAAAAGATGTTTTCAGCTTAGTGGTTCCCATACAGGCGATTTTTGCAAGACGTTCTAATGGAATATCAAAAGCATAGTGGTCATTGAGATAAGCAATCACATTTTTCAGTTGCGCCACATCCTGCTCGGACAAACGTTTCTCTTTACGGGACAGAATTTTTTTCTGTTCTTCCACGACAAGAGATACGGCCTCGGCTACTTTCGCTTCATAGAATAATCCTGCGGCAATCCCATCCCCACGGTAGACCTTTACTTCATGGAGCAATTTAGCCATAGCTGGGAAATCTGTTGTCTGATCGATCTGCCGGAAAGCTGCAAGCGGGCTGATATAATCCCCTGGATATTGCTTTTGGAGATAATCCTCATAGTATGCCGGCATGACTTCGATACCGATGGAACGGATGGGGATTTTTTTGTGGATCAGCGCCTTGTATGGCTTATAACCGCCGATAAAGGCTTTAATACATCCGGCAGACATCCGCCGATAGGGATTTAATTCCTCCCCGGAGATAGATTCATACTGGGTAATGCTTAAGGCTTCTGGCAGGTTAAATTCCATGAAGAAATCTTCGTGAAAATAGAAATCGTGGATTTTAATGTCGTACAGGTCTTTTTTCGCATAGACCCAGTAAAGGCCTTCCCCAAATTCAGGCGATAACCGCCAGCATTGTCCGGCAGAATTGAAGCGGTTATTGCTATCTACCGGGATAAAATGGTTATCTGTTAAAAGCGGTTCATAGTAATCCGCAATAATGCTATTGTTCAAATGACGGCCTCCTTTGAAACGATTGGACGGAGCTTTGCAATGAAAGGACGAAGATGCCCGGAACGTATTGCAGACCGCCCGGAAAGTTAGTATCATATAGACCGTGGTTAGCAGCAACTAATCATAATATAACAGATTTCAGGCGGTAGGTCAACCGTTCTTGAAGCAGGAGGAAAAAATATGAGTAATCAAGTAAATGCAAAGGCAGGATTGTCCGTCAAGGACTTAGTAACAACAGGGATTTTCACCGCACTTTTGTTCGTATTCATCATGGTGGGTGGCGTCTTTTTTGCTACCAACCCGATGCTGACCTTTTTCATGCCCGCCGGGAGTGCTCTGCTTGCCGGGCCGGTTTATCTGCTGATGATCGCAAAAGTACATAAGCGCTGGAGTATCACGATCATGGGCGTTATCATGGCCATCATCTGGTTTGTCACCGGTATGCACTGGGCGTTTGCGCTGGGCTATCTCATTATGGCCGTCGTAGCGGATTTTGTCGCCGGTACAAAGCAGTACAAGAGCAAGAAAATCAACAGCCTGTCCTATATCCTTTTCTCCCTGGGCGGAACAGGATCGTACCTTGTTTTCTTCGCTGATCCTCAGGGCTGGGCACAGACCATGTTGGGAAATGGAACCGAGCAAAGCTATATCGACACCATGCAGGCGACCGCAAACGCGGGAATCTTTATCGCCATGTTTGCCGCTCTCCTTGTAACAGCTTCTATCAGTGCATTTGTGGGCTGCAAAATGCTGAAGAAGCAGTTTGAAAAAGCAGGTATTACAGCATGATGGGTAACACCGTCCAGAAAGGGCTTTGGCTTGACCCGCGGGCCAAGCTCTTTCTTATTTTAATGTGCGTACTGTGTTCCATGTTCGCACCTTCCCTTTCGTATCAGTTTGCACTTGTCCTGCTGATTGCTGTATTGGGAGTGCTTTGCGGAAAGTGGAAATATTCCATAAAAGGGGTCTGCTTTTATGCCGTGGTCTGTGTACTGACGGTCTGGATCATGGCGGTCATGACGGGGACGCTACGGACCATGTTTGTTGCGTTCCTTGGACTGTACCATAAAGTTTATGCTTGTGGGATGCTGGCAGGGATTGTCCTGTCCACAACGAAAGTCAGCGAGTTTTTATCTGCCATGAACCGCATCCATGCCCCGAAAAAATTTGTGATCACATTTGCGGTCATGCTGCGCTATATTCCAACTATCCAGGAGGACTGGCATTTTGTTAAGGACGCCATGCGGATGCGGGATGTATCGCCCTCCCTGGGCGGATTCCTTTCCCATCCGGGGATGACGGTAGAGTGTATTTATGTGCCGCTGATGATGATGGCCTCCAAAGCAGCGGACGAGCTTTCCATTGCCTCTGTTACTCGCGGGATTGAGAATCCCAATCCCCGGACCTGCCTTGTCCAGATAAAATGCGGGATTGCAGATTGGATGGCGATGTTGATTGCTGTTGCTTTCTTTATTTTTGAATTATGTATGCGGGGAGGTGTGACCGGGTGATTGAATTTGAAAATGTATCATTTTCTTATGAAGGACAGGAGCATGGCGGTCTGCATGGAATCAGCCTTAAAATTGCAGACGGGGAATGTGTCTTGTTCTGTGGCCGTAGCGGGTGTGGAAAAACAACGGTCACAAGGCTGGTAAACGGCCTGATTCCACAATTTTACCAGGGAGAACTTCGAGGGCGTGTGCTGGTGGACGGACAGGAAATCAGCAACCTGCCCATGTATCAGATCGCCGCAAAGGTGGGCTCCGTCTTTCAGAATCCCCGGACGCAGTTTTTCAATGTGGATACGGACAGTGAGATTGCGTTTGGAATTGAAAATGAAGCCAGGCCGGTAAAGGAACTGGAGGAACGGGTAGAACAGACAACAAAAGATTTGCATATTGAAAAGCTACGGAACCGCAATATTTTTGAATTGTCTGGTGGGGAGAAACAGAAAATCGCGTTTGCGTCTGTCTATGCCATGAACCCGGAAATCTATCTGCTGGACGAACCATCCTCGAATCTGGACATGGCTTCCATCCAGGAATTGAAAGAACATCTGCGGCTGATAAAAAGCCAGGGGAAAACCATTTTGATTGCGGAGCACAGACTCTATTATCTGATGGAGCTGGCAGATCGCATTGTTTATCTGGAAGATGGAGAAATAGCAAGGATTTTCACGCCGGAGGAATTTCTCCGGCTGCCCGAAACCGAACGGGAACACATGGGGCTGCGGGCGGTTGATCTGGCAAGGGTGCTCCCTCCGGCCAGTCATCCGCCTATTTCCTCTCCCACATTAGCACTCCATGATGTTACTCTGCGCTATAAAAAACGGACGATTCTACACCAGATTGC
Source organism: Clostridium sp. OM05-9 (assembly GCF_003481465.1). NCBI lineage: Bacteria > Bacillati > Bacillota > Clostridia > Eubacteriales > Clostridiaceae > Clostridium > Clostridium sp. OM05-9. The sequence continues at coordinate 107,293 of NZ_QULF01000003.1, forward strand.
TCTTTCTGCGGCAAAGGGGGAAGTCATTGGGGTGGTCGGTCATAATGGAGCCGGAAAGACCACGTTTTCCCGCGCCCTGTGTGGGCTTCATAAAGACTGTGAAGGCGCGTTCCTTTGGGACGACCAGCCGATGGAACACAAGGCGAGGTTGAAACGCTCTTATATGGTTATGCAGGATGTGAACTATGAATTGTTTGCGGAGAGTGTGGGGGCAGAATGTTCCTTCGGAATCCGAAACCCGGATCAAGATTTAGTAGAGGAAACCATGAAGGAATTGGGGCTTACAGCCTACCGGGAACGCCATCCCAACACGCTTTCCGGTGGACAGAAGCAACGTGTGGCTGTGGCAGTCAGCATGATCTGTGGAAAAGATTTGCTGGTGTTCGATGAACCCACCAGCGGACTGGACTTTGACAGCATGGCGCAGGTGGCAGGTCTGATAAAACGGTTATCCGAACAGGGGAAAATCATTTTTATTGTCACTCACGATTTTGAATTTGTCTGCCGTACCTGCTCACGTGTCCTGCATTTTGATGAAGGGGAAATGCCGGATGACATCCCTGTTGTGATGGATTCCCTTCAAAAGCTCCGGGAACTGTTCTCTGTTTCAGAGAGAAAGGAGATGTGAAGTGATGAAACAGAAAAAAGAAAACAGGATTGCACTGCTGCTTCAATGGGCCGGTGAGCAAAAAATCTGGCTGCTGCTGGCAATCCTGCTGGCCATGGCAAGCGGCCTGTGTATCATTGTCCCGTATATCGGGATTTATCGCCTGATGGATGCCGCTTTCCAGCATATCTGCACAAAAGAGCTTGTCGTACAGACGGTAATGATGATCTCCGTTTCTGTGGCCCTGCGCTTTGTTTTATTCGGGTGTTCCGGTGTGGCGGCCCATAAAGGTGCTTACGGTGCTTTGTTCAAGGTGCGCTGCATGGTGGCGGAACATCTGGCAAAAGTCCCCCTTGGTACATTGAATGAGCGGCGGACCGGGGATATTAAAACGGTTCTGAATGAAGATATTGAAAAGCTGGAGTTGTTTTTAGCCCATAACCTTCCAGACCTTGTGTGCTATATGGTAGGGCCGGTAGCAATTTTCATTTATTTGATGACAGTAAATATCCCATTGGCACTGGTTTCCCTGGTGCCGTTGATTTTGGCCGTTGTGGTAATGGGGGTTATGTTTCGGAATACGGACGGTTTGATGGACCGGGCGAACCGATCCATTACAACGCTCAATTCCGTTATGATCGAGTATATCAGCGGCATGAAACTGATTAAAGCGTACAACATGGGGAGCAAATCGTTCCAGAAATTTTCCGGTGCAATCCAGGAAGAGAATGCCATGTGGAATGAAACCTCCCGGAGAATGGGGCCTCCTTATGCAACCTTCGTGGTTCTGATTGAATGTGGGATGCTGCTGATGGTTCCCCTGGGCGGGATGTTCTTTCTGAAAGGCTCCCTGGCGGCCAGTGCATTTTTGCTGTTCGTCTATGTCGGCTCCATGTATCTGACGGAGATCCGGCCTTTACAGGAATTGGGGACAAACTTTGCGAATGTCCTGGGCGCCATTACCAAAACGAAAGAAATATTGGACGTTCCTGTTTATGAAGGTGGAATGGACTTCCCGGAAAACCATGATATTGAGCTTAAGAATGTACGTTTTTCCTACGATGGGAAAACGGATGTCCTGCAAGGCGTCAACCTCAAGATCAGGGATGGGGAACGCATGGCACTTGTGGGACAGTCCGGCGCGGGCAAGAGTACCATGATTGAACTGATCTCCCGGTTTTATGATGTGCAGGAGGGGGAGGTGCTGATCGGCGGGATCAACGTGAATGAACTGAACTACGATACCATCCTGAAGAATATTGCCATTGTATTTCAAAAGACATTCCTTACCCGTGACAGTGTACTGGAAAATATCCGCATGGGTTCAGACGCCAGCCTGGAGGAAGTACGGGCTGCCGCCAGGGAGGCGCAGATTGATGACTTCATCATGTCGCTGCCGGATGGTTATGACACAAAGGTAGGCAGCTTCGGCTCCCGTTTCTCCGGTGGGGAAAAACAGCGGATTGCTATTGCAAGGGCGATCTTGAAAAATGCTCCCATCCTGATTCTGGACGAAGCGACAAGCGCCTCTGACCCGGAAAATCAGATGGAAATTGATAAGGCCATTCAGAACCTCTGCAAAGGCAGGACGGTCATTGTGGTAGCGCACAGGCTGAGCGCCTTGAAAATGTGCGACCGTGTGGCGGTGGTAGAGAATCATACGATCACCAGCGTCGGTACCCATGAGGAAGTGCGGAAAGAGAACGCTTATTATCGGAAAGCATGGGAGGACTACGAAACAGCGAGGGGAATTACTTATCAACTGGAAGGAGGCGGGCAGAATGAATCCAAATAACGTATGGAAGAAGAACCGGGAGTTTTATATTGGCGTTGCCGGGACTGTCCTGGAGGGACTGTTCTCTGGTAGCCTGTTTATGCTGCTTTATTCCGTCATGCGGTTTTTATGGGACGGTCAGTTTGATATGAACCGTGTACTGGTCCTGACAGGTGTTATTGCATTTATCTTTCTGCTCCGTATTTTGATATACAGCTATGGCTATACCAAAGCACAGATCGGCGGCGCAAAAGTCAGTAAAAATATCCGCTTGTTTATGGGCGACCATCTCAAGCGTATCCCGCTTTCCCGGTTTACACAAGGGCAGACAGGCGATTATATCAACACCATTACCAGTGATGTAAATAACTATGAAAAAATTCTGACCCATAAGATCGGGGACATTGCAAAGAGCTTTGCCCTGTCGCTGATGTTGATTGTTTTTGTGATGACGATCTACTTTCCAGCCGGGCTGATCCTCCTGATTGCCGACCTGCTTTTGATCCCCGGATTGTGGCTTTCTTTCCGGCAGGTAGCGAAGTATGGCAAAGAGAAGAACGATATTTGTGCAGAGAATGTCAGCAGCATTGTGGAGTATGTATCCGGTATCCAGACTTTCCGGGCCTATGGCGTTGGCGGTCTGAAAAACAAAACCGTGATCCATGCCATGCAGGAGTTTAGCAGGATCAGCTTTGTGTATGAAGCCAAGGTTCTCCCGATAGGTGCGGGATTTGGTACTTTGAGCTGGCTGTCCTGCCCGGTTGTGATCTGGACGGCCTATGGCCCCTGGGCAGCCGGAACTTTAGATACCGTGTCCTATCTTTTGATTTGTATGCTGCCTTTGTTCTGTGCGAAGCTGGCAAATTCCATTTTTGTAGACCTCACCAGCTATAAGAATCTGATGATCTCGAAAAATAAAATCATGGCTGTGATGAAGGAACCGGAAGAAACCGGCAGCATGGAGCCGCTACAGGCAGCCTCCCATGAGATTGTATTTGACCATGTGAACTTTTCTTATGTTCCTGGGGAACCGGTGTTAAAACAGGCTTCCTTTACTGTGCCGGATCAGAAGCTGACCGCCATTGTGGGGGATTCCGGCTCCGGCAAGTCTACCATCCTGAACCTGATTGCAAAATACTATGAAGTATCTGGCGGCACGATTTCCATAGGAGGCAGACCGATCAATCATATAGCTGCGGAACGGGTATTAGACCAGATTTCTATGGTGGACCAGGATGTGTTCCTGTTTGATGATACAGTGCGGGAGAATATCCGCCATGCCCGTCCGGATGCTACGGACGCAGAAATTGAAGTGGCCTGCCGAGAGGCAAACTGTGACGGCTTTATCCGCAAGATGGAGAGGGGTTATGATACGCCGATTGGGGAAAATGGAAATCTCCTGTCCGGCGGCGAACGCCAGCGCCTTTCCATAGCACGTGCCATTTTGAAAAACAGCCCGATCCTGCTGCTTGACGAGGCGACGGCCTCCCTAGACATTGAGAATGAATTGGCGGTAAAGCAGGCGATTGCGAACCTACTGAAAGAGAAAAAAACCGTGGTGATGATCGCACATACCCTATCCATCGTAAAAAATGCCGATCAGATTCTGGTGGTTTCCGATGGTCGGATCACCGAAGCTGGTACACACGAAGAATTGTTAGCAAAGGATGGAAAGTACGCTGCCATGTGGAACGCAGAACAGCAGCTTTCCGCCTAAAAGGAGGCTACGATGAAGATTCATGCGTCCGGGGAGGATTATCTGGAGGCTGTGCTGATACTCCAAAAGAAGCAAGGCATGGTCCGCTCCATTGACCTTGCCCGGTACATGGGCTTTAGCAAACCGAGTATCAGCCATGCGGTAGGCGTTTTGAAAAATGGAGGTTTTCTGACCGTGGATGATGATGGGTTCCTTCATCTGACCGTCATAGGTCTGGAGATTGCCGAGAAAATCTATGAACGCCATTTGTTTTTTATGGAGCAGTTTATCGCTGCTGGCGTCGATCAGGAAACAGCGGAACAAGACGCCTGCCGGATTGAACACGCCATCAGTGATACATCTTTCCGAAAGCTGAAGGAGAAAGTACAAGGAACCGATTAGCGCACATCGGCTCCGCTCTGCTCTGCATAATAAGTTATCTGCCCCGTCCGGGGAAAGAAAAAAACCGTTGACTGGGGCAGATAATTTCGTGCGCTCATTTTAGAAATGTGATGCTCTATCGGCGGTTTTGAAAGATCAGGGCGCCGTTTCTTTTGCCCTCAAAGGGAATGACGTGCTGACGCTGGCGGATACGGCGGCTTACTGGAGGGAGCCGCTATGATACAACCTGACCGCAGACAAATTCTGACGATGTTTGCACTATCGTTAAAAAAGTCAGACCGCCCAACAGGAACAGTCTGACGACGATTGCGAAAATCGTCGCTTTTTAAAATTTATGTTGAAAGTAGATAGTAATAGAGCTGGGTATCATGTGCCCAGCTCAATCTTCTACATGGAAGACATCTTCCACCATCATATTAAAGTATTTTGAAATCCGCAGCATAAACTCTGCGGATGGGGTGCTTTCCCCACGTTCTATTCGACCGATGGTTTTGGTACAGTATCCGGTAGCTTCAGCAAGTTCATCCTGGTAGATGCCACGCTGCTCACGGATTTCTTTGATATTGTTGACAACCGCCATAAAAATTCCTTCTTTCAGATTCTGATTTCTTAGTGTTAATTATGCAAGAACATGTGTCCAATAAAAAGGACTTGCATTAATTGGCACTGGTCTTATTTGTAACTCTTAGCAATATCAGCAGGATTACATTTTCCGAGAACCTTACCAAATATATCTAAACGATCATCTTCTCCGACGGGGATAGGTGCATACTTTTCATTAAGCGAGATAAGGAAGATTCCGTCTTTATCGTTTTGCAATTTCTTGATGTAGGCTTCTCCGTTTAGAGCGAAGATGCCGATTTCTCCATTAGCAACAGATTCCTGTTGTAATACCCATGCAATCTGACCATCAGAAAACTCAGGCTCCATACTGTCGCCACTGATACGGACACCAAAAGTAGTATCTTCCGGTAAGATAGATTCATCTATACATACAGTCTCTTTTGGTCCGTCTACAAGGAAGTTACCGGTTCCGGCTGATACAGCATTTTCAAAAATATCAATGCTTCGGAATGGAATTATCTTAGCAGTCTGCTTTTCATACATTCCGGATGCGTGGAGCAGATGGATGTAATCCATAGCCTTTTCTCTGCCTTCATCAGTAAGAGAAGAGAGTGGATCTGCAGGATTTACTCCAAAATATGCTTCATACATGTTAGTAACACCAAGGATTCTACACACTTTGTAAAATATGGTAACGCTTGGTTCAGCAAGATTTCTCTCCCAGTTGGATATGGCTTTATAGGAAATGGTAATGCCTTCCTTTGCCAGTTCATCAGCGAGATCCTGTTGGAGCAAGCCTTTCTTTTTTCTATATGTTGAAATGATTTCTCCGATTGAGTACATGCATACGCCTCTTTTCTTTCATTTTGTTGATTTCAAATGTCTCTTTTCACTCCATAGTATATAGCAATAGTGCCAATTATTCAAGTTAAAAATCCAATATAATGAGAAAAAGGACACATGTGTCCGTTGACAGTCGATTATTCTTGGGGTTATACTATGCCCTGTAAGAAACATTACTCATATACTTGGACTAAAGGTTATGGTAGTGACAGATTAAATGCAGGAGGTGATGAAGATGGGAGACAGGGTAATACTTCATTCAGATATCAACTGTTGTTATGCCTCGATTGAGCATCTGCATCATCCGGAGCTTGCAGGAAAGCCACTGGCAGTAGGCGGTGACCCGGAGGCAAGACATGGGATTGTCTTAACAGCCGACTATATTGCTAAGAAGTACGGTGTGAAAACAGGAATGGCACTCTGGCAGGCAAAGCAGGTCTGCCCTGACATAACATTTGTTTCACCAAGAATGGACTTATATCTTCGGTTCTCAAGAATGGCACATGAGATATATGCAGAATATACGGACAGGCAGGAGCCATATGGGATTGATGAGTGCTGGCTTGATGTGACAGGGAGCAGTTCCCTTAAAGGAGATGGATTGCTTATCGCACAGGAAATCAGCAGGAGAATGAAGTCAGAGCTTGGCATCACAGTAAGTGTTGGTGTTTCTTTCAATAAGATATTTGCAAAGCTTGGTTCAGACTATAAGAAACCTGATGCAATCACAACTATGTATAAGAGTGAGTTTAAGCAGAAGGCATGGTCACTTCCGGTGGCAGATCTTCTATACGTTGGCAAAAGTACGAACAGAAAGCTTGCATTATTTGGTATCAAAACCATAGGTGATCTTGCAAGAGCAGATGAAGATGTGCTTAACAGTCACCTTGGAAAGATGGGCAGTATCTTATGGTCGTTTGCTAATGGCTATGATGATTCACCTGTCAAGCTGGAGAATACCAACGCTCCAATTAAATCGGTGGGAAACAGCACAACAACACCAAAGGATTTAGTATGCGATGAGGATGTAAAGATTGTTCTTTATATTCTGGCTGAGAGTGTTGCAGCAAGACTTCGTGAGAATGGATTCCGGTGCAGAGTGGTTGAGATAAGTGTCAGGGATAATGAGCTATTCTCTTTTACCCGTCAGAAAAAGATTGACCATGCAACGAATATCACCGGAGAGATAGCTGCATATGCTTATCAGATATTTAAGGAAAACTATAACTGGAGCAAACCAATCCGCAGTGTTGGTGTCCGAGGTGCAGACTTAGTAACAGATAATTATTGGGAACAGATTGATTTGTTCTCAAGTGTGGAGAAGCGTGAAAAGCAGATGAAGATGGATTCAGCGGTGGATGAGATACGCAGAAGATTTGGATTTTACAGTATCCAGAGGGGACTCATGTACCGGGACAGGATTCTGTCAGCAGTCAATGCAAAAGAAGAACACACAGTACATCCACATGGGTATTTTGGATAAAGAGGGAGGCGGAACATGAGCGAAGCAGCAAGAATTGATCTGGTAGACAGAGCACCATTGACGGAGAAGCAACAGAATGTGTATGAAAGCATTATGCAATATCAGCGTGTGAATGGTTATGCTCCTACTATCAGGGAGATATGCAGGATGGTAGGGGTGGCATCGACTTCAAGTGTTTATGCATATCTGAAAATATTAGAAGAAAAAGGCTATATAGCAAGGAAGATGGATGCTTCCAGAGCAATAGCAATCTTGTAAGGAAGGTGATTACATTGAGCAATAAGGTATATGTTGATGTACTGGCAGAGTTCTCTAAGGATGGAATACTTATTCCCAAAGAGATTACATGGGAAGATGGCAGAAAGTATGAGATAACACGAGTAAAAGACAAACGCAGAGCAGCCAGTACCAAGGCTGGGGGCGTTGGTGAACGCTATACCTGTGTGGTGGATGGAAAGGAAATATTTCTTTTCTATGAAGATAACAATATGTGGTTTATGGAAAGAGCCGGAGCCTGATATGATTGTGTGCTGACAGCACAATTCGTATCAGTTGGCTTTAGATCAGCAAAGCCGGGGAATGTGCAGACATTCATCGGAACTCCCGGCAAAAGGCTTGCAAAGGTGATTTCCCTTTCCTTTACGAGTACAGAATTGTAGATTGATGATTTTGTATGAATAAGGAGCGAACTGAATTGAACAAAGGAAATGTTATAGAAATTAGATGTAAAAAATGCAACAAGTTAATGATGGAATACTTTGTATGCGGTGATGATTCCGCTGTAGCACTTCAGAATATTGGAATTAAGTGTGACAGATGTAAGCGAGTGATGATACTCAAGAAGTATTCCGAGGGAATGATGAAGGAACATTCTGAGAATGGGACTTTCAGAATATAATGATTGACAATTAAATTACAGCCCACCTGATAAGGGCACATCGAAAGATGGAAGCACCAGAGACGCAGGGGAAACGAACAGTATTTATGATACTGGTTTCCTCGTGCGTCTTTTTTAGTGCTGTAAAGGTAATCCGACTTGTTCGTTTCCAAGGGCGGCAAGGAGGATTTATGAGCAGTAAAGCACAGACAAGAGAAAAGGATTATGAGAGAGGATTACGAATTGCTGACAGTAGAAAGGCGATAGGATTATCACAGGATGAGTTAGCTCATAGAGTAGGTATAGGCAGACAAGCAATATCTGCGATTGAAAATGGTGGAGATTTTAAGACACAGACATTAGATAATCTGGCAATCGTACTTGGTGTATCTGTTGATTTCATAATGTATGGAAAGAATGAAGAAAATTCAGAACTATTATCTGAGGCAATGGATGTTCTTTCAGATATGGATGAATTGCAGATAAGACAGTGCCTTGCAATGATGAAAGCGATGAAAAGCGTGTCAGTTGGAAAGTGATTGTCGTGTTTACACGACATAATTGTCGCCTGTACACGGTCGGCAATAAAGCGGTAAGAGACTAGAATGAACATGTGCTTGAGATACAGCACACCACGAGAGTGGAGGCGCCAAAACTCTCCAATACGAAATCGTAAAGGAGACAACAAAATGAATAAAAGAGATTTTAACGTAGTAGGAAACGAAGGTACAGATAATCAGGAGCTTGCAAAGGGTATTGCATTTGTAAAGTCACGCAGAGCAGAACTTAATGTAGTCCAGATGGTCGAGAATATGCGTGATCAGGCAATGCCTAATGGAGTAATAATCAATGATGCGTATTGTGATCGTTCAATGACAAGGGACTATGACAGAGAAGGTCTGAATGCTTTCTTTTCAACACTTAAAGAGGAAGACTTTGAGGTTGTAGTAGTCAGAAGCCTGAATGAGATCACAGATGACATTTATGATCTGGAAGAATTTGTGAATACCATTACTGATATGGGCATATGGCTCTATTCTCTTGAAGTCGGTCCGGTGCCAATTACTGTATCTCATGCAGAGGACTTCGGATGCTAAAGGAGTTCTCTAGTAGAGAAGCAGCAGGAAATCTTTCGGGTCGGGACAAACAAGTCCCGGCTGTGAAGGATTGCAGATTTACACAGACTGCATTTGGTACAGTAGTACATGATTCGAGTGGGAAGTGGCTTGGTCAGTATGAGACAGAAGATGCGGCGGTAGAGATGCTTAGAGAAATGGCACGGGACAATGGAGGGTACGACGATGAAATATGAAGGATATAAAATTGGTCCGGTGATTCGTGATATCCGTAAGGACAAAGGACTTCTCATTGAAGAGGTTGCCGCTAAAACCGGAATAAGTGTTTCGACGCTTGGACAGGTGGAGCAAGGAGGAAGAAACTTGAGCATGAAAAACCTGTATATGCTTATGGAAGTTTATGAAACAGATGCAAATACCTTACTTGCAATAGAATGTACACCGGATTCATTAGATTCGAGACTTAAGCAGTTACCTGCAGATAAGCAGGATTATTTGAAAAAGACATTTGATTTTATGATAGAGCAGGCTTTGAAGTCAGCATAGGAGGCAGAAAATGAGAAGAAAGATTAAAAAGATGGATTGCATAGAATATCTTTCAGTGCAGGCTCCACTAGAAAAAGTAAATATGCTTGAAGACAAGCAGAGCAAATATATACATGAATTTGTAAAGAGAAAAGAATATTCAATCGTTGGAAAGATGAGACGCAATGGCTTTTCGCAGAGTGATGTTGATCGCCAGTGGAATCAGATTGTGAATATGATCCGCAAAAAGCAAATCAGTGGAGTAGTTGTTGCGAATATGGCAGCTATATCCAGCAGTGTTGCGGATGCTTATTTTAAGGTAGGACTGGTTATTGAAGCAGGCGGCATTGTGGTGACTGTAGATGAGGGCAGATTGGATATGCACATCAAGAAGGGAGCATAGATATGAGCAGACGAACAGAAAAAAGAAAGTATGGTAAATATAATAAATTTGATGTCGTGTATGCGGATTTTGGGAAAAACCCACATGGCATTCAGGGCGGAATCAGACCAGGAATAATTGTTTCATGTGATGCCAGTAATCATGATGGTGCACCGCAGGTGTCAGTAGTCCCTTTGAGCAGTAAGTTAAAGGATATTCCGGTACATGTGATTTTAAATCCGAAGGATGTAAGTGGATTTGGATTAAGTAAGATATCTGATTTTATGCCTGAAGATGCACAGACAATTTCAAAAGGCTGCATTAGAGCAAAAAGTGGAACTGTCATTGAGGATTCAGGCGTGAGAGAAGAAATAGACAGAGCATTGATACGACAGTTTGATCTGTTACCTGTAGCTCGCAAAATGGTAATGGAGGAGTTAGCAAATGGACAGCAGAACTAAAAAGACTAATAATAAAAGATTTGTCAGATATTCAGAAGGAGCAGAGATGTATTCAATGAGTGTGTCAAAGTTTATGCAGTTAGCTAAGGATGCAAAGGCATGTTATAAAGTGAATCAGCTGGTGTTGGTTAATCTTGATATTATTGACGAATATCTTGAAACTTTCCACATTGTAGATGACGAGTTTTATAAGTAATTATGAGAAATGACGCATTAGTTATAGAAGAAATACAAACAAGTATGGAGAAAAATGAGCCAAGAGAGAAAAAATGTATTGACTTTCAGTCAGACCAAAAGTATAATATGATTAAGATATGAAGGAGGCATACAGATGGCTAGAACTGGAAGACCAAAAGCAGATAAACCTTTTGATCATAAGGTGACTGTTAAATTCAAAGAAGAGGAATACCAGATAATGGTTGAGTATGCTGAGACTCATAATCTATCCATTTCGCAATTGATTAGAATGGGTGTTGAATTACAAATGAAGCAACAGGCTAATCAGTAGAACAGGCTCTTTTCTCCAGAAAGGAGAGAATAATGGCTTGTAGAAAAGATGGTAAAGGCAGAGTATTAAGAAAGGGTGAGGGTTACAGAAAAGGCGACGGAAGATACTCATATGTATATATTGATCCATTAGGCAAGAAAAGGACCATTTATGCAAAGTCTTTGGTAAAACTTCGAGAAAGAGAAGAACAGTTACAAAAAGATCAGTTGGATGGACTTGATGTCTATGTCGCAGGAAAGGCTGATGTGAACTTTTTGTTTGACAGGTACATATCAACTAAAACAGAATTGCGTAGCACTACTTACAGTAATTATTTGTATACATGGAATCATTTTATTCGTGATACATTTGGCAAGAAGAAAGTAAGAGATGTGAAATACTCAGACGTGTTGTTCTTTTATACAGACTTGATTAATAATCAGGGATTACAGATTAATACGCTTGAGACAATTAACACAGTACTAAGACCTACATTTCAACTTGCTGTCAGAGATGATATCATAAGGAAGAATCCGGTAGACGGAGCATACTGTGAAGTAAAAAAGCGTAATGGTGGTGCCAGAAAAACAAGGCGAGCGTTGACTGTGGATCAGCAGAGAAAATTCATGGAGTATGTAGCAAAGAATCCGTTCTTTTATCACTGGTATCCATTCTTTGTATTTTTGTTAGGAACTGGATGCAGAATAGGAGAAGCAATTGGGATACGCTGGGATGATATTGATTTGGAAAATCGAATCATTGATATCAATCATAGCTTGACCTATTACCAGAGAGCGGATGATTCATATAAATGTGAGTTTAGAGTATCTTTGCCAAAGACAGAAGCTGGTAATCGTAGAATACCTATGATGCAGCAGGTATATGATGTGCTTCAGGAAGAATATGAGAGACAGAAGCAGGAAGGCTTTTGCGTTGAGAATGTGGATGGAATGACCAATTTTGTATTTACAAACCGATTTGGGATGCCACATAACCCAGCAGCAGTAAACCGGGCAATCAAGAGAATTGTGGATACACATAATTCAGAAGAAGAGGTGGCTGCTAAAAAGGAGAAGAGAGAACCTGTTATGATTCCAAGATTCTCCTGCCATATCTTCAGACATACGTTTGCATCAAGATTTTGCGAGAATGAAACCAACATCAAAGTAATTCAAGAGGTAATGGGACATGCTGATGTATCAACTACCATGAACATATATGCAGAAGCAAACCCAGATGTTACCAAATCAGTAATTGAGAAATTATCAAAAAATATGGATATTTTTTAGAAAAGAGTCCTGCGATTGAACTCTTTTAAGATTGAAAATATACCTATTCATATTGAGATAAATATGCTATACTCATCAAGTATTGTAGTGTTTGACACGGCAGTACATGTCTTAAAATAAAAAGACGTATTTTAAGGCGAATGACATCTTTTGGACGCACAAAAGTCAAAAAAACGTCCAAGAGTGACCACGTATATAGAATCCGGGAAAGCCTATTTTCCAAGGGTTTGCAAGGATATACAAGAGTTAGCTTAGCAATCAAAAAAATTCCCGACAATGAAGAGCTTGGATAAATAAAGCAAGGAAAATCAAGGGTTTCAGAGATTATAGGTCGAGATTTACGACCAATTTACGACCAAATAAATGAAGACACGCTATAATAAAACGGTTAGATTGAAGTCTAACCGTTTTTTGGTATAATAATTCCATTGCTTTGTATAACTCATAATAGAGCTAAAGGAAATAGATAAATAAAAGGCGGGTATCAGCTAGGAGATACTCGCCTTTCGTTTATTTTGCTAAGAATCCGTTTATAAATATTCATCAATGCCTTCGGAATGCATAAATAATTCTGGAGAAGTTTGATTGTAAAATAAGGCTTGAGTAAGATATAGAATTGATTGTTGGTCTTCTGTACCCAAGCATTTGAAATTATCATATACAGTATTATTTTGAAATTCTGTAAGATAAGGATAATACTCGCTCGAAAACGGATAGACTTTATGGGTGAAAATATTAGCTATTTGTAGTTCTTCGGGTATATCGTATTCGATATATACATTTCCTCGTTCATCAGAAGGTATTTTCAATATTTTTGACACTAACTTAAACGTTTTGTTATCTTGTATATTAGCAAGGTTGCGTTTTAGTATTGACTTATATGTATCTTCTGAGAAATCTTCGTCTGCTTCATAGCATAATTCCAATAGCTCTTTTGTTGTCATATTGTTTTGTTTCAGATAGAAATTAATTATATGTTTAATGTCAAAAACCTTGCGTGTGGATTTTTTTTTATGTGTTTTTTTCATTCTTGTTATAGTACCGTTTATAATTTTTTGATAGTTTTCAGGTAATTTATCATAAAATGTTTTAAACTCTTTAACCATAGTTACTTTCTCCTTGTCAAGGTGCAAAAAAATTTTGAATTATGCATTTTTTCATTTTTTCATTTTTATGATATCCTAAAAAATGTAAATTTACAACGTCTTATGACGATTCAATTTCTGTCTGCAGACGGAAAGGCGAAAGGAAGGAATGGAAATATGCGTATTGAAGGTTTATATAAGAACAATGGTAAGGTGACATTGTACGTAAGTCAAGAACCTGAGTCTTATTATGTGAATCCAGCTGAAGGACGCACTTTTCAAGGTAGAATTGTTAAGTCGATTTACTTGGGCGATTATGATGTAGAAGGTCTTAAAGTGGGTGCTGAAATCGATGTTTTTTATGGGGCGCCTATCACGACGAAATCGGGAACATATGCTCCTATTAAAAAGGTTGAGCTGTTAAAGTAATTGTCATAAGGTGAAAGGGGGCAAGGTTCTGGTTGCCTTGTCCCTGATAAAAAAGGAGGAAGAAAAAATGCTACAATTAATAGTATATATCATAGTGGGTTTTAGTATCTGCGTTATTTTATACCTTGTTGTTATAAAACTCATCAGAATGTGGACTGGTTGTAGTAATGATGAGGCGGTTGTTAAGTTGCAACGATTCATTAACGGAACTCCAGTATACAGAATAGAAGAGGATATAGGGCTTCAAAATGAGATATGGGAAAATGTTAAAAAAGTAATTGGTGAAAAGCGTTATAATCAGTTGGTTGACTTAAACTCTACTGCTATTAATCCGCAATTATATTTTGTGGGAATTGAAGGTGCTCTCCCGTGTATTGGAATATCGCTATACTATTTAGATGATACAGAGAAGAGAGTGTTGGAAAGCATCATAGTAAATATAGTGAAGAAATATCTTCAAATTTATGGATATTTTACGTCGGTTCTTGTTGTATGGAAAGAACGATATGACCTGAATATGCCTTATTTACAGATTAGGTATGCTAGGAATGATGAAGAAAAAAGAATCTTAGAAATAGGTATTAAGAATCAGCGTCAAATTATTTCTATGCAAAATTCTGTGGTGGAAGACGATTCGGAGGACGACCTTAATGAATGATGAATTAATGTTGGGGTAGAATCCTTCTTGGAGGAAACACCCTGTTGGCACACTGTGTCGGTGCCGGAAAGTCCTTTGAGATGATGGTTGCCTGCATGGAGCAGAAGAGACTTGGACTTGCCAATAAGACGATCATGGTTGTTCCAAAGCCACTTATCGGGCAGACTGCATCAGAGTTTTTAGAAGCAGGAAAAACACTTACCAACGAGGAGGTCATAAGAGAACTTCTCGAATTACTAAAGAAAAATGCCATGAAGGAGCAGGCAAACGATGTATTTGAGATATGCAGCTATGTGGATGGACTGGAGAAAAAGATTGATTCCATGACGGAAGAACTCACCAATATGCAGAACCAGATCAAAGAAATGCAGGAAGATACACTTGTCAATAATGCTAAAAAGGCATTGTCGGAAGCACAGGAGCGACTTAATGCCAGATGTGAGCAGATAAAATCGCAGGTAATTGAAGTGAAAGAACAGGTCAAATCTACTGCTAAGAGCATAGTTGATGAAGCAAAGGCAAAGGGAAGATCTGCATTATACAGGGTGTCTGAGTTCTTAGGAATTAAGAAAAGATTTCTTGATATCCGAGAGAATGTAAGAGGTGCAATCAAGACAACGGATAATGATATAGCAAAGACAGCGCTTCTTGCAAAAGGATTTCGTGAAGCTGGTCAGACAGTAGCCAATGCATTTCGTACTTTTGCTGACAAACCGGAGGCGGATTATTCACAGAAAGAGCAGAAACATTTCATTACAAAGGCAGTACTTGCACCTATGAAAGTAGTGAAAAAGATGTTTGTGTTAATGGAGCTGCATCTGGACGCTTCGATTGATAAGCTGGATAATCTGGCGATGAATGTGCAGCTTGATAAGGAAAAGCGTATAGAGAATACGAAGAATCTGAAACAGACAGAGCCGGAGAGGGCAGAAGCTGAGCGAGTAGAAGCAGAGATTGTAAATTCGCCGATGGTCGCTGAACCACAGGAGTATCAGTATAATGCAGATGCATTTGAGGCTAGAGGTGCGGATGAGGTGAAGCAGGAAGCGTCACATAAGGAAGTATCAAAGGTAAGAGAAGATAAAGCCAGATAGATATGAGGACGTGGGAGAGATTCTGCGTCCCAACGTCCGTGTGGGCTTGCTTTTATTCGGATATTCGTATATAATGTATCGTATTGAGTATTATCCATGCGGAGGTGCGGTATGAACGGGATCAAGGGCTATATCTCCATTCGGGAGGCGTCTTACCGTTGGGGCGTGTCAGAGCGGCGGGTCAACCAATACTGCGCCGAAGGGCGGATTCCCGGTGCGTCCCGGTTCGGACGTTCATGGGCGATCCCGGAAAATGCGGAGAAACCGTCCGACCCGCGCTTTCAAGGACAGCACCGCGATTCCGGCAGGACAAGCACCTGACGGATACTCCTCTGCATGGGAAGCATCCGCAAAAAGGAGGTGAACGCTATGGCCTGCGACGAGAGCTTGTACCGCCAATATCTGAACGGCGACGACGAAGGGCTCAATGCCCTGATGAAAAAAATACGGCGACCCCCTGACCCTGTATATCGACGGCTATCTGCACGACGTTCACGAGGCGGAGGAACTGATGCTGGACGTTTTCGCCTATCTGTTCACCAAAAAGCCGAAGATACGGGACGGCGGCTTCAAGGCGTATCTCTATAAGGCGGCGCGGCACATGGCGCTGCGCCATAAGAGCAAACGGAAGCCCCTGTTCAGCCTCGATACGCTGACCGGCGAGCCGGACGGACGGCTGCTGGTGGAGGAGGTCATTCGGACGGAGGAGCGAAACCGCGTTCTGCACTTCTGCATGGACGAAATGAACCCGGACTATCGGGAGGTGCTGTATCTCACCTATTTTGAGGATATGAGTTACGCACAGGCAGCGGAGGTCACGGGAAAAACGGTAAAGCAGATCACCAACATGGTGTATCGCGGAAAAAAGAGCCTGCGAAGGCTATTAGAACTGGAGGGAATCACTAATGCGGAGCTATGAAGAGCGTGTTGCGGAGACAAAGCGGCGCATCGCCAAAATTGAGCGGGAGAAACGGCTGCGTCGTAATACAATTACCATGGTTTCTGCCGTGGCGGCGTGCCTTGTGCTGCTCATCGGTGCGTCCCTCGCCATGCCCGGCATTGCTGCAAGCATCCGGACTGGGGATTATGTGGGCTTTGAAACGGCTGCAAGCATCTTTCACGACGGTGCGGCTTTGGGATACATCGTCATCGGGCTTCTGGCGTTTTTACTCGGCGTGTGCGTGACCGTTCTGTGCTTCCTGCTGCGGCAGATGAACCGAGAGGACAGACAGGATGAGGAAAGCGAGGATGTGCATGGAGCTGATTGAAAACCTGCTGCAACTGCTGGTCACATTCGTCGGTGCGCTGCTTTCTGGTATCTTCTACTGGAAAAGCCGCAGGCAGGCGGATTTTCTTCTGCTGTGTTTCTACGGTTGCTTTGCCCTCGGCGCATTCTACTGGACGCTGTATCTGCTGCTGTTCAATACCACGCCGCACGTTTTTTATGTATCGGAGTTCGGCTGGGTGGCGAGCCTCATCTTCCTGCACATTTTGCAAGAAACTCTCGCCACTCAGGACGAGCGCAGCTTCCGTAGCCGCTCTGCATGGCTTGCACCTGCGTTTGGCGTGCCGCTGCTGGTGTTTTACTGCACCTTCGGGGACATTCTCTCCAACCTAATCTGGTGCGGTATGATGATATGGCTCTCTTATTGCGCCATTCGAGGGCTTGCCTATGCGAAAACGCAGATGGGCACGGTGCAGAATATGCGGTATTTCCATAGCGGCGTGCTGTGCTTTGTATTTGCGGAGTATCTGCTTTGGACTGTGGGCTGCTTCTGGCCGGATACCTCACCGGCAAGCCCTACCTTTTGGTGCGATATGATGCTGACGCTTGCGATTCTGGGGCTGCTGCCCGCCACGAGAAAGGCGGTGGAAGCGTGACCTACATCGAAAACATCTTTCTCTGCATAGTCTCTCCCCTGCTGGTAGCCGCTCTGTGCATGGGCAGGCGGCAGCTCCGCTTCTTCCTGTTCTGCATTGCCGGGATGGGGGTGTGCCTGCTTTCGGCTTATATCAACACCTTCCTCGCGGCGGTGTGTCAGGCGGACGCCCTTGCCGCCACGGCGGAGATTGCGCCGGTGGTGGAGGAAATGATGAAGCTGCTGCCGCTGGTGTTCTATCTTTTGGTGTTCGAGCCGGAGGGGAATAAAATCAAGGCTGCCGCCATCACGGTTGCCCTCGCCTTTGCCACCTTTGAAAACGTCTGCTATCTCATCCAAAACGGAGCGGACCGCTTTTCCTTTATTTTCTTCCGGGGCTTCGGCACGGGAGCCATGCATGTCCTCTGCGGACTGATCGTAGGCGGCGGTCTTGCATACACATGGCAGCGGACGTGGCTGAAGGTGGCCGGCACTTGCGGTCTGCTGTGTGCGGCGATAACATTCCACGCCACCTACAATCTGCTGATTGCCTACGGCGGTACGGCGCAGTACATCGCCTACGCCATGCCGGTGCTGCTGGTGGCGGCGGTAAGATTGTCTGCTTTCCGATTATCGCAGAGAAAATAACTGAACATCCTCTACTTGAGAGCTGCTTTTTGGCGGCTCTCAAATTTTTTAAAAAATTTTTCGTTTTTGGTGAGAGTTTTTTCGATTTTTTGTACCTATATAAGTGAAAGGGTTTTTATTACAGTTTCAGACAAACCGGAAAGGGGGTTCAAACAATATGTATGATACCGCAAGACGGGTCGCACTCGTCAAGCAGCGGGTGCGGGAAAAC
This sequence comes from Clostridium sp. OM05-9, assembly GCF_003481465.1. NCBI lineage: Bacteria > Bacillati > Bacillota > Clostridia > Eubacteriales > Clostridiaceae > Clostridium > Clostridium sp. OM05-9. The sequence goes on from NZ_QULF01000003.1 coordinate 125,743, forward strand.
ACCCGCCGGAGGCAGCGGTGCGAGGCAATAAGCCTATCTGCTTTGTGCCTGATGTTATTCACGGCACTTGCCAAGGTAGCGGACGCACTTATAGTGCGGGGACAGACCGCCGCACAGGGCGTGTTCGGCACAATGCTGCTGCGGAAGGACGCAGGCGGCTATGTGCTGGTAGCCGTTATTTCCTTTGCCGCAGCGTCAGCTATCACTGCACTGTGCTTCCGGCTCAGAACCAGAGAAAACCAGAAAAAACACGGGACGGACAAGCCCGCCCGACACGAAAAGGAGGAGAAAAGCCAATGAAGAAACGAATACTCAGCGTCCTGCTGCTGTGCTGCATGGTGCTGACGCTGCTGCCGACAGCGGTCTTTGCAGCGGAGACCGGCACGTTGGATACTATCCCCACAAAATTTGATGTGGAGATCGATCTGTGCAATAGAACGAGCGACATCAACATCAAGGACAGCAAGACATACTATATCTATTCGTCCTCAAGCGATCCGGACTTTGTCTGGACCAAGAAGATCCAGATCAATGGAAAGAAGGCGGCACCGCACATTTTTCTGGACAACGTTAACATTCAGGTGAACAAGGACGCCAAGACACCGGCCATCGAGCTGCACGGGAAGGCGTCGGCGTATCTGTACTTTATCAACCGGGACAGTAAGCTGACGGGGGCCACCGGACGGGCGGCCATTCAGAAGAACCGCAGCGAGGGGCAGCTGTGCGTGCAGGTGATGGAGGGCACCACGGTGACGTGTCAGGGTGGCTATAAAGCGGCGGGCATAGGAGGAAGCTGGGGGACCCGCAATATCGCAGAAAGTCTGTTCAACCTGGATATGTACGGTCACGGCGCAAATATGCACTTCGGCTCTCAGACGAACCCATCGCTCTGGAGCGGCACCATCATCGCCAAGGGCGGCGATGGAGGAGCCGGCATTGGCGGCGGATACAACGGCGCGGGCATCGGCGGCGGTCAGAACGTCCCGGCGCGCGATATCACCATCACCGGCGGCGAGGTGAACGCGCACGGCGCATACGGCGCAGCCATCGGCGGCGGCCGCTGGTGTCACGGTCAGAACATCACCGTGACGGACGCGAAGCTGAAGCTTACAACAGGCTATAATCAATTTGGCTCGGCCGCGGCAGCTATGGGCTACGGCGATCTTGTATACTCAAACAAGGTATACAGCACAGTGCTAAGATATATAGGAGATTTTGTCAGAAACCCCCTGCCCGAAGACTACAAGTCCATCAAAATAGGCTCATACAATGGAAAGCTGATAAAGCTGAAGGTTGAGGCGCAAGCCATCAACCGCAACGACGAGTTCACCTTCTTCTGGAACCTCTATGATATCCTGATCCCCAACGAGAACGGGCGCATCGACGTGCAGCTGCTGACGCTGCCGTACGTGAAGAACTACGGCTGGGCGATCAACGCGATGGAACTGGAGCTGATCGACGACCCCTGCGACGGGAAGCACGACTTCGGCTGGGTCGACCGGCAGTCGTGCCACGTCTGGGCGTGCAGGAATATGAAGTGTCAGGCGCGTGACCCGGTGGCGGAGATGTCCAAGCAAAACGGAAAGCACATCCCCGGCGACTGGAGCAATCAGAAGCAGCTCTGCACTGTGTGCGGCCATGTGATGGGAACGGACACGAAGGCGCCGGTGCTGGAGGGGTTGAAGGACGGCGAGAGCTACACCGTCGAGGATACCCTCGATGGAAATCCCGGCGCGTACACCTTCACCGTGAGCGACCCGGCACTGAATGGTGAGACGTCCTCCGGCATCAAGTCGGTGACCATCAACGGCGAGCCGCAAGCCGGCCCCACCTATCGTCTCCCCGCGCCGGATGGCGGCAACAATGATGCGGGAGCGGAATATACCGTGGTTGCGACTGACAACGCGGGAAACGAGACTACGGCCACAGTCAGAACCTACAGGCGGCACCATGTGAAGGTCATCAGCCCGGACGGCAAAAAGACCTACGCCGATCTGATGCTGCCGCACAATGAATATCTGGTGCTCCAGATCAGGCTGCCGGCGGGCGTGTCGGCAACGCTGACCGATGAGGCAGACGGGACGAAAATCCCATATGACAAGGAAAAGGGAGAGTTCCGGGCAGGTCTGATCACCAAAAACCGGACGCTCGTGCTGAACTATTCGACGAAGCATCCAAAGGTCGAGCTTCGCTTGGGGACGGGTCAGTACTTCACGGGATATAACGCGGATTCGGACGAACCGTATTATCTCAAAGGCGCGTCCATGGATGAGAATTCCTATCAGATAGGCATGTGGGTCGACACGGACGCGAAGCCAGGCTATTACCTCAGCTCTCCGGAGCGCTACACGCAGGAAGAGCTGGCAGCGCTTGACGAGTCCCTCTGGAAGGAATACAAGATAGCGGAAGCCACGCCGGGATCGATCGTGTTGCCATTTATCTTAATCACAATAGACGCTGCAGCGTATGAAGAAAACGGCGGTTGGTATGTCTATGCCAAAGCCACGAACCCAACGGGAACGACCTATGTCTCTACGCCGAAGATGATCATTGACGTCGAGAACCCGAAAGCCATTGATCTTTCTACCGGAAAGGAACTGAAGAGCTATGGTAAGTATTACGGCGACCTGCGGTTCAAGGTAGAGGACTCATCGCCCGTCACGGTTCGTTGCCATACATCCCCGAGTGGGAAAGCTGAGCTTCTGACGCCGGATGAAAATGGCGTTTATACGATCCCGGCAGAGTATGACAACAGCATCCAACACACGCTTATCATCGAAGACGCCTGCGGAAATGTGGCCTCCTACAAGTCGTTCAGGGTTTTCTGGAACTACCTGACCAATGTGCGGGAGAAGGACCATTGGGATGTGGCGCCTGCGCAGCCGATCCGTATTTCCAGGGAACAGAATCTGAAAGAGGAGCTCTCCAAGGTCCAAATCGGGGTTTTTGCAGCTGACACCTCCGGTTTTATACCTGTCGAGGTTTCGTGGGAGATCCCGGCAGACTATGATCCGCAGTCCCAGCGGGAGCAGACCTTCACGGTCAACGGAACGGTGATTCTGGAGGGCACCGGAGCACGCTGCAACTCGGGGCTTGATGTTATCACACGTCCGGGAGAGGAGTGGAAGAAGAACATCTCGGTGCAGGTGACCGTGGAGGGCGACCCGCAGTATAAGGTGACGGTGCAGGATTGCGAAAACGGCAGAGTCAAGGTGGTGAACGCTGCGGGAACCGCCGAGGACGGCACGCCACTGTTCTTTAAGGGCGAGCTTGTCATGCTCTCCATTGACCCCGACGAGGGCTATATGCTAAGCACGCTGTCCGTCAATGGCAACCCTGCCGCCGTTGCGGTTGGGGACGATACCTATACCTTCACCCAGCCGGAGGGAGATGTTACCATCACCGCAGCGTTTGAAATGCGCAACGAGCATACCGTCACTTTTGACGCTAACGGCGGCTCCGAGCCTGAGGAGCTGCCCGAGGAGGTCACCACCGCAATGCCCGCTAAGAAGATATTGCACGGCAGCGAGTATTCTCTGCCGGAGTGCGAGTTTATTGCACCCGAAGGAAAGCAGTTCAAGGCATGGGAGATAGACGGTGCGGAGTATCCGGTGAACGCCCCTGTGACCGTCACTGCTGACATCACAGTCAAGGCGCTGTGGGAGGACGCACCTCCCGCCCCTGCCGAGTATACCGTCAGATTCAATGCCAACGGTGGCGGCGGCACAATGGCAGATGTCACCGGTATTTCCGGCAGCTACACCCTGCCCGCCTGCGGTTTTACTGAACCGGAAGGCAAGCAATTCAAGGGCTGGTCAACCAGTGCCGACGGTTCGGTTATTTCCGGCACGACCTATGAAGTAAGCTTGGATACTACCTTCTATGCAATCTGGGAGAGTAAAGAGTATCCCATCATCGTAGCGGACGGCAAAGCGACAATCGGTGCAGGAAGCGAAATCAGTAAAGCGGCGCAAGGTACAACCATTACTCTGACCGCAAATGCGGCTCCTGACGGTAAGGTGTTTGATAAGTGGGTAGTAGAAAGCGGCAGCGCTGCTCTTGAAGATGCGAACAGTGAAACCACTACTTTCATAATGCCTGCGGAAGCAGTAAGCGTGAAGGCGACTTATAAGGGCGCTCCGCATACCCATACTTTCGATCAGGAAACCATAAAGGATGAAGCACTCAAATCGGCTGCCGATTGCACAAACGACGCAGTGTATTACAAGAGCTGCGCCTGCGGCGAAATCAGCACAACAGAAACCTTTACAGCTGCGGATACTGCTCTCGGACACGATTGGGCAACTGATTGGAATAAGGACGCAGACAATCACTGGAAGGAGTGCAGTCGCTGCCACGAGAAAAAAGATAATGCGGCGCACGATTACGGCGAGGACAACATCTGCGATACCTGCGGATATGACAAGACCGTACCGCATACGCACAATCTGACCCTCGTTCCCGCAAAGGCTCCTACTTGCACGGAGAAAGGCAACACGGCATATTACACCTGCGACGGCTGTGACAAGTGGTTTGAGGATGCAACCGGTGCATCCGAAATTACCGACAAGACAAGCGTAATCCTTGCGGCAACAGGTCATAGCGCTTCCGACTGGAAGTCCGATAATACCGATCACTGGAAAGAGTGCACCGTTGTCGGCTGCGGCGTGATCATCGAGGGCAGCAAGGCGGCGCATACCGCCGGCGAATGGATTATCGACACCCCGGCAACAGCTACCACAAGCGGCTCAAAGCATAAGGAATGCACCGTCTGCGGTTATACGATGGCAACTGAAACCATCCCGGCAACCGGCGGCGGTGAGCATACTCACAG
>NZ_QULF01000003.1:130586-409595 GCF_003481465.1 Clostridium sp. OM05-9
GCGCATACCGCCGGCGAATGGATTATCGACACCCCGGCAACAGCTACCACAAGCGGCTCAAAGCATAAGGAATGCACCGTCTGCGGTTATACGATGGCAACTGAAACCATCCCGGCAACCGGCGGCGGTGAGCATACTCACAGCTACGGCAGCGAGTGGAAGAACGATGCCGACAACCACTGGCATGAGTGCTCCTGCGGCGATAAGAAAGATACAGCAGCGCATACCGCCGGCGAATGGATCATCGACACCCCGGCAACTGCTACAACCGACGGCTCAAAGCATAAGGAATGTACCGTCTGCGGTTATACGATGGCAACCGAAACTATCCCGGCAACCGGCGGCGGTGAGCATACTCACAGCTACGGCAGCGAGTGGAAGAACGATGCCGACAACCACTGGCATGAGTGCTCCTGCGGTGATAAGAAAGATACAGCAGCGCATACCGCCGGCGAATGGATCATCGACACCCCAGCAACTGCTACAACCGACGGCTCAAAGCATAAGGAATGCACTGTTTGCAAGCGTGTACTGGAAACCGGTACGATTCCGGCAATCGGCAGCGGTGAGCATACCCACAACTACAGCTCTGACTGGAAATCCGATTCTATTAACCACTGGAAAGAATGCTCCTGCGGCGATAAGGCTGATGTTGCAGCACACAGCTTTAAGTGGGTGGTAGATAAGGAAGCAACTGCAACCAAAAAGGGTTCCAAGCATGAAGAATGCAAGGTTTGCGGCTATCAGCGTCCAGCGGTAGAGATTCCGGCTACCGGAACACCGACAGAGCCTACTGATCCTACAAAACCGACCAATCCGAGCAAGCCTGATGATACAACAAAGCCCGGAAGCACCAACGGCAGCGAAAAATCTCCTCAGACCGGAGATAACAGCAATATGATGCTGTGGTTTGCGGTGCTGTTCGTAAGCGGCTTCGGCGTATTGGGAACTGTCATTTACGGCAAAAAAAGAAAGAACAAGCTGAATAATTCAGCTACAGACCTTTAAGCAAAAGGCGGTGACGGGAGGTTCCCGCCACCGCCTTTTTGCTGAGTCTGAGATTGGAGAAATGTTATGCAGGATTATCAATCCCCACGTTCCGGCGAACACCGGCAACCAGGGCGGTATTTGAGTGAATCGGAACGAATGGCTCAAAGAAATAAGAAAAAAAAGAAAAAGCAGAAACAACGCCGTATGCTGTTTGGCGGTGCTGCCGCTGCATTGATTGTTATAGTAGTTGTCATTGCACTTATCGTGAAAGGCTGCTCCGGCAGAACGGATGCGCTTGCGGGCACTTGGGATTTTGACGGAACTACGACATATGAGTTTGACGGAAATGGAACCGGCGCAATGGTGCTTCCCTCCATATCCTACGACTTTACATATACGATTGACGGCAATAAGCTCGTAATCGACTATTCAAATGAATCTGTACACGATTCTACTTATGAATTTACCGTTGACGGCGATATCCTCACAATGGTCGGAGGATGTAGGACGGATTTTGCGGACATTCAAAATAAAAAAGAATGTGGAGGTAACAGACAATGGCAAAATCATTATTTGAGGAACTGGGCGGCAAATACGAAAGGCAAGGGGATTATTTGATACCGTGCTTAACTGTACCCGCCGAAGAAGAACAGGCAATAGGCATCTGGGGGCAACGGCATTTAGATTATCTAAAACAGTACCGTAAAGTTACATACACCAATCTTCTTACAAGCGGCAGGCTAAACGCCTACCTTGCCGACATCAACAGACAGGCACAGGAACGCTTTGAAAGGCTCATAGAGGGTATGAAACAGGCACAGGGCATAACGGAACAGCTAAAGGCAGAAAACGCCTTAGAATGGACAGGATGCCTCAATAACATAAGGGCTTGTGCGAGGGAGATTGTGGAAAAGGAAATTATTTTTGCATAAACAGATGATTAGTGGCAGGGGGAAATCCTGCCGCTTTTTCTGCTTTAGTTTGTCAGCTTGACAAATAAAGGGTTAAGGAATATAATTAGATTCAGTATTATACAAGGAGTTAATAAATATGCGGCAAGGTATTCTTAAATAAACTGTCAATTTGATAGTGGGAACAAAAAGTAGCAGTCCCGTTTCACTTTTAATATGGGGCTTAGTTTTTTGTACCCAGTTTAAGAATACTTTTATCATGTAATTTTATATGCCCGAAAACATATAAGTGTTTTGGGGCTATTGGAGTTATTTACCCAGTGATAGGAGTATTTATCACTGGGTATTTTTATGCCCTTTTTTGGGTGTTGATAGGAGGAAAATCACATGAAAATAATTAACTTAGGCATTCTGGCTCACGTTGACGCAGGAAAGACAACATTAACGGAAAGTTTATTGTATACCAGTGGTGCAATTGCAGAACTAGGGAGCGTAGATGAAGGCACAACAAGGACAGATACAATGAATTTGGAGCGTCAAAGGGGAATCACTATCCAGACAGCAGTGACATCTTTTCAGTGGGAGGATGTAAAAGTCAACATTATAGATACGCCAGGCCATATGGATTTTTTGGCGGAAGTATACCGTTCTTTATCCGTATTAGACGGAGCAGTATTATTAGTTTCTGCAAAGGATGGCATACAGGCACAGACCCGTATACTGTTTCATGCACTACAGATAATGAAGATTCCGACAATTTTTTTCATCAATAAAATTGACCAAGAGGGGATTGATTTGCCAATGGTATATCGGGAAATGAAAGCAAAGCTTTCTTCGGAAATTATAGTGAAGCAAAAGGTTGGGCAGCATCCCCATATAAATGTAACGGACAATGACGATATGGAACAGTGGGATGCGGTAATTATGGGAAACGATGAACTATTAGAGAAATATATGTCAGGGAAACCGTTTAAAATGTCAGAACTGGAACAGGAAGAAAACAGGAGATTCCAAAACGGAACGTTATTTCCCGTTTATCACGGAAGCGCTAAAAACAATCTGGGGATTCGGCAGCTTATAGAAGTAATTGCCAGTAAATTTTATTCATCAACGCCTGAAGGTCAATCTGAACTATGCGGGCAGGTTTTTAAGATTGAATATTCAGAGAAAAGGCGGCGTTTTGTTTATGTGCGTATATATAGCGGAACATTGCATTTGAGGGATGTTATTAGAATATCTGAAAAAGAGAAAATAAAAATCACAGAGATGTATGTTCCGACAAACGGTGAATTATATTCATCCGATACAGCCTGCTCTGGTGATATTGTAATTTTACCAAATGATGTTTTGCAGCTAAACAGTATTTTGGGGAACGAAATACTGTTGCCGCAGAGAAAATTTATTGAAAATCCTCTCCCTATGCTCCAAACAACGATTGCAGTAAAGAAATCTGAACAGCGGGAAATATTGCTTGGGGCACTTACAGAAATTTCAGATGGCGACCCTCTTTTAAAATATTATGTGGATACTACAACGCATGAGATTATACTTTCTTTTTTGGGGAATGTGCAGATGGAAGTCATTTGTGCCATCCTTGAGGAAAAATATCATGTGGAGGCAGAAATAAAAGAGCCTACTGTTATATATATGGAAAGACCGCTTAGAAAAGCAGAATATACCATCCACATAGAAGTCCCGCCAAATCCTTTCTGGGCTTCTGTCGGGTTGTCCATAGAGCCGCTCCCTATTGGAAGCGGAGTGCAGTATGAAAGCAGAGTTTCACTTGGATATTTAAATCAATCGTTCCAAAATGCGGTTATGGAGGGGGTTCTTTATGGCTGCGAGCAGGGGCTGTATGGATGGAAAGTGACAGACTGTAAAATCTGTTTTGAATATGGATTGTATTATAGTCCTGTAAGTACCCCCGCAGACTTTCGGCTGCTTTCCCCTATCGTATTGGAGCAGGCTTTAAAAAAAGCAGGGACAGAACTATTAGAGCCATATCTCCACTTTGAAATTTATGCACCGCAGGAATATCTCTCACGGGCGTATCATGATGCTCCAAGGTATTGTGCAGATATTGTAAGTACTCAGATAAAGAATGACGAGGTCATTCTGAAAGGAGAAATCCCTGCTAGATGTATTCAAGAATACAGGAACGATTTAACTTATTTCACAAATGGGCAGGGAGTCTGCTTGACAGAGTTAAAAGGATACCAGCCAGCTATTGGTAAATTTATTTGCCAACCCCGCCGCCCGAATAGCCGTATAGATAAGGTTCGGCATATGTTCCACAAGTTAGCTTAACAGCTTGCAAAAGTCATATAAAATGAGATTTGAAAGGATTAGAGACTAATTATGATGAAATGCGAATGGATATTGTGTCCTGTTTGTGGGAGCAAAACCCGTAATAAAATTAGGAAGGACACTGTTTTGGAGAATTATCCCCTTTATTGTCCAAAATGCAGACAAGAAAGATTGATTAAAGTTGACAACTTGAAGATAACTGTCATCAAAGAGCCAGACGCTTAAGACGCAGAGCCGATGAAATTGTGGAACAATTCACGAATCATCGGCTCTTTTTGTTTCGTATTTGAAAGAACAAACTCACCAAATAAAAAAAACGATATTCGGGTGGGTTATTTTGTTATACCCTAAATTACCCTCTGAATTTGTTTTTAAATTTGGAGGGATTTTTTTATGTCCTTTTTTCGGGCAGTTATCTATCTGCTCATACGAAGCAAAATTTATCAATACATAGCATATCAGAGAACGGCAGGAAACCAGTTAAAAAAATTTCTGCCAGTGCAACGGTACTTCTCACCTTGAAAGTAGAAGTACAATCTCCATACAATAGAATTACTATTTCCTATAACCGTAAAGGTCACAGAGCCTTTGCGGTTTTTCTTTTGTCGATTTTTGTTGGAAAGTGCCGTAGGGCTGTTTCTGATATGCGGTGTCGTTCTCCGCCTCTCCATCTGGATTTTTTACATTTCAAAAATTCAGATGGGAGGTATTTATGGTGAAATATGCACCAAGAAAGGTATATATCAGAGAAAGTGGCGGCTATGTGGAATTATCCTACACGGAGTTCTGCCGTTGCAGGGAATCCGACCAGACCTATATGGACAAGCTGTTTATCCCCATTCAAGGCTGTCTGCTTGAAGTCGTGAGGGAGCAATACACAGACTTCTACCGTGACAAGGAACGGTGGCGTTATCTGCAAAAATTAGATACAAAGAATAGACTGCTATCTCTCGACGGATTTACGGACAGCGAGGGGAATCCTCTGGACTTTATCACTGATGAAGCGGTGGACATTGCAGAAACCGTTGTCAATGCGGTCATGGTGGACAGGCTGAAAGCCGCCCTGCCTTTGCTGTCGGATAGTGAACAGGAGCTGATACAGGCAATCTTTTTTGACGGACTTTCCGAGCGTGAAGTCGGGGCGAGGTTGGGCATAACCCAGAGCGTTGTAAACAAACGCAAAGCCAGAATCCTAATAAAACTAAGAAAGATAATAGAAAATTAAAATTTAAGGCGTTCAGCCCCCTTGTTTTTTCCTTTGGGAAGATGAGGGGGCTTTTCTCTGCCCTCTCAATCAATTCTGATTGGAGGAAGTAAGAATGGCATACAACCACGGACGGGAGGACAGGAAATGGCGTATCTGGAAAGAAGCGGAGGAAAAGCTGCTGCGTGAGTGCGGCGTTGATGAAGCGACCATTGAGCAGATACGCATGGCGGACAGGGCAGACTTCAATTCCAACAGGCGGTTTTACCGATGGACGAATGACGTTGCGGAATATCTTGAGGACATGGCAGGCAGGGAGCGGCAGGCGGAAGTGGGTACGGTTGCGGAGTTACTGGAAGAGATTGAGAGCGAAAATCTCTATCAAGTATTAGTCACGGTGGACGGGCGTACCTTGAAAATCGTCCTGCTGAAAATGCAGGGGTATTCCACAAAGGAGATTGCCCCGCTTGTGCATTTGACGACTGGTGCCATCTATGCGAGGTTAGACCATCTGCGGAAGAAGCTGCGGAAAATTTTATAGCTTCTAAAACAGCCTGCCATCCTGCGGGCTACTGGGTGAGGGATGGAAATCCCCTCACTCATTTTTTGCAGGAGGACAACAGGATGGCATACAGGGTTAAGGCATACACGCTTCGGGAGGAATCCACGGAAAGCGGCACAAGGTATTTTATCAGCTTTAAGGACGGGCAGGGCAAATCCCACGAGTTGGAAGTGTCGGAACAGTTCTTTATGGAGTTTCGGCAGATGGAGCGCAGGAACAGGAATCTTTTCTAATGGGACGAGCGGCACAGGGAGTTTAACGAGGTATGGGACGAAACCCTTTACAGACGGGCGTTGCGTGTGCCTAAGAGCCTTGATGAACGCATGGTTGAGGAAGAACGGAATGAAACGCTCTATAAGGCGGTTGGGAGCCTTCCAGAGATACAAAGGCGGCGTTTCCTGCTCTACTACGAGTATGAGTTCAATTTTTACCAAATCGCCGCTATGGAGCATTGCACCGCTTCGGCAATACAGAAATCTGTTGCGATTGCAAAGGAGAAAGTAAAGGCGGAAATTGAAGAAATATCTCCAACCGTGACCGACACCGCCCGAAAAAGAAATCTGTTTTTTATTTGTGTGGGATTGGCGGCATTACATACTCTCACTTTTTTCCGTGGGAGTAAATCTATTTTTAAGGAGGTCAACGCCTATGTGCAACGAAAACAAAGACACCGCCCGAAAGGAGGAAAGCCATGCAGAAGTTACAGACAGTCAACGCCGAAACGCTCCTTTATGAACCGCTTGAGAAACCATCCTTTGTGGTGGACAGCCTTATCCCGACAGGCTTATCGCTGTTCTGCGGCTCACAGAAGATAGGCAAAAGCTGGCTCATGCTGAAGCTATGCTTATGCGTGTCGCAGGGAATCCCTTTATGGGATATGCCGACAATGGAGGGCGATGTGCTTTACCTCTGCCTTGAGGACACGTTCTGCCGCATACAGGACAGGTTATTTCGTTTGACGGACGAAGCAAGCGGGCGGCTCCACTTTGCCGTGGCAAGCTGCAAGCTGTCAGACGGTCTTATCGTGCAGCTTGAAGATTATCTGAAAGATTACCCAGACAGCAGGCTCATTGTCATTGATACCTTGCAGAAAGTCCGTACAGCTTCAAAAGACAATGCCTATGCAAGCGACTATGGGGACATCTCCCTCATCAAAGACTTTGCCGACAGGCACTCTCTGGCGGTCATTGTCGTACACCACATCCGAAAGCAGAATGACAGCGACGTGTTCAACAAGGTGTCTGGGACGACAGGATTAACGGGGAGTGCGGACGCTACCTTTGTTCTGGAAAAGGAGAAACGTGCGTCTGACACCGCCAAGCTGTATGTGACGGGCAGGGACACGCCTTATCAGGAATACACGCTGCGTTTCCGTGATTGCCGTTGGGAGCTTGTGGAGCGGAAAACGCAGGAGCAGCTTGCGAAAGAAACGATACCAGATGTCCTTTTTCGGTTGGTGGATTTTATGAGGGATAAGGAAGAATGGATAGGCACGGCAACGGAACTGTTAGCCGCTATGGGGGAAACGGAAACCATACCCACGGTGATTACGAAATGGCTGAATGAATACCGCACCACATTTTTAAGCGAGAACCGTATCTGCTACCAGTACAGCCGCAGGAAAGACGGCAGGCGGATTGCCCTTGCAAGGAGGGCGGGTGACAGCGGTGATGGTGGTGACAGCGATATTAGGATACCCCCCTGTTACTGTCATTGACGCTTAAAGCCATGTAAAGCTGGCGGCTCTGCCCTGCGGGTGACAGCAGTGACGGTGGTGACAGTGATTTTAGGATACCCTGCCGCTGTCATCCCTACGGGAGAACACCCCGTAAACGCAAAATGCAGGCGTGAGATTTACTCGCCCTTTTCGGTCGTGTAAAACCACCCCTGCGGTCAGAAAAATCATTCCGATTTTTCCGACTGCGTTTACAGGGTGTAACACACTACACTTTGCCCTGCAAAGTCGTGTGCCAGACGTTCCCTCTGGACTCCCTTAAGGCAGGGCTGTGCCCTGCTATCCTACGCCTTACGGCTTCGGATAAAAGAATGGCGGCATGACGGTGACGGCTCTTGCGAGGGGGGTATCCCAAAAACACCGTCATCATCGACATGACCGTCATGCAGGGGGTGAGGGTGACAGTTGCGGCAGTCGGCAGGGGGTATCCCAAAACTGCTGTCACCACCGTCACCGCTGTCACCCCAAAGGACGGTCACCCGCCGAAAGAAAGGAGGAATCCGCCTATGCCTTATGCAATCCTGCGTTTCCAGAAACGAAAAGCGGGCGGCGTTGCGGCTTGTGAACGCCACAACGAGCGGAAGAAAGAAGCCTACAAAAGCAACCCAGATATAGATATGGAACGCTCTAAAAACAATTACCATCTCATAGCACCACCAAAGTACACCTACAAGAAAGAGATTAACCGCATGGTAGCCGAAGCGGGGTGCAGGACAAGGAAAGACAGCGTGATGATGGTGGAAACGCTCATCACAGCTTCACCAGAATTTATGAACCAGTTACCGCCCGAAGAACAAAAAGCGTATTTCCAGACGGCTCTTGACTTCATTTCGGAGCGTGTTGGAAAGCAGAATATCCTCTCCGCTGTCGTCCATATGGACGAGAGAACGCCCCATATGCACCTCTGCTTTGTGCCGATTACGCCAGACAATAAGCTGTCAGCGAAAGCTATCTTAGGCAACCAGAAATCATTATCCGAGTGGCAGACCGCCTACCATGAGCGGATGTCCTCACGGTGGAATCAGCTTGAACGGGGGCAGTCCTCAATGGAAACCAAGCGGAAACACGTCCCCACATGGCTCTATAAATTAGGCGGCAGGCTTGATAAACAGTATGAAGAAATCGTGTCTGCCCTATCCGACATCAACGCCTTTAACGCAGGGAAGAAAAGGGATAAAGCGTTAGATTTACTCTCTGCATGGCTGCCAGACGTGGAGAAATTCTCTAAGGAAATCGGGAAACAGCAGGCGTATATCGACAGTTTGAAAGAGAGAATTGGGCAGGAATCAGACTATGCGGGGCGTATGCGTGATGAAAAGTACGAGCAGGAACTAAAGGTGCAGAAAGCGAATCAGAAGATATTTGAATTGCAGAGAACCAACGAGCAGATGGGGCGGCTGCTGTCAAAAATACCGCCCGAAGTGTTGGAAGAATTGCAGAAAAATCATAGAAGCAGAGCGAAAGAAAGGTAGATATGTGAATGAAGAAACAGGATTTTAAGGTGTTAAAGACCAAAGACTTGTACCCGTTCCCCGACAATCCGTTTCATGTGGCAGAAGATGAAACACTGTCAGAGTTAGCGGAAAGCATCAAGGAATTTGGCATTGTCACGCCGATAATCACACGCCCGAAAGAGGACGGGGACGGTTATGAAGTGATTGCAGGACAGCGGCGTGTCCGTGCTTCTGAACTTGCAGGGATAAATACCGTGCCTGCGTTTGTCCTGCCCTTAGACCGTGACCGAGCCATCATCACCCTTGTAGACAGCAATTTGCAGCGTGAGAATATCCTGCCATCGGAGCGGGCGTTTGCTTACAAGATGAAATCCGAAGCCATGAAGCGGCAGGGTTTCCGCACAGACTTAACCTCGTCACAAGTTGTGACGAAGTTGCGGACGGACGACAAGGTGGCACAGGGCTTCGGCGTGGGCAGGATGACCGTGCAGCGTTTTATCCGCCTGACGGAACTGATACCGCCGATTTTGCAGATGGTGGACGAGGGGAAAATCGCCCTCACGCCTGCGGTGGAACTGTCCTTCTTGAAGAAAGACGAGCAGGAAAACCTCTTTGCCACGATGGAGAGCGAAGAAGCAACGCCCTCACTCTCACAGGCACAGCGGATGAAACAGTTAAGCCAGAGCGGGCGGCTTGACATGGATACGATATTTGCGATTATGACGGAGGAAAAGGGCAACCAGAAAGAAACCTTGAAAATCAACACAAGCAAGCTGAAAAAATACTTTCCGAAGAACACAACGCCGAAGCAGATGGAGGAAACCATCATCAAACTTTTGGAGCGTGAGTTGCAGAGGAAACGCAACCGTGACAGCCGCTAATCTTCTTTTTTCGGGAAGTAAATACAGAGAGTTGAGGTATGGAGAATGAGAGAAATCCAGTATGAAATCGTAAAGGAAATCGCAGTATTGTCTACGGGCGACAGTGGCTACACAAAGGAAATCAATCTCATTTCATGGAATGGGAAAGAGCCGAAGTATGACATCCGCAGCTTTTCCCCGAACCGTGAAAAGTGCGGCAAGGGAATCACGCTGAACGCTGATGAAGCGGCGGCACTCCTTAAAGCATTACAGAAAGAATTAAACAGCGAGGATTAATGGTATCTGATTGGCAGGGCGGGGACATTTCCAAACTCTTCCCTGCCCTGTCTGGAAAGGAAGATTTAAGTATGGGCGAGGATAAGAAAGCAGATAAAAAGAGAAAGCGTATCGTGCCAAAAGCACCAGTGCAGATGATAATCAGCCGTGAATATGTCGGCACACAGACCGTTACAGAAGCGTTTGTCCCGATTATCTCCGAGGATATTCGGAAGAAGATTGCCGAGGGCGACACCTTCGACAATGAGGGGCTGTCCGCTTAGAATGTACGCAATGGGACATGAAAACAGATAGGACAGATACGGAGGTTTTACAGTATGGCAGGAATCAAAGAAGAAAAGAAAATCTATTTAGTCGGCATTTATTGCCGCTTATCTAAAGACGATGGTACGGATAACGAGAGTGCGAGCATTGCGACACAGAAATCCATCCTCACGGATTATGTGAAAAAGCAGGGATGGCACATAGCAAAAACGTATGTGGACGATGGTTATTCTGGTACAAATTTCCAAAGACCAAGTTTCCAGAATATGATAAAAGACATTGAAAGCGGTCTGATAAACTGCGTGATTACGAAAGATTTATCCCGTCTGGGGAGAAACTATCTTGATTGTGGGTTATATCTGGAAGTTTTCTTCCCAGAGCATAACGTGAGGTATATAGCGGTCAATGACGGCGTAGATACCTTGAATAAATCTGCTATGGACATCACGCCTTTCCGCAACATTTTAAACGAAATGTATGCCGCTGACATATCTGTTAAGATAAAATCGGCATATCGGGCGAGGTTTCAACAGGGGAAATTCATGGGAACTACCGCCCCTTATGGCTATATCAAAGACCCTGCCGACCACAACCATCTGCTGATAGATGATAAAGTGGCACATGTTGTAAAAGAGATATTCGACCTTGCATTAAAAGGGAATGGAGTTGCCAAAATTTGCAGACATCTTAATAAACAGCATATCCTACGCCCTGCCGCTTATGCGGCGGAGCGTGGCGAAACAGGCTTTGAACGTCATTTTGAGGGGAACGAGGACAAACGCTATATTTGGAGTGGGAACAGCGTGAGGAGCATTTTAAGAAGCCCGATATATGCGGGAAATCTTGTAGGCTACAAACGGATTGCCGCCAATATGAAAAGCAAGAAACGCCCCTCTAAGCTGCCCGAAGAATGGGAAGTGATACCCAATACCCATGAGGGAATAGTCACGCAGGAGGAATTTGATATTGTCCAACAGCTTATTACAAGTCGTAGGCTTCCACAGAACAAGGGAGGATTTGTAAATATTTTTGCAGGCGTTATCAAGTGTGTGGACTGCGGATGTGCTCTGCGGGCAATGAACGTACACAGGAGGAAACGCCCAGAGATTATCGACTGTGTACAGTATTCATGTAATAATTATGCAAGAAACGGAAGAAGCGAGTGTAGTGCCCACAATATAGAAGCAAGGGATTTATTCAATGCCGTTCTTGCCGACATCAACTGTTTTGCGGATATGGCAGTGAATGATGAAAAGGCGGTCAGGGCCATAGAAAAGCGGCTCACGGAAACAGACCAGAGCAGGGCGAAAGCATTAGAGAAAGAACGTAAGAAGCTGAACAAACGCCTTGCGGAACTGGACAGGCTGTTTTCCTCTCTCTACGAGGATAAGGTCATGGAGCGTATTACCGAGCGGAATTTTGAGATGATGTCGGGGAAATACCAGAAAGAGCAGCTTGAAATTGAAGCAAGGCTGAAAGAGGTGACGGAAACTCTTAATGAAAGCTACGAGAAATCACGGGGAATCCGTGACTTCCTCGCCCTTATCCGAAATTATCAAGGCTTAAAAGAACTGGATGCAACAGTTATAAACGCACTCATAGACAAGATACTTGTTTCGGAGCGTGAGAAGATGGCAGACGGAACAGTGAAGCAGGAAATCAAGATTTACTATAAATTCATCGGCTTTGTCGATGAATTACATATCATACCTACAAAACGGTGGGCAGCAATGCCCGCTAAAAATTGTACGGTGTGCGGCGTTGAATATGTCCCGGGCTCTGGTGCATCAAGGTATTGTCCTGCTTGTGCCAAGAAGATACGGAGGGAGAAATCAAACGAGAGCAAACGCAGGAGCAGAGAACAGAAAAGGATAGCATGTATGAACTGTCCGCAAAAAATGACCGACTGATATGGAATGCAGGAAGGAATAGAGAAGAGGAACTTCTTGCTAACTGCTATTTTAATTCTATGAAGCTGGCAATGGATAATGGAATCAGGTCTATTGCATTTCCTTCTATATCAACTGGAGTATATAGTTTTCCGGTTGAGTTGGCAGCAAAGATTGCAGTACATACAGTAAATAGGTTCTTGCAGGATAATCCGGATTGTTTTGATCTGGTGGAGTGGGTGCTATTTGATACTATTTATCATTTTACAGCTATTAGTTGTACTGATATATTTTATATATCCTCTTACGGTAAAAAAATATAAAATCATTTACTGGTCTGTATCTGAAGCCTTAGTCATTATTACAGTTCTCTTTTGGGGAATATTTATTGTCGGTCCGATTTGGTTAAAATAAGCAAATTTGAATTTCTCTCGCTGTCTGGTTTGATATAAAAATTTGATTATTTGAAAAAATCAAAAAATAACGTAGCGTGATATATTGCTTGTCACGCTACGTTATGTACTAATATGGACCTTGAAAGGAGGCAGGATATGTCATTATACACAACAGGAGAGCTTGCAAAGAAGTGCAACGTTTCAGTAAGAACGATTCAATACTATGATGAAAGAGGTATTTTGGTGCCAACAGATTTGACGGAAGGGGGACGAAGACTGTTCTCCGAAGAGGATGTTGCCACATTGGAAACGATTTGCTTTTTAAGAGATTTGGATATCTCTATAAAAGATATTGCTGAAATATTGGAATCCGAAGAGTCAAAAAAGGTAATCGAACTTTTGCTTGATGAGCAAGAAAAAAATATTCAGGCGGATGTCAAGAAAAAAACGAAACAATTAGAAAATATTAAAGGCATAAGAAGTTCTTTGGCTTCTTTCAAGGATGGGTCGCAAAAAACAATTCATGACATATCATCGATTATGGAGGAAAAAGAAAAGCGAAAGAAAATGTACAAAAAAATGCTGATCATAGCAATTCCGTTAGAAATTGTCGAAATTGTTACTTTTGTGATTGGTATATTAAAAGGAATCTGGTTGCCATTTTTTGTGGCCATGGCAGTGATTCCTATTTGTGTAGCAATTATGTTTGGCTATTGGTACAAGCGGGTAGAGTATCTCTGTCCGGAATGCCATACCAGATTTCAGCCAAAGAAATTAGAAGCATTCTTTGGAAATCATACGCCAAAGACACGAAAGCTAACTTGCCCTACCTGCAGGAGGAGAATCTGGAGTTTGGAAGTATATAGAAAAGAGGTGGATGCATAATGGAAACAATTAATTTGAGTAAGAAACAATTTGTGATATACATGGCAGTCGCATTTGGACTAGCTTGGATTTTAGAAATGATAGCAAGTGTTTTTAGTAATAATGGAAATCAGATAGTGTTTACTGTTATAGTGATGATTACCATGTTTATGCCGTTCCTTGGTGTACTGGTAGCCAGAATCCCGCTAAAAGGTATGGGATGGGTACCACATTTAAAAGGGAAACTTCGTTATGTATTCTTTGCCCTTTGGATGCCGGCGTTATTAAGTATCCTTGGAGGGGTCTTGTTTTTTGTGATTTTCCCGGATACATTTGACTCTGAATTTATGACGTTAAGAGGTCTTTTAGAGGAAGCGGGAGCGTTGGAACAGTTCGAGGCACGGGGTATCACGATACCAATGTATCTGCTGATTACGTCTGTTCAAGCTGTGACAATTGCACCATTTCTGAATATGTTTGTCGCATTAGGCGAAGAGGTTGGTTGGAGAGGTGCGCTGTATCCATATTTGAAGAAGAAGCTGGGTGTTACTAAGGGTCGAATTGTAGGTGGTACTATTTGGGGGGCTTGGCATTGGCCGATTATGATTTTGGCTGTATATGAGTATGGTAAAGAATATATTGGCGCACCGGTACTTGGTCCGATTGTGTTCTGTGTCGCTACTATTATGATGGGGATATTATTTGATTATGTATATGAAAAGACAGAGACCATCTGGTTGCCATCTCTTATGCATGGTGCTACCAATGCATTTACTATTTTTGCATATCTGGTAAAACCTGATTATTCCAATATGGCAATACTGGGACCGGCATATATCGGTATTATCAGTATGATTCCGATGATTGTTATGGCGGTCATTATTTGTGTAAAGAAGAAGAGGGATTGAGTATTAAATGGATATTCAATCGCACTAACAAATTTCAGTTTGTAGAATCAAGAAAATCGGAATTTATCAAACTGTTAATTTTGAAAATTTCTTTGAAAAACTATTGACTCCTACGCAACGTAATAGTTTACGATATGTTTATCGAGAGGAGAAAATGACAATGATGACAGTGAATGAGGTAAGTAAATTAACAGGAGCGAGTATACGCACTCTGCAGTATTATGATACCATTGGTCTCTTAAAACCTATTGAATATACAGAGTCAGGTTATAGGTTGTATGACGATACATCCTTGGAAAGGCTGCAACAAATTTTACTGTTTAAAGAATTGGAATTTCCGCTTAAGGAGATTAAAAAGATAATTGATGCCCCTAACTTTGACAGGAATAAAGCATTAGAGCAGCAGATTGAATTGCTTACTATGAAAAAAGAGCATCTTGAAAATCTTATTAGTTTCGCTCGAGGAATAAAAGGAATAGGAGTGAAATATATGGATTTTAAAGTATTTGATACAACAAAGATTGATGAGTATTCTAAACGAGCAAAAGAACAATGGGGACAAACCTCTGAGTATAAGGAGTTTGAAGAGAAAACAAAGAACTGGACGAAAGATGATGAAGCTACTGTTGCAAATGAGTTTATGCAATTATTTGTTGAATTCGGACAAATGAAAGAAATGGACCCAGAAGATGAACAGGTGCAGTTGCAGGTAAGGAAACTTCAGGATTACATTACAGATCATTTTTATACATGTTCAGATAAGATTTTATGCGGTCTTGGAAGAATGTATGCCGGTGGAGGAGAACTTACGGAAAATATTGATGATGTTGGAGGAGTTGGCACAGCAGAGTTTGCAAGTAAAGCTATTGATATATTTTATATGAGCGGAAGGTAAATCCCAGTAATACGCTCTGTTGATGTGCTGGTTTTTCTACGATATACTCCTTCAAAAAGGAGTGTGCTCTTATGGGTAGAGAAATTTATGACATCATCAATGACATGGCAGAAGTATTAAATGCATCGCAGATGGCAAAGGAGACAAAGAGAGGAAAGCATATTTTGATGCTAAGACCAAAATTCATTTGTTGAATTATATTGAATCAAGGATAGATAATAATATAGCGTTATTTGTGTCGTTAAACAAACCATACAGTAGACTTACTGAAAGCGGTGTGGAGTTACGATTACGAGAAATGGGGAAGAAGTTAGGTGTAGAAAAGGTACACCCACATAAGTTCAGAAGGACTATGGCCACCAGAGCAATTGAGAAAGGTATGCCGATTGAACAGGTACAGAAAATTCTGGGACATGAGCAAATAGATACAACGCTCAGATATGCAATGGTTAATCAAAACAATGTGAAGCTATCGCATCAAAAATATATTTCATAGATTGATTTGTAACGCAAAAGACGTTACAATAAAAGAAAGATGGAGGTGTATTCTATGGGAAAAACAGCAACATTAAATATAAGAGTAAATCCAGATGTAAAAGAAAATGCAGAAAGTGTATTGGCACAATTAGGGATACCAATGGCTACTGCTATAGATATGTATTTAAAACAAATATCATTAGTAGGAGGAATTCCCTTTTCTATTGTATTACCAAAAGCGGCTAATTCAGTGAATGCAGATATGATGTCTGTTACACAGATTCATCAAAAGTTAGAAAAAGGATATGCCGATATAGAGAAAGGAAATGTTGAGGATGCAGCTAGTGCGTTTGTGGCATTTAGAGAGAGGCATTAATGAAGCAATATAAGGTAGAGATTACAAAAGAAGCTTTGCAGGATATGGAAGATATATACAATTATATTGCTATAGATTTGCTTGCTCCGGATAATGCAATGGGACAATATAATCGCATTGCTGATGAAATACTTACATTAGACACTTTCCCGGAACGATTTAGGATTATGGATTCTGAGCCGGAAAAGAGAATGGAGTTGCGTAGAATGCTCGTCGATAATTATTCAGTATTTTACACAATCCGTGACGAAAGGGTAATTGTAACGGATGTGTTATACACGGCATCTGATATAGAAGCACGTTTGAGAGGCGAGCTATAAAAGCACGCGTTTATTTGAATTTGTCGACTTGTTAATTTCCAATTTTTAGTGATAGGGAGATACACAATGAATGGTTTGATTATAAAGGTACTCAGCATAAGTATTGCGGTAGTAACCGTAGTATACTTGATTATTTATAAAGGAAATACCATGATTACAAAGATATTTAGCGTGTGTATTATAGCAGCAATGGTAATATACTGGATTGTTTATGAAAGAAATACAAGAAAGCGAAAAAAACAGGAATTACAGCGTGATGACTATTTATTTGCGAAAGAAAACGATTTGCCGTTACAGATAAATTGGAATGAGATAAATGACTTTTTGTCAGATTCCGGATATGGTGTAAATATGCCAATGGAGAATTGGTTTATGATGGATTGGGCGAGACAGCCCTGTGTGGAGAATGGTATAAAAGAAGGAAAGTTTTCTATGAAAGGGTTTCGAGTGTTACAAGCTTTAAGTAACGATATGAAACACATTTTTTATGATGTGAGGTTTAATTATGACCGTGGTCCGGATATAGAAGATAAAAATAGGAAGTACGAAGCCGTAAAAAAGGTGTTGGATACAAAATACGCCGGTTTGTCAGAAGAAGTACGGAAAAATATATATGACCAATTTGTTAAGATATATGAAAGAAAAATCTAATTACAATACAAAGGAGGAAGCCGTTGGTTTTTTAATGAATGAAACTAATCTTACATATGAAGAATGTTCTAAAGCCAACGATTTCCATATTAGACTAAATAAGAAAAATTAATATACAATTCCAGTTTATAGAGTTAAAAAATATAAGTTAAGGAGGCATGTATTATGAAAAAAGTAATCTATCTGCTTGTATTATGTATGGTGCTGGGAATGGCTGGATGTGGAACGAATCAAGAAAATAAAGAACCTGTGTCTGGAAATGTGTCCGTAGAAACAGAAAATAAAGAAAATGATGATGTAGTACAAAATGAGCAAATAGCAGATACTGGCTCATATCCTCCATGTGTTATGGTTGATGGTGTTATATATAAAGACACAGGATATGTAGCGTCAATGCCTGGTTGTGGAACAATGGATGGAGAAATTGTGTCAACAGTGGCAGGGACAGAGTTACCATCTGAAAATAATCAATCAAATTTCGGAAGCGGATATCATTATCAAAGGAGTTCTGAAGGTCAGCTCATAGTAGTCATTGATGACGAACGAATCATATTTAGAGATATTGAAAAAGATGATACGTCTATTCCAATAGAGGTTATCAATTTTAATGCAAAAGTAAAAGAAATTACCGATGATGGAGAACTTCTTGTAACGCATGTGAGTACAGCTGAAGGCTTTTGTCAGATGAATGATGGAGAGTATTATGTATCGGCAGAAAATTTAGCGGAAGATGTTCAGGTGGGAGATATCGTTACAATATGGTTTAATGGAATGATTCAAGAAACATACCCTGCTCAATTGGGGGTAGTTTATAGAATCATTAAAACACAATAATTAGTCAAATTCCAGTTTGTAGGGAACAACAGATAAGACAATTTTATAATAAAACAGCGTCAGAGCATTTATGTGTAAAAAGCATGAATGCTCTTTTTTGTGCATTTATGGATAAAGAACAGGAAAGCAGCTTTTGGACAAGTTGTCCAGAAGTTCAAATAAAAATGAAGGAGGACACCTGATGTATAGCAAAAATGGTATTCCGTGGGTAAGACCACCCACACATGACAGAAAGCACAAAAAAGCAAGGGGAGAGGAATTGGGATAAGCATGAATGTATTTGCAGTAGTGAAAGAAAATGTCACTGCAAGGCAGGTGGCTATGCAGTATGGCATCAAAATCAACCGGAGTGGGCTGGCTTGTTGTCCGTTTCATAAAGACAAGACTCCCAGCATGAAGATTGATAAGAGATACTATTGTTTCGGCTGTGGAGATACCGGAGATGCGATAGATTTTGTGGCAAAATATTTCGGGCTTGCACCAAAGGAAGCTGCAATGAAGATTGCATCTGACTTTGGACTGAATTATGACGCAACCAACCGGGCACCACCGAAAAAGATGGCACCAAAGAAAACACCGGAGCAGATACTGGATGAAGAGCAGAAGCAGTGTTTTTGTGTTCTGTCAGACTATTATCATCTGTTAAGGAAATGGAAAACAGAATATGCACTGAAGAGCATGGATGAGGAATGGCATCCCTGCTTTGTAGAAGCTCTGCAGAATATCAGTAAAGTGGAATATCAGCTTGATACTCTCCTTGAAAAGGATATCCCTGACAGAGCTTCTGTTGTTTCTGACATTGGAAAGGGGGTGAAGTCGATTGCAGGAAGAATTGAAGAGTATCGGAGAAGTCAGGGCGATGCTGGAGAGCACAGAAAAGGGAGAAGTCAGGAAAACAGTCGGTAACTATCGTCTGATTTTGATGAATGACCCTAATCTGCAGGGTGCATTCCGTCTGAACATGTTTACGGATAAAATCGACATTACAAGGGATTTGGGATGGTATCGTGAAAGCGACAGCCTGACGGATGTTGATTTGAAATTCCTTGTTGTCTACCTTGAAAAGCATTATGGATTATCCAACGAAAAGCGGATTGAGGATGTGATAAAGGTCGTGGCAAATGAAAACAGATACCATCCGGTTCTTGACCGCATCAATTCCATAACATGGGATGGCAGGGAGAGGATACGCTATGCACTGCATCATTTCTTAGGGGCAGAGGTCAGTGAGTACACCTATGAGGTAATGAAGCTTTTTATGATAGGGACGATAGCAAGAATTTCATGCCTGGGCATCAAGTTTGAAGTAATGCTCTGCCTGGTAGGTGGTCAGGGAGCCGGTAAATCCACTTTTCTGCGTTTCCTTGCCATGGAAGATGACTGGTTTACGGATGACTTGAAGAAAATGGATGATGATAATGTATACCGAAAAATACAGGGGCATCTGATTATAGAGTTCCCTGAAATGGTGGCAATTCTCAATGCCAAGAATGTGGAAGATACCAAGTCCTTTATGAGCAGACAGAAAGACACTTACAAGACCCCATACGACAGGCATCCCAAAGACCACAAGAGGCAGTGCGTGTTTGCCGGTTCATCAAATTCGCTGGATTTCCTGCCTATGGACAGGTCGGGAAACCGAAGATTTCTGCCTATTCTTTGCAATATGGAAGAGGCGGAAACTCATATACTCGATGATGAAAAGACATCAAGGGAATATATCGACCAGATGTGGGCAGAGGCTATGGAAATCTACAGGAGTGGCAAATGCCAGCTGAGGCTTCCGAAAGAGATGGAAAAAGAGCTTTGTGAGTATCAGAAGCAGTTTATGCAGGAAGATACCAAGAAAGAGCTGATTCTTGACTATTTGGAGCATTACGAGGGAAGCATGGTATGTTCAAGGCAGTTATATTCTGAGGCATTGGGAAATGACGGAAATCCGGCACAATGGGAAATTCGTGAGATTAATGACATTATGAATAACTGCAGTGATTGGATTGCCTTTAGTAATCCAAGACATTTTCCTGAACCATACCGCAGGCAGAAAGGATGGGAGAAGCCTGACAACAGAGGTCAGGATTTTCAACCGATAACCAAGGAGCAGATGGAGCAGTTATCATTGCCACCGGAGTGGATGGAGAGATAAATGCCTGATAGGTTGTCGGCTGGTTGTCTATCCCGTTGCCAACCCCGTTGTCGGTTCTATGTTCTATAAAACCTTATATTTACTATGTTTTTAAGGGATATATATAGTTCTGACAACGAAAGCAACGGAATATTTGAGAAAAAGTAAATTTAGGAAAAGTAACTATAAATAAAAGGAATTGAGAGTTTTTAGAGGTCGGTTGTCAGCTTCCGGTTGTCAGCTGAAAGAGGCTCTTCCTTACCAGGCAGACATAAAGGAGAACACAAATGGAGAATAGAAAATCACACACACCGGTAGCACTCAGAAAGCAGATAGGTGGCACAATGTATGTTGTGAGAGTGCATTTCAATGAGGATGCCGAAGAAAGCATGAAGGACAAGATAAAGAGGCTGATTGAGAATGATGTTAGGGCAAATCAGCATACGGCATAGGTAGAAAAGCATATGGAAAACTTGCATATATTGTGGTATAATTAGTATGTTCAATAAGAGCGAAAAATAAGAATATTCTTAACAGATGAATTTATGGAAGGGGGAATTTATCATGAGGAAGAATGTAAAAATCATTGTTGGTGTCGTTGTGCTTATTCTTGTACTCGTTGTTGGTTCTTTTGTAGGACTCATAATTAACCGTACCAACGACCATAAATTTGGGAGATATGTATCAACGGAAGGTCCTTGGGGAATGACTGCCACCTGGGTATCGGAGGACAGTGCCAGTTATCTTGTCTGCAAGAAGGAAAACGATGAACCGTTTGCCAATGTTACAGCCTATTTTCAGGGTGTGGACGGTTGGCAGGCCTATGAGTTGAATAGCATCGATAGAATTGTTTATCTGGACATTGTAAAAGATGGCGTTGTTGTTGACGGCACCAGCGGCTATATGAAATTTGATGGAACTACATTTACTATTACAGATCTGGACAAAGATACCTTTGGTGCAGATGAATTTCATTATGTCATTACCGATAAGGAGTTCAGTCCCGAATAAAGTGTCAAACCTATTCCAGTTTGGGCATGAGGTTGCCGAAAATCAAAAGTGAATAAAAATGACTTTATAGCCATTGTGGAGAAATCTACAGTGGCTTTTTTCATGCAATGAAATGTATGGGTACTAAAAAGTCTTTGACATTTTGTTTCAGGTAAGACAGCCAAGAGTATTCTGGTTTCCTGTGGTGCGAGACTTGCACCATTTGACATCAAGGAAGTCAGGGAGATAACAGCATATGATGAACTCGACTTAGGGGACATCGGTAGAAGAAAGATAGCATTGTTTGTCATTATTTCGGATACAGATGATTCCCTTAATTTTTTGGTATCAATCATGTACACACAGCTTTTCAATCTGCTCTGTACGATTGCAGACGATGAATACCATGGAAAGCTCCCGGTACATGTTAGGTGTATCTTAGACGAGTTCACAAACATCGGACAGATTCCGAAGTTTGACAAGCTGATTGCAACCATACGAAGCAGAGAGATATCGGCTTCCATTATCCTACAGTCTAAGGCACAGTTAAAGTCAATTTATAAGGATAACGCAGAGACGATCGAGGGTAACTGCGATACATTTCTGTTTTTAGGTGGCAAGGAAAAGTCAACATTAAAAGATCTGTCGGAAGTGCTGGGTAAGGAAACTATTGACACATACAACACATCTGATACCAGAGGAACATCTCAGTCCTATGGTCTGAACTATCAGAAACTTGGACGAGAGCTTATGAGCCAAGACCGCCTGGCTCTTATGGATGGCGGCAAATGTATATTGCAGGTGCGTGGAGTAAGACCGTTCTTTTCAGATAAGGTTGATATAACCGCACACGAGATGTACAAAGAGCTTTCGGATTTTGACAAGAAAAATCAATTTGATATTGAGAAATATGTTTCCGAATATGGCAGACCGAAGTTTTCCAAGAAGGATAAGTTCATAGAACTTGACCTTACCGGAGTGAAGTATCCGGATGATCTGGTGAACTTTGCCATAGAGGAAGCCGGGATGATGAAGAAAGCAGAGCAAAACGAAGCAGCGGCTTTACAGTAAAAAGAATAAATGAGGGGAGAATCCTTCATGTGTGTATTTGCCGCTGCTCCTGATCTATCACCACAATAGACCGCTCTTATTATATCACGGAGGGTCGAAAAATAAGAGATTAAAAGGAGATTATTTATTATGAATTTACTTATGAATTATGCCATGACTGCCATGTCAGGCTCTAACTTACTTTCAAGTGTTGCGTCATTTTTTGCTTCACACAAGCTGCTTGCAAACCTGCTTATCCTGCTTGACTATACATCGTTCCTTACAAGCGGTGTATCAGCACTCAAGGTCGTTATCATTGCAGTAGGCGGTGGTCTTGCAGTTCTTGGCGTTGTAAATCTGCTTGAAGGTTATGGTAATGATAACCCGGGTGCAAATGCTCATGTGCGGTAAAGTAACACACAAAAATTTGATAGACAACCGCCCATTATTCCGTTACTATTCTTCAATATGGATTGAGAAAACCTCTCTGATACAGTATAATAAAGTGTCAGGGAGGTATCTCTATGAAGGAAAAAATACTAATCATTGAAGATGATTTTACGATACAAACACAGCTTAAAACTCTTTTGTCTGGGAATGGATATGAAGTATTTGCAGTTACGGATTTTTCCCAAACAATAGAGCAGTTAAAAGAAGCTGCGCCACATCTGGTTATTCTGGATATAAAACTTCCGGGGAATAACGGTTTTGAAATATGCTCGGGGATTCGCACCTTTTCAGATATTCCGATTGTATTTGTAACAAGCAGTAATACAGATATGGACGAACTGAACAGCATTATGCTGGGTGGAGATGCGTTTATCACAAAGCCTTATAATCCCGCTATTCTTCTTGCTAAAATTGCTGCATTGTTAAAGAAAGCCTACCGTTCCCCTCAAACAGAAATTTATATGTGGAGAGAAGCTACCCTGCATTTGGAGAGTAGCATGATAGAGTACAAAGGACAGAAAGCAGAATTGACAAAGAATGAATTGAAAATCCTCTACTACCTTTTTAAGAACGCTGGAAAAATCTGTTCCAGAAATGATATTGTGGATTTTCTTTGGGATAATCAGCTTTATGTTGATGATAATGCCCTAAGTGTCAATATTACCCGCATTCGTGACAAACTGGCAACAATCGGACTTGTAGATTTCATTAAAACAAAACACAGGCAAGGATATACATTATGAGTGGAAAACAATATTTGAAAAATCAACTCCCCGTTATTTTAATCAATCTGTTGGGTATGCTTGCCCTTGCCTTGTTCTTAATTGCAAGCGATAATCCTATCCAAACATTCCTGTTTATTCTTGCGGTCTGGTCGATTGTCCTTGTTTTATCTTTGCTGGCATTTTATTTCTCACGAAAAAAATATCTGAATAAATTGCTCAATATGACGGAGCAATTAGAAGAACGATATTTATTGCCGGAAATCATGCAAGTGCCGGAAAGGGCTGATGAACAGGTTTTTTACCAGATTATGAAAATGGCTGAAAAATCTATGTTGGAACGGATTGGCGAAGTACAGAGGGAACGCAGGGAATATAAAGAATACATTGAACAATGGATACACGAAGTAAAAACACCAATTACAGCCATGAAGCTGCTGTGTGAGAATAACCGTTCTCCCTTTTCCAGAGAGGTATTGGCAGAGTTAGAGAATATCAATCAATATACAGAACAGGCGCTTTACTATGCCAGAAGTGAACACACTGAAAAAGACTATTCTGTCCGTGAAGTCAATTTATGCGATGTTGTGCATAGTGCAATCGCAGATAATAAGTATCTTTTGCGTCAAAGCAATATATCAATTCAGATAGACGATATAGAAACAAAAGTTTACACCGATGAAAAATGGGTGCGGTTCATCTTAAATCAGATTATCGGTAATGCAATCAAATACCATGCAGAGCAGCCTATTTTGCACTTTGGGGCGACAAAAACGAATGACAAGATTGTGCTATCTATCAGCGATAATGGGATAGGTATTCCTAAAAGTGATTTACCCCGTATTTTTGAAAAAGGATTTACAGGTCAGAATGGGCGAACCGGGAAAAATTCTACTGGAATTGGCTTATATCTTTGCAAGCGTCTATGTGATAAACTGGGAATAGGACTTACTGCTTATTCCGAAAACAGAGGAACAACGATTTCACTTATCTTTCAAATGAATGATTTTATTATCGGAGTGCAGGGCTGATAGGTTCTGCACTTCTTACATTTTTGTAAGAACTGTGTAAGAAAACTTGATACAAAAAATGATATACTCCATTTACAATATGGGTATGGAACAGTTAAGGAGGTTTATCCGATGAATACAATTTTGAAGCTGGAGCATATCCAGAAATATTATGGCAATGAGGGAAATATTACCAAAGCCATTAAAGATATTAGTTTTTCTGTGGAAGCCGGAGAATTTCTCGGAATTATGGGTGCGTCCGGTTCTGGAAAGACAACGCTGCTAAACTGTATTTCTACGATTGATACCGTAAGTGCAGGGCATATTTTTTTAGAGGGAACAGATATAACGGAAATCAACCCAAAATCCCTTGCCCGCTTTCGCAGAGAGAATTTAGGTTTTGTATTTCAAGACTTCAATTTGCTGGATACATTGACAATTTCAGAAAACATTGCACTGGCATTAGCAATCAATAAAGTCCCTGCCGGGAGTGTAGAACCCTGCATTTTGGATATAGCCGGAAAGCTGAATATCAGCGATATTCTAAACAAATATCCTTATCAGGTATCGGGCGGTCAAAAACAGCGTTGTGCCTGTGCAAGAGCAATTATCAACAATCCGAAACTCTTATTGGCAGATGAGCCAACAGGAGCATTAGACAGCCATTCCTCACAAATGCTGCTGTCTACCATTCAAAGTATCAATGAACAGCTTAGGGCGACAATTCTTATGGTAACCCATGACGCTTTTACCGCCAGCTATGCCAGCCGTATTCTTTTTTTGAAAGACGGAGAAATCTTTATGGAACTGCGCAAGGGCAACGACAGCAGAAGTGATTTTTTTGATAAAATTCTGAATGTCCTTACCATGATCGGAGGGGGACAGAGCCATGTATGCTAAACTTGTTTTCAGAAATGCAAAACGGTCTGTAAAAGACTATCTGGTCTACATTGTCACAATGACAATCTGTGTTACCTTGTTTTATGCGTTCTTGTCTATTTCCAGTAGTTATTATAGCCCGGATATAGGCAGCGAGTATGATTTTACGCTGTTAAGTGACGGAATGAAAATTGCAATCTGCATGATAACATTACTGTTGTTATTTTTGATACGGTTCGTCAATCATTATATGCTAAGACAGAAGCAAAAGGAGTTTGCTGTCCAGTCCATTATGGGAATGGAACAAAAAACCATTGGCAGGATTTTCTTTGCAGAAACACTGATTATGGGTATGTTTTCCATTTTGATTGGTATTTTTTGCGGTGTATTTTGCTCTCAATTCATTACCGCAATGCTCCTTACTGCTTATGGAAAGCCTTATGAAATCTCATGGACATTATTCCCGGATACCGTTTTGTTGACAGTGGTATTTTTTGTGGCAAGTTTTTTTGTGGTAGGAATTTTCAATACCCGTACCATTCAGAAAACAAAAATTATTGATATGCTTTCCGCAGAGAAAGAGAATGAGCCAGAGCTAAAAAAGAGCCGCTTCATTTCTGTTGTAGTAGTCCTCTTTGAAGTATTTACCGTATGGGGATTGATTACAGGAATACAAAAGGTCTGGTTTTATTATGACCCCCGCTTTGCGTTTTCAGTGCAGCTTATGTTTTGGGAAAATATTCTTTTTCCACTGCTTACTTTGCTGTGGTCGATATTTTGCATAATCAGAAAGAAAAAAAGAGAGTGTTTCATTGCTGGTTTGCTGATATGTTCTGTATTGAACGCTTTTACAGCAGCCAGTGTTGCAGCATTAACAAATAAATATTATCTGCCTTTAGGTGGCGGAACGCTCAATCAATATCTGCTTTTTGTCTTGATTGACTTACTTTTCTTCATTTGTGCCTTCATTTATCTTACCAGTGGTTTGATTGTAGCATGGAAAGAAAAATCGCCGGAACACCGATACCATGAGGAAGCACTTTTCTTTTTCGGGCAGATTACCTCAAAGCTGAATACGACCAGCAATACTATGGCAGTCATTTGTATCACTTTGGCATTAGCAATTTTCATGTTCGTTGCAGCCCCTATTTTGACGGGCTGGTCGTCTGGCTATTTGGATATACGCTCTATGTATGATGTACAGGTATATTCAAAATACAATGATGTTTATGAAGAAGAAAATCTGCCACGGGACAGTTATGAAATCATTACTGATTTTCTGACAGAACATAAAATAGATACAGACTATGATTGCACTTTCAATCTATATCTGCCAGAGAAAGACGATTTTCACAACAGACAGAAATATGATTTTCCGATTGTGGCAATTTCTTTAAGTGATTATAACACCATACGGGAAATGTTGGGTTATGAGCAGATTATTCTGGGAAAAGATGAATTTACAACACAATGGAAAACAATCGCCACCGAGGAAGAACGGGATAGCTTTTTGAAAGAGCATACCAGCATTATGACAGACGCAGGAGAATTGACTCTTTCCGAGCAGTCCTATTATGAGGATCCGATTGGAGAAACAGCATACAATTCCTATACAGATATACTCTATGTACTTCCAGACAGTATTTGTGAAAAGTTGTTGCCCGTAATAAAAAACCGCTATATCACAACAGAAGAAAACATCTCCTATGAAAATGCAAGGGAACTGGAAAAACTTTTTACAGAGGAATACCCAGAGCAAGCAGAAAACGGTGTTATGTATGGAATACGGTTCAGCACATTACAGAGGAATAGTACAATAGCAAATAATTTCGTTTTACGGGCTGCAATGATTTATGGTGCTGTTGTATTGATGATTATATGTCTTACCGTACTTTCCTTGCAACAACTCTTAGACGCAGGACAATATAAATATCGCTTCTCTGTACTCCGAAAATTGGGGGTGGAAGAAAAGCATATCGGAAAACTGATTTTGCAACAATTAAGTGTTTGGTTTGGGCTTCCAATTATCACAGCAATCATTGTAGCTGCTATTGTAATAGCTTACTTTATCCAAACCATATCAGCAGAAATTTCAGCCTATATCGGGTTCGGTGCAGTGATGTTACAAATAGGGGCAACAATGGGGATTTTGGCAATTTTATTGATTTGTTACTTCATAAGTACATGGATTATTTTTAGGCGTTCTGTTAATCCATAGTGAGTGCAATTTATAGCAAACCCAGCCGAGCCAGTCAACGGCAAGTAAATGGGCTACGCCCACCGTTGACAGCCCCGCCTGTCCTTGCTGGTGGGTAATCAAGGGGCGACAGCAAAAAGTGCTGCCGCCCTTTCCCATAATCGAAGAAAGGGGGATTTTCCATGACTGAATACGAAGCCTATCAAGAACATATCCGCTATACCCATGATACCTATTGCCGGATTGTTATTCGCCATGCGTCCTTTGACGCTGCCCGTATGCTGGCAGCGCAGTGGAAACGGGAAATCTCCCTTGAATACTTGACCGAAGAAAAGTTTGTTCCACTAAGCACCATAGATGAGTATTTTCAAGTGCCAGACTATGGCGAAACTTATCCATTCTCCGTCCGGGGGAAGACGATATTTTTAGATAGCTGTTCCCTTGCGGCGGCTCTTGCCGAACTGCCGGAACAGTCGCAGGAGGAAATCTTTTTGTATTACTTCCAGCATTTGAAGCAGAAAGAAATCGGAGAACAAAGCGGCTGGACACGCAGCACAATCGGGCGGCATATCCAGCTTGCCTTGAAGCGGCTGAAAGAAGAAATGGAGGTGCTGTCCCATGAGTAGCCTACTTCTCCCCTATGACACGATAATAAAAGCACATGAGGGCGACCCCATAGCGATACAAGCTGTCCTTGACCGATATGCCGGGTATATCCGCTATTTCTCCAAAATGAACGGCTATTATAATTCTGATATGGAGGACTACATCAGAACAAAGCTGATTGAAAGCCTGTTCAAGTTCCGGCTTGACCGATAACATAAAAACTGAATATCCCGCCGCCCCGCAGCAGCACATGAAGCAGTAAATCCGAAAAAGATTTGCTGCTTTTTTTGCGTCCATTTTTGGCAAATTTCCAAATGTTCCGTATTAGACATTGAAGCTAAAAAGGCTGCCATTTTTTTAGACAGCGGGCAAAACGCAGCTTCCGAAACGCCTTATTGTCGGGAAAGACCGAGCCGCCGGAAAAGTTCTTGCCGGAAAGTCCGTCATTTTTGCTTTTTGCGGTGTTGTAGGGAGTAAGGGGAAGAACGCCAGCCCGCAGCCTTTTATGAAAAAGCTGGTTATAGATTTTCTGAAAAAGTGGCAGTAGGAAGTGAACGGCAGTCCGGCAGTTTTTTAGAGCAAGATTCTACCGCAGTACCAAAATTCGCTTTTCGCTCATTTTGCCCCTGCGGGAATCTTGTTGGGGAGTGCCTTCCCCAAACCCTGCTTATGCGGCTTGCGCCGCTGAAAAATCCCTCAAAATAATTTTTCGGATTTTTCAAAAACAGTTCCGCTTTACACCCTGTTTTTCTCCTATTAGTGAGAGGACACCACGCACAGCCGAAAGGAGGTTTTACCATGCGAAAACGATATAACACGCCGCACCGCAGCCGGGTAGTCAAGACACGCATGACCGAGGAAGAATACGCCGAGTTTGCGGAAAGGCTTTCTGCTTACAACATGAGCCAAGCCGAGTTTATCCGGCAAGCCATAACCGGGGCAGCCATACGCCCCATCATAACCGTTTCCCCCGTCAATGACGAGCTGCTTGCCGCTGTTGGGAAGCTGACCGCCGAATACGGCAGGATCGGCGGCAACTTAAACCAGATAGCCCGGACGCTGAACGAGTGGCACAGCCCCTACCCGCAGCTTGCCGGGGAGGTACGGGCGGCGGTTTCCGACCTTGCTGCCCTAAAGTTTGAAGTCTTGCAGAAAGTGGGTGACGCTGTTGGCAACATTCAAACATATCAGCTCTAAAAATGCGGACTATGGCGCAGCGGAAGCCTATCTCACATTTGAGCATGACGAGTTTACCATGAAGCCCACCCTTGATGAAAACGGGCGGCTGATACCGAGGGAGGATTACCGCATTTCTTCCCTCAACTGCGGGGGCGAGGATTTCGCTGTTGCCTGTATGCGGGCTAATCTCCGCTATGAGAAAAACCAAAAACGGGAAGATGTGAAAAGCCACCACTATATCATCAGCTTTGACCCACGGGACGGGACAGACAACGGCTTGACCGTAGACCGGGCGCAGGAGCTGGGCGAGCAGTTCTGCAAGGAGCATTTTCCCGGACACCAAGCCCTAATCTGCACCCACCCGGACGGGCATAACCACAGCGGCAATATCCATGTGCATATCGTCATCAACTCCCTGCGGATTTATGAAGTCCCGCTTCTGCCCTACATGGACAGACCAGCCGATACACGGGAGGGCTGCAAGCACCGCTGCACCAATGCCGCTATGGAATATTTCAAGAGTGAAGTCATGGAGATGTGCCACCGGGAGGGGCTTTACCAAATCGACCTCCTAAACGGCAGCAAGGAACGGATAACGGAACGGGAATACTGGGCGGCAAAGAAAGGGCAGCTTGCCCTTGATAAAGAGAACGCCACCAGAGAAGCCGCCGGACAGCCGACCAAGCCCACCAAGTTTGAAACGGACAAGGCGAAGCTGCGCCGGACGATACGGCAGGCACTTTCCCAAGCTACCAGCTTTGACGAGTTTTCTTCCCTTTTGCTGCGTGAGGGTGTGACTGTCAAGGAGAGCCGGGGGCGGCTTTCCTACCTCACGCCGGACAGGACAAAGCCTATCACAGCCCGGAAGCTGGGGGACGATTTTGACAAGGCTGCTGTCCTTGCCCTGCTTACACAGAACGCCCGCAGAGCCGCCGAACAGACCAAAGCCATACCCGAATACCCTGCCGCAGTTAAAAAGCCGTCACAAGGGGAAAAAACCACAAAAACCACCCCGGCAGACAACACCTTGCAGCGCATGGTTGACCGGGAAGCCAAGCGAGCCGAGGGCAAGGGCGTGGGCTATGACCGCTGGGCGGCAAAGTACAATCTAAAGCAAATGGCGGCTACCGTTACCGCCTACCAGCAGTACGGCTTTTCTTCCCCGGAGGAACTGGACGAAGCCTGTTCTGCCGCCTATACCGCCATGCGGGAAAGCCTTATAGAGCTGAAGCAGGTGGAAAAGACGCTGGACGGGAAAAAGGAGCTGCAACGGCAGGTGCTTGCCTATTCCAAGACCCGCCCTGTCCGGGACGGGCTGAAACAGCAGAAAAACGCCAAAGCAAAAGCAGCCTACCGACAGAAGCACGAAAGCGACTTTATCATAGCAGACGCAGCCGCCCGTTATTTTAGGGAGAACGGCATTTCCAAGCTGCCAAGCTATAAAGCCCTGCAAGCAGAGATTGAAACCCTTATCAAAGAGAAAAACAGCGGC
Source organism: Clostridium sp. OM05-9 (assembly GCF_003481465.1). Taxonomy (NCBI): domain Bacteria; kingdom Bacillati; phylum Bacillota; class Clostridia; order Eubacteriales; family Clostridiaceae; genus Clostridium; species Clostridium sp. OM05-9. The sequence continues at coordinate 161,480 of NZ_QULF01000003.1, forward strand.
TACAACGATTACCGGGCAAAACGGGAGGAATACCGCCGCTTACAGACCGTCAAGGGCAATATCGACCAGATTTTACGCCGGGAGCGCAAGCCTGTGAAAAGGCAGGAACAGGAGCGATAAAAACCACCCCAAAATGTACCCGAACCCATACAGAACAAGGGGGCTGCCCCGTACCCTATCCGCAATACCAAAGGATTTTTTAACGGGCTTACAGGGCAGAAAAACCCCGAAAATGATACCGAGATGATACAGAATTATCGCCGATACCGCCACACCAGCGGAAACGGCAGAAAGGAGCGCACCCATGCCAAGAATGAGCAAGAAACGGCGGCTGGAATGGTCCTTTTTCCTGCGGCAAGTAAAAGTCGGGAATACCACCTGCGACCGTATCACATACAACGACCTCTGCCGGGGCTGTACCCATAGCTGCAAGCAGAGCTTCCGGGCGGTTATCATACTCTGCCCCCGCTACTACTCCAAACGCCGGAAAAAGGAGGACAGGGACAATGGCAGATAACCGCAAGTATTACTACCTCAAGCTGAAAGAGAACTTTTTTGACAGCGACTCCATTGTGCTGCTGGAAGATATGAAAGACGGGATTTTATATTCCAATATCCTCTTGAAGCTGTACTTAAAATCGCTGAAAAACGGCGGGAAGTTGCAGCTTGACGAGCATATCCCCTACACAGCGCAGATGATAGCGACACTGACCCGCCACCAGATAGGGACGGTTGAGAGGGCTTTAGAGATTTTCCGGCAGTTGGGGCTTGTGGAGCAGCTTGACAGTGGGGCTTTTTATATGACCGACATTGAGCTGATGATAGGACAGTCCTCTACCGAAGCCGAGAGGAAACGGGCTGCAAGACAGGAAAACAAGGCACTTTTACCGCCCCGGACAAAAGGCGGACATTTGTCCGACATTCGTCCACCAGAGATAGAGTTAGAGAAAGAGATAGAGATAGAAAAAGAGAGAGAGGGAGAAACGGGACACCCCGTCCCCGCCGCTTATGGCAGATACAACAATGTGATACTGACCGATACAGAGCTTTCCGGGCTGAAAACAGAGCTGCCCGACAAGTGGGAGTATTATATTGACCGGCTTTCCTGCCATATCGCTTCCACCGGGAAGCAGTACCACAGCCATGCAGCCACCATTTACAAGTGGGCGCAGGAGGACGCTGCCAAAGGCAAGGCTGCCCCGAAACAGGGCATACCCGATTATTCATGCAAGGAGGGCGAGAGCTTATGAAAAACGAGATTGAAGCTATGATTACGGACATTACAGCCACTACCGCCGAAGCGGAAGACTACACAGGCGAGGACGGGCTTTTATACTGCGGCAAGTGCCATACGCCAAAAGAAGCCTACTTTGCAGAGGGAAAGACCTGTTTCGGGCGTGACCGCCACCCAACAGACTGCGACTGCCAGCGGGCAGCCCGTGAAAAGCAACAAGCCGCCGAAAGCAGACAGAAGCACCTTGAAACAGTGGAGGACTTGAAGCGCCGGGGCTTTACCGACCCCGCTATGCGGAACTGGACATTTGAGCATGACAACGGCAGAAACCCACAGACCGAAACTGCCCGCTTTTATGTGGAGAGCTGGGAAACCATGCAGGCTGAAAATATCGGCTACCTGTTTTGGGGCGGCGTGGGGACAGGAAAAAGCTACCTTGCCGCCTGTATCGCCAACGCCCTTATGGAGAAAGAGGTTGCCGTCTGTATGACAAACTTTGCAACCATACTCAATGACCTTGCCGCCAGCTTTGATGGCAGGAACGAATATATTTCCCGCCTTTGCAGCTACCCCCTGCTGATACTTGATGATTTTGGTATGGAGCGAGGAACAGAATACGGGCTGGAACAGGTTTATAGCGTGATTGACCGCCGTTACCGAAGCGGCAAGCCGCTGATCGCCACGACCAACCTCACGCTGGAGGAATTGCAGCACCCGCAGGACACGCCCCATGCCCGTATCTATGACAGGCTGACTTCCATGTGCGCCCCCGTTCGCTTCACGGGCAGCAATTTCCGAAAGGAAACCGCACAGGAAAAGCTGGAACGCTTAAAGCAACTGATGAAGCAGCGAAAGGAGAGCCTATGACAGAAACCAAACAGACAAGCACCACCAAAACAGACCGCCGCCCGGACTGTGTAACGGAAATCCGCATGGGCAACTCCGTCCTTACCGTTTCCGGCTTCTTCAAGCAGGGCGCAACCGACACCGCAGCCGACAAGATGATGAAAGTGCTGGAAGCGGAAGCTGCTACACAAAAAACGGCGATTTGACCGACCATAAAGAAGCAGATTTGACGCTTTTGCCGCTATACAGACAGCCGCCCCATGTGGTACAATCAAGGTACGGAATAGTGGGGCTGGCTGTCGGAAACGGAGGATTTTATGTTAAGACAGACCAACCAACAACCAATTACCGCCCTTTACCCAAGACTTTCCCATGAGGACGAGCTGCAAGGCGAGAGCAATTCCATTTCCAACCAGAAGCGTATTCTTGAGACCTATGCAAAGCAGAACGGCTTTTCCAATCTGCGCTGGTACACGGACGACGGTTATTCTGGTGCGAACTTTCAAAGACCCGGTTTTCAAGCCATGCTTGCGGACATTGAAGCCGGAAAAGTCGGGACAGTTATCGTAAAGGATATGTCGAGGTTAGGGCGAAACTACCTGCAAGTGGGAATGTACACGGAAATGGTTTTCCCACAGAAAGGCGTCCGCTTCATCGCTATCAATGACGGAGTGGACAGCGCACAGGGCGACAATGACTTTGCCCCGCTGCGGAATATCTTTAACGAATGGCTGGTGAGAGATACGAGCAAGAAAATCAAAGCAGTAAAACGCTCAAAAGGTATGAGTGGCAAGCCAATCACAAGCAAACCTGTGTATGGCTACCTCATGGACGAGGACGAAAATTTCATTATTGACGATGAAGCTGCACCCGTAGTTAAGCAGATATACAACCTCTGCCTTGCCGGGAACGGTCCGACCAAGATAGCCCGTATGCTCACAGAGCAGCAAATCCCCACGCCGGGGACGCTGGAATACCGCAGGACGGGCAGCACCCGCCGCTACCACCCCGGCTATGAGTGCAAGTGGGCGACCAATACCGTTGTGCATATCCTTGAAAACCGGGAATACACAGGCTGCCTGGTAAACTTCAAGACGGAAAAACTCTCTTACAAAGTCAAGCACAGCGTAGAAAACCCGGAGGAAAAGCAAGCGATATTCGAGAACCACCACGAGCCTATCATAGACACCCAAACATGGGAACGGGTGCAGGAGCTTCGCAAGCAGCGCAAACGCCCCAACCGCTATGATGAAGTGGGCTTGTTCTCCGGCATACTGTTCTGTGCAGACTGCGGCAGTGTGATGTATCAGCAGCGATACCAGACGGACAAGCGCAAGCAGGACTGTTATATCTGCGGCAACTACAAGAAACGCACCCATGACTGTACGGCGCACTTTATCCGCACCGACCTCTTGACCGCTGGTGTACTCTCCAATCTGCGGAAAGTGACCAGCTATGCGGCAAAGCATGAAGCCCGGTTTATGAAGCTCTTGATTGAGCAGAACGAGGACGGGGGCAAGCGCAGGAACGCCGCCAAGAAAAAGGAGCTGGAAGCCGCCGAGAAACGCATAGCCGAGTTATCCGCTATCTTCAAGCGGCTGTATGAGGACAGCGTGACCGGGCGCATATCAGACGAGCGTTTCACAGAGCTGTCGGCAGACTATGAAGCAGAACAACGGGAGCTGAAAGAAAGAGCCGCTGCTATCCAAGCGGAGCTTTCCAAAGCACAGGAAGCCACCGTGAACGCAGAAAAGTTTATGAATGTTGTCCGGCGGCATACCAGCTTTGAAGAACTTACCCCTACTCTGCTGCGGGAGTTTGTAGAGAAAATCGTTGTGCATGAGTGCAGCTATGACGAGAACAAGACCCGCAGACAGGACATTGAGATTTATTATTCTTTTGTTGGCAAAGTGGACTTGCCCGAATAACCGCCCGACCTATCCGACACAAGAGCTAAGTGCCGGATAGGAACGGCAAAATTTTTTACACTTCTATTACTTCTTTATCACACATCAGTAAAGTCACAGGGCATGAAGCAGTTTATGGCGGGTGCCGGTGTTATGCTGATTGGTGCGCTTCTTGTACCAAAACTTAAGGACCTTATCCCAGCAAAGGTATTCGTGTTAATGCTGTTGCACCTGGGATTACAGAAACTGATATGATGAAAGCTGTGCCAAAGGAAGTTATCGAACCTATGATTGAAAGAATTCCATTGCGTCGTCTTGGACAGCCAGAAGATATTGCCAATGCGTTTGTGTTTCTTGCTTCAGATGAGGCGAGTTACATTACAGGTGTTATATTAAGTGTAGATGGTATGGCAAGAAGTTAATTTAATGTTGTATGGTGATGTAATCACGGAAAACAAATGAAATTAAGACTATAATAAAGCTACAAAAAGAAAAAGATAAGGAGGACTGTAAAATGTCTGCTATTAATATCAATAAAAATAATTTTGAGAACGAAGTACTGAATTCCGATAAAACCGTTCTTTTAGATTTTTGGGCATCTTGGTGTGCGCCTTGCCGTATGGTAGTACCTATTGTAGAGGAGATTGCAGGTGAGCGTAGGGATATTAAAGTTGGAAAGATTAATGTAGATGAAGAGCCTGAACTGGCAAATAAGTTCAGTATTATGAGCATTCCGACTTTAGTGGTTATGAAGAATGGGAAGATTGTACAGCAGGTTTCAGGGGCGAGATCTAAGAATGCGATTTTAGAAATGCTTTAGAGAGGTGTGCTAATGGGATTTTTTAATTTCTTTAAACAGTCGAATATTAATCAAGGCATAGAAGGATATAAAAGGACTGCTGGTGCAGTTCTGCTGGATGTCCGTACTCCGCAGGAATATCAGGAAGGACATATACCAGAAAGTAAAAATGTGCCGTTGCAGCAACTAGACAATATTGTTTCTGTAGCGAAGAATAAGGATATCCCTCTGTTTGTATACTGTTATTCCGGTTCCCGGAGCCGTCAGGCAACTGGGATGTTGCAACGAATGGGATATTCTAAAGTAAATAATATCGGTGGCATTGCAGCTTACTCAGGAAAGGTGGAAAAATAAGATGAAGGTAATAATCGTAGGAGGTGTAGCAGGAGGAGCTACAGCCGCAGCAAGAATACGCAGACTGGATGAACATGCAGAAATTACTGTGTATGAAAGATCCGGATACATATCCTATGCGAATTGTGGGCTTCCATATTATATTGGAGACGTGATTACAGATCCGGAAGCACTTACACTACAGAAACCAGAGAGTTTTTTTAAACGCTTCCGTATTAACATGAAAATTCATCATGAAGTTATCTCAATACATCCCGAATGTAAAACTGTTTCAGTGAAGAATTTAGAAAACGGTGAAATATTTGAAGAAAACTATGATAAGCTAATCCTATCTCCAGGTGCAAAGCCTACACAGCCGAGACTTCCCGGAGTAGGTATTGATAAACTTTTTACACTTCGTACTGTAGAAGACACTTTTCGGATAAAGGAATATATAAATAAGAATCATCCAAAATCGGCTGTATTGGCAGGTGGCGGTTTTATTGGTCTGGAACTGGCAGAAAATTTGAGGGAGCTTGGCATGGATGTTACGATTGTCCAGGGGCCTAAGCAGCTGATGAACCCTTTTGACCCGGATATGGCATCCATGATCCATAATGAAATGAGAAAGCATGGGATAAAACTGGTACTGGGCTATACAGTAGAAGGATTTAAAGGAAATGACAACGGAGTGGAGGTTCTGTTGAAAGATAATCCATCCCTTCAGGCTGATATGGTAGTTCTGGCAATCGGAGTCACACCAGACACAGTATTAGCAAAAGAAGCCGGTCTGGAACTTGGCATCAAGGAAAGTATTGTAGTGAATGACAGAATGGAAACCTCTGTACCGGATATTTATGCTGCAGGTGATGCAGTTCAGGTAAAACATTATGTTACGGGTAATGATGCGCTGATTTCTTTGGCAGGACCGGCCAATAAACAGGGCAGAATCATCGCTGATAATATTTGTGGCGGTGATAGTCGTTACCTGGGCAGTCAGGGAAGCTCCGTTATAAAAGTGTTTGATATGATAGCAGCCACTACAGGTATCAATGAAACCAATGCCAAAAAGTCAGGATTAGAGGTAGATACAGTAATTCTTTCTCCTATGAGTCATGCCGGTTACTATCCTGGTGGAAAAGTGATGACCATGAAGGTGGTTTTTGAAAAAGAAAGCTATCGTTTGCTTGGCGCTCAGATTATTGGATATGAAGGAGTTGATAAACGTATTGATGTGCTGGCAACAGCAATTCATGCGGGGCTGAATGCAACCCAGTTGAAAGATCTGGATCTGGCATATGCACCACCTTATTCTTCTGCTAAGGATCCGGTAAACATGGCTGGATTTATGATAGACAATATTGCAAAAGGGACATTAAAGCAATGGCATTTGGAAGATATGGACAAGATTTCTAAAGATAAAGATGTGGAGTTGCTAGATGTGAGAACTGTAGGTGAATTCAGCAGGGGGCATATAGATGGATTCAAAAACATACCTGTAGATGAACTGAGAGAACGAATTAGTGAAATTGAGAAAGGAAAGCCTGTGTATCTGATATGCCAGAGTGGTCTGCGCAGTTATATTGCGAGCCGTATTCTGGAAGGAAACGGTTATGAAACGTATAATTTCTCTGGCGGATTCCGATTCTATGATGCAGTGGTCAATGACCGTGCGCTGATTGAAAGGGCATATGCATGTGGTATGGATTATTAAAAAATAATCACGATATTTTTATAATTTTCTTATAGCATAAAAAGATCCCCCATTTATTAGAATGACTTTCATAATTCTGATAAATGGAGGATTCTTCTTTATATGTTATAGAAAAACAGTTTTATGACCTTTGGAGTGTTTCCAGTCTTTTTGGATCAAGGATTGTGATTTTGCCCCGGGAGAGTTTGACGAGACCCTCGCCTTGAAAGTATCGAAGCATTCGAGTGATAACTTCCCTGTGGGAACCAAGATGGTTGGCGATAGTTTCGTGAGTGATTTTCAATTCATTTGTTTCTTCGATAGAGGTCTCTTCTAAAAGAAATGAAGCAACACGCTTATCCAAACTTTTCCACATGATTTGTTCAATCAGCCACATGACATCAGAAAAACGGGTAGCCATTAACTCATTGGTATAGTTTGCGACAGGAGCAGATTCATTCATGATGCCCTTATAGATTTCAGCAGGGATGATCCAAAGATCAGTATCTTTTTCTGCCTCAATGGTTACTTCAAATTGAATGGATCGTATGATACATGAGGCAGATAAAAGACATATATCCATATCGAACAGACGGTAGAGAGTAATCTCTCGTCCTTCATCTGATAATATATAAGTTCGAAGCTGCCCGGATTTAACCAGTAATAATCCGGTACAATCCATGTTCCCGTTGTGAATGATTGTTCCTTTTTTCACATGCTGTGTGATCAAATTGTCTGAAATTAGTTTTTTCTGTGCTGTATTTAAGTCATTCCATAGTGGAAAATAATTTTCGAAGCTCATAATAGTTATCTCCTTTATGAACATAGTATACTTGCTTTTTTAAGATGCGTCAATCGAATAATTGACATATGCCCTTTATAGGACTATTATATAAGAAAAGCCAGAAAGGAGCAATTTCATGCCGAGACCAGTAAAATGCAGAAAAGTCTGCCATTTCCCAAATGTTTTAGAATTCCTTCCGGCAGATGATACTGAGAAAAAAATGCCCATTGTTCTGACGGTAGATGAGTACGAGACAATCCGTCTTTTGGACAAGAAAGGTTACAGTCAGGAGCAGTGTGCGGAATCTATGCAGATCGCAAGAACGACGGTCCAACGGATTTACGAGATTGCCAGAAAGAAAATAGCAGATGCTCTCATTGATGGACATCCGCTTAAAATTGAGGGTGGGGATTTCATAATCTGTGACGGCCAGAGCAGCGACTGTAGCTTTGGAGGATGTTACAATCATGAGATTTATCAAAAATATGCAGTAGAAAAAGGAGAAGGTATCATGAGAATAGCAGTAACATATGAAAATGGACAGATTTTCCAACACTTTGGACACACAGAGACATTTAAGATTTACGATGTAGAGGAAGGAAAAGTGCTACATTCAGAAGTAGTAGATGCGAATGGAAGCGGACATGGTGCATTGGCAGGAGTTCTTAATGCATTAAATGCCGATGTTTTGATCTGCGGCGGAATCGGAGGAGGTGCTCAGACTGCGTTAGCGGCAGCGGGTATTAAGCTTTTTGGCGGAGTTTCAGGAGATGCGGATAAAGCAGTAGAAGCTTTTATCAATGATACGCTTGATTATAATTCGGATGTGAAGTGTTCTCACCATGAGCACAACCATGAGGAAGGACATACGTGTGGTGAGCATGGATGCGGAAGCCATAGCTGTCATTAAGAAGAAAAAAATACAACACGAAAGGATGCGTCAAGGTAATGCCAGAATTATCGTGATACATCCTTTTGTATTTGGAATGATTATTTTTCTTTCACTACTTGTCGAAAGTAATGGATGGAATGTACAATATTGTTAATGATCCAGAGATATTTATTTTGGAAACAGCTTAATCAATTTGGAGGTATAAAATGAAAGCACATAAATATTGGTCAATCGGAGCAATAGTTACAATGGTTGGAACTTTTTATACAGGATATAAAGGGTTAAAAGCAGCACACAAATACTTTGCATTTGGCTCTCTGATATGCTTGATTATGGCAGTCTATTCTGGTCATAAAATGATTTCTGGCAATAAGAGGACAAGAAAACAGATGGGAATGAAAGAAGTGGAGGAATAAAATATGTTAGAAGTAGGAAAAAAAGCACCGGACTTTGAATTGCCGGATCAGAATGGAGAAATGCATAAATTAAGCGATTATGCAGGAAAAAAAGTGATCCTATATTTTTATCCAAAGGATAATACACCAGGATGTACGAAGCAGGCATGTGGCTTTTCTGAGCGTTATCCACAGTTTAATGAGAAGGGAGCTGTTATTCTCGGAGTGAGCAAGGACTCTGTAGCGTCTCACAAGAGATTTGAAGAAAAATACGGACTGGCATTTACGCTATTAGCAGACCCGGATCGTAAAGTTATTGAAGCATATGATGTCTGGAAAGAAAAGAAAAATTATGGAAAAGTATCTATGGGTGTAGTAAGAACTACTTATCTTATTGATGAGCAGGGAATCATTATAAAGGCAAATGATAAAGTCAAGGCGGCAGATGATCCTGAAAATATGCTTAAGGAATTGGCATAATGAAGATTATTTTATCACCTGCAAAAAAGATGATAGTAGATACCGATAACTTAGCACCGGTTGGACTGCCTGTCTATATTGATAAGACAGCAGAAGTATTAAACTGGATGAAAAGCAAATCAAAAGAAGAACTGAAAGCTATCTGGAAATGTAATGACAAGATTGCAGAGCAGAACTTTAACAGATTGGAAAATATGAATCTTTATAACGGGCTTACTCCGGCTGTTTTAGCATATGAAGGGATTGCATTTCAATATATGGCACCATCTGTGTTTGAAATCCAGCAGTTTGAGTATTTGCAAAATCATTTAAGAATCTTGTCTGCGTTTTATGGCATTTTAAAACCAATGGATGGTGTGACTCCTTATCGTCTTGAAATGCAGGCAAAGGTTGGAATTGGAGATGCAAAAAATCTGTATGAGTACTGGGGAGAATTGTTATACCGCTCAGTAATCGATGACAGTAGGATTATCATTAATCTTGCATCAAAAGAATACTCAAAATGTATAGAAAAGTATCTGACACCACAGGACAGATATATTACGGTTGTATTTTGTGAGTTATCCGGAGATAAATTGGTAACAAAAGGTACCTATGCCAAGATGGCTCGTGGTGAAATGGTCAGATTCATAGCGGAAAATAATATTGAAAATCTGGTGGAGATTCAGAAATTTGACAGACTCGGATACTCGTTTAGGTCTGATTTATCTTCAGATTCAGAATATGTATTTGAACGCAAAATAAAATAGTTATTCAGCTAAAAGATGTTCAGTTTGGCAGCTTTTATAATAATGAGAATTATTACTATTTTTATTGACAACAGGATGATAGTGACATATAATCCTTATTGAGAACTAATCCTAATAAGGAGGATGAATGACAAGAAGGAGAAATACCATTCAAAAAGATCTCGTAAGAAATACCGTATACGAAATGAGAAGACACGTTACGGCAAATGAAGTGTATGAATTTATAAAAGAAGCATATCCATCAATTGGAAAAGGAACTGTATATAGAAATCTTGATATATTGGTAGAGGAAGGTGCATTAAGAAAGGTTGAAGTTCTGAATGGACCGAACCGATTTGATTTTACATTGAAAAATCATTACCATGTAAGATGTATAAAGTGCGGTGAAATTTTTGATGTGGATATGGATCAAATACCGGATTTGCTGGAAAGAATTCATAACACTCATGGAATTGAATTTGTGGATTACGATATTTCATTTAAAGGCATTTGCCCGAAATGCAGGGAGAAGGTAAAGGAGGAACAGCATGGATAGGAAAGCAATGTATAAGTTGAGTTATGGACTGTTTATATTGACCGCTAAAGAAGCAGAAAAAGATAACGGATGCATCATTAATACAGCCATTCAGGCAGCTTCGGAACCAAACCAGCTAAGTATCTGTGTAAATAAGTCAAATTATACGCATGATATGATTCAAAGAACCGGAAAATTTACTGTATCAGTCTTAAGTCAGAAGGCACAATTTGAATTGTTCAAACATTTTGGCTTCCAATCAGGAAGAGATACCAATAAGTTTGAAACATTTGAGCAGTGTGCCAGGGGCACGAATGGTATTTATTATATTACAGAAGGTACAAATGCATACATTTCTGTGACAGTTACTAAAACAGAGGACTTGGGTTCACATACGATGTTTATTGGTGAGATAACCGATATGGAAGTTTTAAGCAATGTTCCTTCAGTAACATATGATTATTATCAGAATAATATTAAGCCTAAGCCACAGGAGGTTGGAAAAACAGAGGATGGTCAGACAATATGGCGTTGCAGAATTTGCGGATATGAATATGTAGGCGAGAAATTACCGGATGACTTTATATGTCCTTTGTGCAAGCACCCGGCATCAGATTTTGAAAAAGTAGTAAAGAAAACGGAGGTAAAAGAGATGGCAGAAAACAAATATGCAGGAACACAGACAGAGAAGAATTTACAGGAGGCATTTGCAGGGGAATCACAGGCAAGAAATAAGTATACCTATTTTGCATCTGTAGCGAAAAAGGAAGGTTACGAGCAGATGTCAGCATTGTTTTTAAAGACTGCAGATAATGAGAAAGAACATGCAAAGATGTGGTTCAAGGAATTAGCAGGAATTGGTGATACAAAGGAAAACCTGGCGGCAGCGGCAGAAGGCGAAAATTATGAGTGGACAGATATGTATAATGGCTTTGCTAAAACAGCTGAGGAAGAAGGATTCCCTGAGCTTGCAGCAAAATTCAGGGCAGTAGGTGAGATTGAGAAGCACCATGAGGAAAGATATCGTGCACTTCTTAAGAATATTGAAACTGCACAAGTATTTGAAAAGAGCGAAGTTAAGGTATGGGAATGCCGTAACTGCGGACATATTGTGGTAGGAACTAAGGCACCTGAAGTATGTCCGGTATGTAATCATCCACAGAGCTATTTTGAAGTACATGAAGAGAATTATTAAGGAGATGAGATTATTACGAAGAAGAAAGTGATTAATTCAAAAAAAGCAGTAATGATAGGCTGTGGCTTTGTTGGTTCTGCATCGGTATTTGCTCTGATGCAGAGTGGCTTGTTTACAGAGATTGTCCTTATCGATGCAGATAAGAACAAGGCAGAAGGAGAAGCGATGGATATCAGTCATGGTATTCCATTTGCGAGTCCGATGAAAATATATGCCGGAGATTATGATGATGTGGCTGATGCTGCAATTGTTGTCATATCTGCCGGAGCGGGACAGAAACCGGGAGAGACAAGGCTTGATCTCGTAAATAAAAATGTAGCAATATTTAAGTCAATCATTCCTGAAATAGCAAAGAGAAATTTTGCAGGTATCATGCTTGTAGTTGCGAATCCGGTAGATATCCTGACTCAGGTAGCCATAAAGTTATCAGGACTTCCAGAAAACAGGGTTATTGGATCGGGTACTGTGTTAGATAGTGCCAGATTAAGATATAAGCTTGGTGAGCATTTATCTGTGGACAGCAGGAGTGTTCATGCATTTATAATAGGTGAGCATGGAGACAGCGAAGTTGTAGCATGGTCATCAGCCAATGTATCTGGTGTTCCATTAAGTGAAATGTGTGAAATGCGTGGACATTACAAGCACAAGGAAAACACGGCAGAAATAGCTACAGAAGTCAAGAACAGTGCTTATGCGATTATAAACAAAAAGCACGCTACATATTATGGAATTGCAATGTCTGTAAAAAGAATCTGCGAAGTGATTATGAGAGATGAAAAATCAATACTTCCTGTATCACACATGATTCATGGAGTATATGACATTGACGGAGTATCGTTAAGTATGCCAGCTATTGTAGGTGCAGATGGTATTGAGTCTGATATACCTATTAATTTAAGTGGCGAGGAAGCGTTAAAGCTTAAGGAATCTGCAGATTCATTGAAAAAGATTATGGAGACAATTGAATTATAAATTTTACACCTGGAAGGAGAAAAAGTCATGGAAGTAAGGTATTATATTTGTAAGCATTGTGGAAACATTGTTGAAAAGGTAAAGGATAAGGGTGTACCTGTAATTTGTTGCGGAGAATCTATGCAGGAATTAAAAGCCGGAGTGACAGATGCTGCTGTCGAGAAGCATGTACCTGTATATACGATAGAAGGCAGTCATGTTCATGTCGTGGTCGGGGAGACAAAACATCCAATGCTTGAAGAGCATTTCATTGAGTGGATTACATTAAATACAAACCAGGGAATATATAGAAAACAGTTAAATCCAGGGCAGGAGCCGGCAGCAGATTTTTGTCTTTGCGATGGTGAACAGGTAGAAGAAGTATATGCATATTGTAACCTGCATGGATTATGGAAATGCTAAAAGCATTTATACATATTAAGGTTACAGAACAACACAATGATGAGGTAGAAGATCAAGATGAACAGATTATGGGAACTTTAAAATATCTCACATAGCGGTTAGTTAATCACATTCTGTATGTCGATGGTCAAATTCCAAAAGGCTGATATAGTAAGAAAGGCTGTTATTTTTTAGAGAGTAGCAGCTTTTTTTATTTTGAATATAAAATATGACACATACACTTGACAATATGCATACATGGATGAAATAGGACATTTCTTACTAAAACAGTATGTTTATGGTATACTAGCTAGTAGTAATGCAGTTTCAACCGATATTACATATTATTATAAACAACAGCGTTAGAGCATTTATGTGATTGAAACATAGATGCTCTTTTTTTGTGCCCGTTGGGCAATGGATATGAATGTAACTTTAGGACATTTTGTCCAGAAGTTCAGATAGAGGAAATCAAGGAGGAACACGAGATGTGCATTAAAATGTGTATCTTATGGGTGAGAGCACCCACAGACAGAAGCAGCAGGAAAATATATAACAGGAGGACAGAACAATGGTCGATGAATTGACGCAGGAGTCGTTCCAGACAGGAAAGGCGATTGTGACTGTCAGCGTAGATCTGATTACTGCCATTGCGGATGCGTGTAAGCGGTCTGAACAGCAGAATCCAGGTATGAGCGAGAAACAGAAGCGGCAAGGTTGTCGATAAGGTAATGTCGAATTATAAGGAAACGCATGGCTCATTAAAGGGATTCAACCGATAGGGCAAAGATGTCACGCATATTGATGTGAATGATGAGCGAACAGCGGAGCTTTTGGAGAAAACCTGTAAGAAAAGTCATATTCCAATGGATATGAAAGAAGTAACGAGAGCGGATGGTTCCATCACGCATACTGCATTCTGTGAAGTGAAAAGCATAGACCAGATGGCAGCATTACTGAAGATGGCTTCCGAACAGGTACTTGAGGAGCAGAAGAAAATGACCAAGACACTTGTACTTTACGATGATAAGGGCAAGGAGGTCATGTCGGCTGACTTTGTAAATAATGGTGAGATAAATATGGACGATGTGCGCAATTTCAAAATAGTTGTGGTCATTGTGACCGCTGTCCAGAGCTTTGCCTAAGTATTTTCCGGGATATTTTATAATAAATTTATGGGTGGCGGTCTGTTAATAATCACTTTGATATTTTATAATGTAAGCATTGGTTGTAATTTAGTTGATCATGCAAAGGAGCTTGCAAAGCGGAGGGGGTGCAAGGCCGTCACCCTTGATTCCGGTCTTCCGCGGACAGGGGCACATGGCTTCTACGAACACTATGGATTTGAAAAGAGCTGTTATGGCTTTGAACTGATGATATAAATTATCTGAGGAGATTGGAAAGGAGACAAAATATGTGTACAGCGGCGACATATAAGACAAAGGATTTCTATTTTGGAAGAACGCTGGATTATGAATTCTCGTACGGCGATGAGATCACCGTGACTCCGAGAAATTATCCGTTTGAATTCAGATATATGGGCAGGACGGCACAGAACTTGCCAGATATCCGTTGCTGCAGGGGGAGAACATCAACTGGCAGAATTAAGTATCTGCTGCCCCCGGGACCCGGGAAATACCAGGAAATAACTTGGCGTTTTTATCTTTTTTTCTGCATTTTGTGAAAAATTTGTGCTGTTTTATGTAATGGTGGAGCCGGCAACTGCATGGTGCCAGTAGACATCGCAGAGCCAGTAGTCTGGATGATGACAGTGGTTGCACAAACATAGAAAAGTAGATTATAATATTGGAAAAGGACGTTGCCAGTGGCAATGTACGGAAGCCAGAGTTATATCTGTGATAAGGGAGAAAGGACGAGATATGGGCAAGTCAAAGGTTACAATAAAAGAGATTGCGGATATGGCAGGGGTGTCCATAGCTACAGTTTCCCATGTTATCAACAGGACAAGGTATGTAAGACCTGAGCTTGTGGATAAGATAGAGAAGATTATTGTAGAGACGGGATATCAGAATAAGATAGCAGATAAGGAGAGAAAACTGCTGGTTGGCCGAGAGTCTACGATCGTTGCAGTCATTCCGAACATTGAAAGTACGATATACAGAGATATGGTAGCTTATGTGAAGCAGCTTGTCAGTGTACAGGGATATCAGTTCCTTGTGGCGATAACAGACAATGATCTTAAGGAGGAGACACAGGTGCTTGCCGGACTTCTGGTCAACAAGAAGGTTGCCGGTATCATACATGCGCCGGTGAGCGATGTGGCAGCCAACTACACAAAGCTTATACAGTCAGGCGTTCCATTTGTCTGCGTGGAGAGAAATATACTTGGATCAGGGATAGACTCAGTTGAGTTCCGAGACAGGGAGGCTATATTTAAGGGCGCAGATTATCTGCTCGCGAGTGGACACAAGAATGTTTTGTTTTTCAGAGAGAGTACGGACAGTACCACCAGGGATGAGAGAACAAAAGGTTTCCTGAGTGCTCTGCAGAAATACAATATAAATACAAACGATGCGAATATAGTGGATGTAACACTGGAAAATGGCGAGGATGACTGTATGCTCGTCATCCAGAAGGCGCTCCGCAGATACAGGCCGACCGCAGTTCTTGCGGGGGGCAACAGAATAACGCTCTACCTCATGAAGACACTGAGAGATATGGGGATCGACTGTCCGGGAGAGATATCTGTGGTTGGGTTTGGTGATGAGAGCTGGTCAGAACTTACATATCCTCCGCTTACCATAATCAGAAGAGATGTGAAGGGGTTAAGCACCAAGGCAGTTGGAATGCTTTTTGAGAAAATCAACACAGGTGCGGTCATATCCCATGACTGCTATGCCGATGTGGAACTGGTTGTCAGGAAATCCACCAAGATGCTGGATAATGGACCATTTGGAGATAAGGCAGCTGCCCCTGATTCCGTGGTGCTGACGAAGGAGGAAAAACAGAGGCTGAAGGCAGGACATTTCAGAGTTGCCATATCATTCCATTACACAGGTACGTCATGGGCTGAGCTTCATGAGAAGGGTATCCGTGAGGAGCTTGAGCAGTTCGGGATAGATGTGGTGTCGGTTATGGATGCACACTTTGACTCGGAACTGCAGAATGCGCAGCTTGATGGAATAAGACTTCAGAAGCCGGACGCAGTTATAGCTATTCCGGCGGATGACAGCCGTACCAGAGAGAAGTTTCAGGAACTTTCCAAAGTGTCAAAGCTGGTGTTCATAAGCAATGTTCCGGATGGCATGTCCAAGAACAGCTATGTGTCCTGTGTATCAGTAAATGAGTCGGAGAATGGAACGAACACGGGAAGAATGCTGGGGGAATACTGCAAGGAGAACAAGAAAAAAAAGGCAGGTTTCATTATTCATGGTGCGGCATTCTATGGAACAAGAGTCAGGGATAACGCCGCTGAGAGGATAATCAAGGACAGTTATCCTGATATTGACATAGTTACGATTAGGAGTTTTGGAGAGATATCCAATGCATATCAGGTAGCCCGGGACGTGATAACTGCCAATCCTGAAATTGAGGCAATGTATGTGAGCTGGGATCGCCCGGCACTTCTGGTTATAAAGGCACTCAAGGAGCTTGGCAGGGAGGATGTGGCGGTGTTCACCACGGACCTTGATCATGGAATTGCCAGGTGCATGGAGGAAGGAATCGTCAAGGGACTCAGCACGCAGAGGCCATACGAGCAGGGAAGAGCGGCCGCGGCAGTTGTTGCCAAGTCCCTGGTAAGTGAAGAACAGCTTCCAAAGTATGTGGGAGTTCAGCCGTATCAGGTTGAGCCAAAACAGCTCAGGCTTGCATGGAAGGAAATCTTTCATGAGTCCATGCCGGACAGATTGAGGTGATATGACATCTTTAGTTAGTCCGTGCCGGACAGATTGAGGTGATATGGCAGCTTTAGTTAGTCTGTGTCGGACAGAGTTAGAAACTGTATCTTTTTATCTAAAAAAGAATCCGTTAGAGAGAAAATTGTATCTTTCTGGCGGATTTTTTGCGTTTATACACAAGAGACAAGGTGACAAGTAACGGGTGTCAATCATACACTACAAATCCCATAAGTATGACATCTGGCAAAATATTTACGTAAAAAATGATAAAAGATCCGCGAACCCTATAATACAATAGAGCCTTATTTGTGCAAAATGATGAATAAATAATAAATAAAACACTTGATATTGACAATAACCGACAAAGGTTATATCATCAAAACATGCAAGGGACGAAAAACAGTTTAAAATTTACGTAAATAAACCGGTTAAGAACAGTTTTTCGACAACGAGTTAGCAAAGAAAACACATGATAGTGGAGGTAAAAATTATGAGAAAATTTAAAAAGTTATTAGCAGTTGGAGCATGCCTGTGCATGTCACTCAGTTTACTGGCAGGTTGTGGATCAGGATCAGGAAACGCTTCGGGCAGCGGTTCATCTGATTCAGGTACAAAGCAGGAGAGCACAAAGTCATCTGACCTGTCATTTGCATTTTGTACAAACACACTCAACAATACATTCCAGAGTTCAATTGATGCCAAGCTCAAGGAGCTCTGCGATGCGAACGGAATATCATATACATGTCTTGATCCTGACTACGATCTGAACACACAGCTCAGCCAGTTATCAGACGTGGCAAATAGTGGATACGACGCAGTGTTCATCATCCCGGTTGATTCAGCAGGTATCACATCAGGTCTTGCAGAGATCAAGGATGCAGGAATCCCAATCTTCAATGTAGATACAGCAGTTATCGAGGATGACATAGAGAACTTCGTAACACAGTTCGTTGGAACAAATGCTTACATGGCAGGACAGCTTGTCGGTGAGCAGATGGCTAAGGATTATCCGGACGGAGCAGACATTGCGATCCTTGACTTCCCATCAAATGAGAGTTGTGTAGACCGTGTAAATGGTTTCCTTGACGGACTCGGTGATAACAAGGATAAGTTCAACATCGTAGCACAGCAGGATGGCGAGGCAGCACTTGATGCATCAATGAGCCTTGCAGAGGATATCATCACAGCAAACACAGATCTTCAGGCATTCTTCTGTATCAATGATCCTTCAGCACTTGGCGCTGCAGCAGCAGTTAAGGCAGCCAACAAGACAGGCCAGATTGGTGTATACAGTATCGATGCTTCACCAGATGGCAAGCAGGCACTCCTCGACGGCGAGTTCACAGCAGTTGCATGTCAGGTTCCTGTACAGATTGCTGAGTACGCATTCAACGCAGCACAGAAGTATGTGGGCGGAGATACAACGATCGACGAGAAGAAGGTATATCTTGACTCACACCTCGTACTCAAGGATGAGGCTGAGCAGACAGTTAACGATTGGCAGTAAGGCCGGATCGAAGCCGGCAGTAACAGCACGGGGCTGCCCCCGGCTGGACATACATGACACAACATAGGTGTATATAACACGGGAGAGACCGGGGATCTTAGATCTCCGGCCGAGATCCCGAAAAAGCAGGATAACAAAAGATCTATTTTAGAAACTTGGAGGTTTAATATGGGACAGACAGTTCTGGAAATGATAGGGATAAAGAAAAGCTTCTCCGGAATATATGCTTTAAGTGGCATCGACTTTTCCCTTGAGTTGGGAGAGGTACATGCACTGCTTGGCGAGAATGGTGCAGGAAAGTCCACACTGATCAAGGTCCTCGGCGGAATTTACCAGCCCGACAGCGGAATCATCAAGGTAAATGGCAAGGAGGTCAAGATCAACGGAGTTCCGGCTGCCAGAGAAAATGGTATAGGAATAATACATCAGGAAATCGTACTTGTTCCATATCTTTCGGTGGCACAGAATCTGTTTCTCGGCAGAGAGATAAGGACAAAGCTTGGAACGCTGGACTTTGCAGAGATGAACAGAAGAGCAGAGGAGATGATATCGTCCCTCGGTGTGAATATAAAAGCAGACACGATAGTAGAGAATCTGACCATCGCACAGCAGCAGATGGTGGAGATCGTCAAGGCGGTCTCATTCAACGGTAAGATCATAGTTATGGATGAGCCTACCTCATCACTCTCAAATGAAGAGGTGGAGCAGTTATTTGAGATCATTGAGAATCTCAGAAAGAAACAGGTAAGTATAATCTACATCTCCCACAGAATGGAGGAGCTCTTCAGGATATCTGATAGAGTTACCGTCATCAGGGATGGTGCATACGTAGGAACAAAAAAGACATCTGAGACCAACCCGAATGAGCTGGTTGCGATGATGGTAGGAAGAGATCTGGAGAGCTTCTATGCCAGGGATTACTGTGACATGGACAAGGCAGAGGTTGCTCTGGAGGTAAAGAACCTTTCGCAGACAGATGTCTTTGAAGATATAAGTTTTTCGGTACACAAGGGTGAGATCCTGGGATTCTCAGGTCTGGTCGGTGCCGGACGAAGCGAGATCATGGAGGCGGTATTTGGTGCCACACAGCCTACATCAGGCGAGGTGATACTCGGCGGAAAGCTGGTACACTTCAAGAATCCGATGCAGGCGATTAAGTCAGGCGTAGCCCTGGTTCCTGAGGACAGAAAGAAGCAGGGACTGGTGCTCGGCAACAGCGTGGCGTTCAACCTTACACTCTCATCCCTCAGATTCTATATGAATGGAATCGCCATAAGCGAGAAAAAGCGCGGTGAGGTCATAGACCATTATTCAAAGCGGTTGCGGATCAAGGCGGCGTCACCTGAGATCGAGGCGGGCAGCCTGTCAGGTGGAAATCAGCAGAAGGTAGTTCTGGGCAAATGGCTTGCAACCAAGCCGGATGTGCTCATTCTGGATGAGCCGACCAGAGGCGTTGATGTAAATGCAAAATTTGAGATATACACAGTAATCAATGAACTGGCAAAGGAAGGCATAGCGATAATCATGGTATCCAGTGAGCTTCCTGAGATCATCAACATGTGCGACAACGTATGTGTGGTCAGAGCCGGAAAACTCGTGAAGAAGCTGTCAAAGGACGAGCTCTCACAGGAAGAGATAATGAAATACGCTGCAGGAGGTATCGAATAATATGGGCGAGACAAAGAAGAATTCAAAAGCAACTTCTATATTAAAAAACAATCCCCTGACATCCATAGTCAAGGGCAACATAGGAATCATAGTGGTTCTGATAATCATGTGTGTGGCCGTAGCACTTGCCACAGACAAGTTTTTAACGACCAACAACATCATATCAGTGCTTAGACAGATATCGATCAACACATACATAGCACTTGGAATGACACTCATAATCATACTTGGTCACATTGACCTGTCAGTTGGATCGATAGTAGCTATGTCGGGAACTCTGACCGTAGGTTTTATAGTTAATCAGGGACTTCCTCTCGGCGTAGCAATAGCAGCAGGCCTTCTGGTCGGCACAGCGGCTGGCTTTGTAAGTGGTTTCATAGTAGCCAATTTCAAGGTGCCTGCATTCATCATCACAATGGCCATGATGAACATAGCAAGTGGTATAGCTTATGTCTACACAGGTGGACAGTCAACACGTATCACAAACAAGCTCTTCATCGAGATCGGTACAGGATATCTGTTCAATGTGATCCCACTTCCGGTAGTGTACATGGTAGTTCTCATCATACTGTTCAGCTTCATCCTCAGTAAGACAAAGTTCGGAACATACGTATACGCGATAGGTGGTAACCGCGAGGCCGCAAGACTTTCAGGTGTACCTATCAAGAAGATAGAGATCATAGTGTTTACAATATCAGGACTTCTCTCAGCATTCGCAGGACTTGTACTCTGTTCAAGAATGTACTCAGGCCAGCCTTCAGTTGGAAGCGGATACGAGCTTGATGCCATCGCAGCCTGTGTACTTGGCGGAACCTCTATGACAGGTGGTAAAGGAAGGATCAGTGGAACAGTATTTGGTGCCATGGTCATCGGAATCATCTCAAATGGTCTTAACCTTATCGGAGTGTCATCATACTGGCAGCTCATCATCAAGGGTCTCATCATCGCATGTGCGGTACTCCTTGATGGACAGAAGGGCAAGCTTGAGCTCCTCAAAAAGAAGAAACTTGCAGCAAACTAGTAGAAAGAGAGGAATGATAATATGGAGATTTTTAGAAAGATGTCCTTCGCGGATTCCACGGGAGATGCAATACCTTTCTACCACGAGGGCAAATATCATATATTCTCACTGACTTCCCCTCCGGGAACAACAGTGTACCCGGCAAGACTCAGAACAACATGGAGCCACAGTGTATCAGATGATCTGGTGCACTGGGAGGAGCTTCCTACAGCGCTCTATCCGGGCGAGGGCGACGAGCCGGATGCATCAGGAGTATGGACTGGATCAGTCATATACGGCGAGGGCAAATACCATGCATTCTATACAGGCTACTGCCTCACCGCAGAGTATCAGCAGACCATATGCCACGCTACAAGTGACGATGGAATCACGTGGGTGAAGGATGCAGCCAATCCGGTCATCACACCTATGATAGAGCTTTACGAGAAGCTTGACTGGAGAGATCCATATGTATTCTACAATGAGGAGGACAAATGTTACTGGATCCTCATATCAGCGAGAAGGTTGGATATGCCGATAACCAGAAGAGGATGTATAGTTCTCTACAGATCAAAGGATCTGGTCAACTGGGAATATTACGGACCGATATATTCACCGGGACACACCAACTGTCCTGAGTGCCCTGAGATGTACAAGATGGGAGACAATTGGTATCTCTCATACTCAAGATTCTCAGAATATGTAAATACAATATACAGAGTTGCAAAGTCACCATTTGGCCCATGGAGAAAGCCAAAGAAGGATGGCATAGGCGGAAGAAGATTCTACGCAGCCAAGTCCATGCAGGATGATGACGGCAGACGCTTCTACTTCGGTTGGGCTCACGACAGAGCAGACAGAAGCGACAGAGGTGAATGGTACTGGGGCGGAACATTCTGCGTGCCGCACGAGGTAGTTGCCACAGCGGATGGAGGACTTGACGTAAAGCTTCCAAAGGAATATGAGCATGTATTTGAGAAGCCTGTGGCATGGGATTACATCCCTGTACTTGGAAATGCAGAGCTTCACGGAGACAGACTGGTTGAGATGGATTCAGTAAGCACATGTACATACGGATTCCTTGGACACAACGAGGAGAGCTACATGCTGAAGTGCAAGATCATGCCTAGAGAGGTGTATGACCATTTCGGTATACTGCTCAAGTCAGACAAGGAAGCAAGCGGATGCCTTCTCCTTGAGTTCGATGTGGCCATGCAGAGAGTGTCATTGGTAAATCTTCCTATGGGAGTTGACCCGTTCTGGGTTCAGTCCTGTCAGGCTGTGCCTCCTGCAACGGAGCCGGGCCCTGATGGAGTCAGAGTGTGCGAGAAGACATTTGACATAACAGAGGGCAGCGAGATAGATGTGAAGATCATCGTTGACCATGATATGGTGGAGGTATTTGTCGGAGAACAGGTGGCATTTACATACAGGATATATGCAAAGCCTGAGTTTGAGACAGGACTTCTGGCACAGGATGCAAGAGTAGAATTCTATGACATAGAGATCACAGGAAAGTAAAATTCACAAGGAGGATCCAACATGGAAAAGAAATATGATGTTGTGGCTCTTGGTGAATTCCTGATAGACTTTACCCCTGCCGGAAGCACTGATTCCGGGATGAAGCTCTTCGAGCAGAATCCCGGAGGCGCTCCGGTAAATATGCTCACGGCAGTCAGCAAGGCCGGACTTAAGACCGCGTTTATAGGAAAGGTCGGGGATGACATGCATGGCAATTTCCTTATTGAGACGGCAAAGCAGGCAGGGATAGATACCAGAGGTATAGTTGTCGATGACACGGTATTTACCACTTTGGCATTTGTCACTCTGGATGAGAACGGAGAGCGTGAATTCTCATTTGCCAGAAAGCCGGGAGCGGACACAATGCTCTGTTACAAGGAAGTGGATGCCGACCTGCTAAGAGACACAAAGGTGTTCCATATAGGTTCGCTGTCTCTCACGGATGAACCGGCCAGAACCACCACATTCCAGGCGGTGAGAGAGGCGAGAAAATACGGAGCGGTGATATCCTATGATCCAAATTACAGAGAGCCGCTGTGGGACAACAGAGAAAATGCGATGGAGAGAATGAAGAGTATTCTCCCGTTTGTAGATATAATGAAGCTTTCGGATGAGGAGACGGCACTCCTCACACCATTTGAAGATCCGAAGGAGGCTGCGGAGTATCTCCTTGGAACAGGCGTCAGACTTGTTGCGGTCACCCTGGGAAGTGAGGGTGTGCTGATATGCAGCAGGGATGGCAGCAGAAAAGTTCCTGGATTTGTCAGCCATGTGGTCGACACAACCGGAGCTGGAGATTCGTTCTGGGGGGCATTTGTATCGCAGCTTATAAGGGCGGACAAGAGCCTGGAGGAATTCAGTATAGACGAGCTTGAAGAATTTGCAAGATATGGAAATGCGGTGGCGAGCCTGTGTGTCGAGAAGCGCGGAGGACTCAGATCGATTCCTGAAGAGAGCGAGACATTTGAGAGACTCGCAGTAAAGTAAGTGTACTACAATTTTTCACATAAAATTTTCCCTTAACCCTGAAGACCGGAGAGTTTCCGGTCTTCTTTTTTGTACAATCTAACATTTGGACAGTATAATCATTCAAAAGTGCATTGACTCATAATTCCATTTTCTATAATATGTGGTTGGTGAACAAAAAAATAATCATTGGTCCTGTGTCAAGATTTAGCACAAAATAAAATGAGAAGTTCTGCCAACTAAGCTGCCGGCAGAGAACATACCCTCTCATACATTTTTTCAAAGCCATTGCGAATAAGGCTTTTCTTAAGTGGGTGAAGGTTGATAAGAATGATTTAGATGGAGAAATAATAATGCAGATATTTGTTGATGCAGATGCGTGTCCGGTAGTGGACATTGTTGAGACGATCGCAGAAAAATATAATATACCAACTACACTTTTGTGTGACACGAACCATGTGCTGTATTCTGATTACAGTGAAGTTATAGTGGTTGGTGCCGGTGCGGATGCAGTAGATTATAAGCTGATCAGCATATGCCATAAAGGGGATATCGTAGTGTCACAGGACTATGGCGTTGCTGCTATGGCACTTGGTAAAGGGGCATATGCCATTCATCAATCCGGTAAGTGGTATACAAATGAAAATATTGACCAGATGCTGATGGAACGGCATCTTAACAAGAAAGCAAGGCGAAGTTCTCATAAGCATCATATGAAAGGACCGAGAAAACGTACAGAAGATGATGATTTACGTTTTGCTCAATCCTTTGAAAAACTTATACGGATGGCAAAGGCAAATGAAGGCAGTTCGAAGGAAAATGATGAACAAAGAAAATAGTTGCATGGCTATTTCTATATTGTATATTTGTTTGTAAAATGGAAAAATGAAGCTGAGAATGATGGCTGGTTGCTGATCATAGCGTGATATGATCATATATGAGCTTTTTGGACGGACAGAGTAAGAAGTATCAGGTTTCTACCAGTGGCAGTAATACTCTGACGGTGAAGATCTCGTCTTTTGCAAAGAACTGGAACTGACCATGATAGGAGTCGGCGATTGCGGCAATATTCTTAGTTCCGAATCCATGTCCTGTCTGTGTGGAGACAGGCATTCCATTTTGAAAAGAAACCGTTCCGATAAACGGATTGCTGATCTGGATCAGAAGTGTCTGATTCCGTTCAGCGAGCTGAACCTGTATGAATTTTTCCTTTGTATCGATCGATGCATGGAGCGCATTTTCCAGAGCATTTGACAAAATGGCACATAGCTTTGTGTCGGACAGAGGGAGTTCCGCAGGGATAGAAGCCTGAACCAGCAGGGAGATGCCCTCTGATTCCGCTTTTGTATCATAGGCGGACAGAAGCAGATTGATCAGCTCATTTGAACAGAAGCGTTTTGGAGTGATCGCATCTAAGTCGGATTGGACGGTTTGTATATAGTCCCGGATCTTATCCAGATTCCCGGTCCTTGCAAGTGCCTGCAAATAAGTAAAATGATGGCGCATATCATGGCGGTAGGAGGCTGCCTGTGTCTGCATGGTGCGCATATGATTCAGATCAATGGCAGCATGTGTAAGCTGCATATGAAGAGATTCTGCCAGGCGTTCTGCCTGTTCCTGTTCTTCCAGTTTATAATAATAATAAAAGATAAAAACAAAATAGAAAATGCAGCAGATGGACGGCATGAACTGAACTACAAATTCGTTGCTGGTATAAAGCATATCGGTATAAATCGTAGAGGCATAATCGAAAAGATAGTAGCAGAGCGGAAGAATGCCAAGAATATAGACGGATTTATTTGCTTTTGGCATAAAATGCTGTGCCAGATTTGCTTCATAGTGGTATAGGAAATAAAAGGTTACAAAGGCACATCCGACATAAACGATCGTATAGATGATCTTATTGTCAGAAAATAAGCGAACGGCCAGTCCGCACCAGAGAGGAATCTGGCAGCACATATAGGCAGTTAAGACACTGACGATTGAAGTGATCCATGAGCATTTGTATATCAGCCAGAGAAAAAGCACCAACGGAAGATGTACAACGACCGGATACAGCCCTCTGGAGATCTCCTGTCCGAAGACTGCGAAAGAAATGATCTGAAGTATTCCGTCGAGGGCACAGAAAACAGACAGAGAGAGTATATTTTTTCGGTTAAAAGGAACACCGGTAAAACATACGCTTGCTGCTGAACCAAAGAGGAATACGGTAATAAAATAAATACTGTCGCAGAGGAAGCTCATATCATTGTCTCCTTATTATTTTCCAAAAGAGTTCGTATAGGCAAAATTTAAAAACTGTTCCGAAATCTTCATGTAGTTATTTCTGGAAAGCGGAATCTTCTGGCCGTCTGTCAGGATGATATCGCTTTTCGTAACATATTGAATGTAATTCATATTTACCGCATAAGAACGGTGTGGATATATAAAGTCCGGATAGGCTTTTAGAATATCCTGAAATTCCGTAAAGGTCATTACGGCAGAGATCATGGTCTGATCTGCCAGATGTAAGGTGATGGTTCTGTGTGTGACCTCACCATAGACCAGAGAGGATACCCGGATCCGGCTGTACTGCTTCTCTGTCGTATAAATGATGAAGCTTGCGGTATCTTTCTCATCCAGTTCGGCAAGAATGGAATCTATGGAGGCAAAAAATTTTTCTTCGGTTACCGGTTTTAACAGATAGTTCTGGGCTTTTACTTCGTAGCTGTCTACCGCATATTCCGGAGAACTTGTCAGGAAGATGATCTCGGTATCTGTCCCGGAAGCTCTGATATTTCTCGCAATCTCAATTCCGTTTTCTCCGGGCATTAAAATGTCCAATATCGTAATATCAAATCGTTTTCCCTGATCGATGGCATCCAGTAATGAGAAGCCATTTTGAAATATATGAATCTGAAACGGTGTGGCATGAAGCTCCTGATATCGTTTGAAAAGCACTGCCAGTATCTGCCGTTCCTGTTTGCTGTCGTCACAAATCGCTATATGTATCAAAAAATCTACTCCTTATCATGGCTTAACAAATATATGATAAGCCGGTCGTTGATCGTCATTTGTACAGGCGTACTCATTGACCTGAGTTCATTATAGCATAGTTCTGATCAAATCGACTGACATTTCATGCACATATAGTGACAATTCATGTAGCGGATGCAAAAAAATAAAATCTGTTGTAGAATGCGGAACTGCTTCATGATAGACTGAAAAAATCAAGAGAATTCAGATCAATGGAGGATTAATAATGGGAAAAGTACGATTCAATGATAATACAGAAATAGTTGCAGCTGTAAAAGAAGGACTAAAAAGGAAGGATGGATATTGTCCGTGCAGGCTTGAAAAGATACCGGAGAATAAATGTATCTGTAAAGAATTTCGGGATCAGATCAATGATCCGGAGTTTGAGGGATACTGCCATTGTCAGTTATATTACAAAGAAAAGTAAAATAATATATGAATTATTATCAGAACATATAGACTGGTTCGTCAAAATAAACATAAAAATATTAATAAATCCAAAAAAATTGCTAATAAATCCAAAAATATTCTATTCTTTCTTCCTGCTTGTCACATTATAATGAATTTAGTCAATGAGACAGAGCGAAAAATAAACAAAATGTACAAACAGGAGGAATGAAATATGAGAAAGAAAAAAATTATAGCTGTCGTTGCAGCAGCAACACTTGCATTATCAATGGTAGGATGTGGATCAGGCGGATCAGGCGGATCAGGCGGAAGCAGCTCAAGCGGAGTTGCAAATAAGGATAAGCCACTTTGCTGGTTCAACCGTCAGCCATCCAACAGCTCAACAGGAGAACTTGATAAGGAAGCATTAAGCTTCAACAAAGATACTTATTATGTAGGCTTCGATGCTAATCAGGGTGCTGAGCTTCAGGGCCAGATGGTACTTGATTATATCAAAGCAAATGCAGCAACAATCGACCGTAACGGTGATGGCGTTATCGGATATGTTTTAGCAATCGGTGATATCGGACACAATGACTCAATCGCTCGTACTCGTGGTGTTCGTTCAGCACTTGGCACAGGAGTTGATGCAAATGGTGCAGTTGATTCAACACCTGCAGGTACAAACGTAGACGGATCAGCAAAAGTTGTTCAGGATGCAAAGCTTGATGTAGGTGGTAAGACATATACAATCCGTGAGCTTGCTTCACAGGAAATGAAGAACTCAGCAGGTGCTACATGGGATGCAGCAACAGCAGGAAACGCTATTGGAACATGGACAGCTTCATTCGGTGATCAGATTGATGTAGTTGTTTCAAATAACGATGGTATGGGAATGTCAATGTTCAATGCATGGGCAAAGGATAACAAGGTTCCTACATTTGGATACGATGCTAACAGCGATGCAGTAGCAGCTATTGCAGAAGGTTACGGCGGAACAATTTCACAGCATGCAGATGTTCAGGCTTACTTAACACTCAGAGTTCTTCGTAACGCACTTGATGGTGTAGACGTTGATACAGGTATCGGTACAGCAGATGAAGCCGGTAACTGCTTAACAGAAGGTGAAGATTACAGATATAGCGAAGAAGAAAGATCATACTACGCATTAAACGTAGCAGTAACTGCTGAAAACTATCAGGATTTCACAGATTCAACAAAGGTTTATGACAAGGTTTCAAAACAGCTTGATTCAAGCAAGAGCCCAACAAAGAAAGTATGGCTTGATATTTACAACGCTTCAGATAACTTCTTAAGCTCAACATACCAGCCACTTCTTGAGAACTACGATGATCTGCTCAACCTGAAAGTAGATTACATCGGTGGTGATGGTCAGACAGAGTCTAACATTACAAACCGTCTTGGTAACCCGGGCGAATATGACGCATTTGCGATCAACATGGTTAAGACAGATAATGCAGCATCATACACAACACTTCTTAACAAATAAGATAACGGATCGGCAGGCAATAATGATTTAACTCAGAGGGGTGTCAGATACAAGATTTGATACCCTTCTTTTACTAAGAAAGGGAAGTAGAGATATGGCAGAAGATAAGAATAAATACATCTTATCGATTCAGGGCATGAGCAAATCATTCGGTAGAAACAAGGTTCTGGATCACATCAATCTGAATGTGAAACCGGGTTCGATCATGGGTCTTATGGGTGAGAACGGTGCCGGAAAATCGACAATGATGAAATGTCTCTTCGGAACCTATCAGAAGGACGAAGGAACTATAATATTAGATGGTAAAGAAGTAAACTTCTCAGGTCCAAAGGATGCCCTTGAAAACGGAGTTGCAATGGTTCATCAGGAGCTTAACCAGTGTCTTGAAAGAAGCGTTGTGGACAACCTGTTCCTGGGACGTTACCCAAAGAATTCCCTCGGTGTGATTGATGAGGGCAGGATGAAAAAAGAAGCTTCAGATTTGTTCAGAAAGCTCGGTATTACCGTAAATCTGACACAGCCGATGAAGAAAATGTCAGTATCGCAGCGTCAGATGTGTGAGATCGCAAAGGCTATTTCTTACAACTCAAAAGTAATTGTACTTGATGAGCCGACATCTTCACTGACAGCACCTGAGGTTGCAAAGCTGTTCAAGATGATGAGACAGTTAAAAGAACAGGGTATTTCCCTGATATATATATCACATAAAATGGATGAGATCTTCGAGATCTGTGACCAGATATCCGTTCTTCGAGATGGTAGTCTGGTAATGACAAAAGACAGTAAGGATACAAACATGAACGAACTGATCTCCGCAATGGTTGGTCGTTCTCTTGACAATAGATTCCCACCTGTAGACAATGAGCCTGGTGAGACAGTTCTCTCCGTACAGAACCTGTCAACAAAGTATGCACCAAAGCTCCAGAACATTACATTTGATGTTAAGAAAGGTGAGATTTTCGGACTGTATGGTCTGGTAGGTGCAGGTCGTACAGAGCTCCTTGAAACCATATTCGGTATGCGTACAAGAGCAGCAGGAAATGTACTTTATAATGGCAAGATGATGAACTTCTCATCACCAAAGGATGCCATGGATCATGGTTTTGCCCTGATCACAGAGGAAAGAAAAGCAAACGGACTTTTCCTGAAAGCAGATATCACATTTAATACAACAATTGCAAATATGAACCATTATAAGAGCGGAATCGCACTTAGCCATGACGATATGGTTCGTGCAACCGCAGAGGAGATCAAGGTCATGCATACAAAATGTATGGGACCGGATGATATGATCGCAAACCTCTCCGGTGGTAACCAGCAGAAGGTTATCTTCGGTAAATGGCTGGAGCGTTCGCCTAACGTATTTATGATGGATGATCCTACAAGAGGTATTGATGTAGGAGCCAAGTATGAGATCTATGAACTGATCATCAACATGGCAAAGCAGGGTAAAAC
This sequence comes from Clostridium sp. OM05-9, assembly GCF_003481465.1. NCBI lineage: Bacteria > Bacillati > Bacillota > Clostridia > Eubacteriales > Clostridiaceae > Clostridium > Clostridium sp. OM05-9. The sequence continues at coordinate 191,543 of NZ_QULF01000003.1, forward strand.
GATCATCGTTGTATCCTCAGAGATGCCTGAGATCCTTGGTATCACAAACCGTATCGGTGTTATGTCGAACGGTCATCTTGCAGGAATTGTAAATACAAAAGAGACCAACCAGGAAGAATTATTAAGACTTAGTGCGAAATATTTGTAATAGAGAGGAGTTTTGGTTATGGCAGATAAAAGTAAGATCCTTTCGGCTGATGCAGAAGCAGCGCTTTTAAAGCCGATTGATGAATATGTAGGAAAAATACAGTCACAGATCGATGCACTCCGTGTAGACGGATCTGACAAGGTTCAGAGCTATAAGAACCAGATCGCAATTGCGAAGGAAGACAAGAACTTATCAAAGGATGAGAGAACAAAAGCAGTTGCAGCAGCAAAAGCCGGACTGGAAAAAGCAAAGAGTGTGGAAGCAGCAAACAAGGATAAGGTATCCAAGTTGATCGCAGAAGCAGAAAAGTACCTTTCCGAGAATTATAACAGCAAATACTATGATAAAGTAGTTGCAAGCTGCGAGGCAGAAAAAGCAGCAGAAAACGAAGCGTATGAGAAGGTTCGTGCAACGATCAAGACAGAGCACGAACAGACACTTGCCAAGCTGTCCGCTGCAGATGAGATCAAAGATGAGAAATATGTATATAAGAACAGATTGTTTGATGCACAGATGTCTCATGAATCCAGATTACAGGAGATTAAGGACAGAAAGCATGATGCATTTGCACATAAGTTCCATCTGATCGATCTCTTACGGATGTCCAAATACACATTTGGTCAGAAGCAGGCTCAGAAGATCGAGAATTACAAATACACATTTAATACATCCCAGTTCCTTTATAAGAACGGTCTGTATATCGTAATCATCCTGATCTTCATTGCACTTTGTATTATCACACCAATCGTTAAGAATACACAGTTATTAACCGTTACCAATATCCTGAATATCTTACAGCAGGCATCTCCTCGAATGTTCCTTGCACTCGGTGTTGCCGGTCTGATCTTACTTACAGGTACTGACCTTTCCATCGGACGTATGGTAGGTATGGGTATGGTTACAGCAACTATCATCATGCATAACGGCCCTAACACAGGTGGCGTATTCGGACATATCTTTGATTTCTCAAATATTCCGGCCGCTCCTAGAGCAATTCTTGCCCTGGTAGCCTGTATAATTCTTACAACAGTATTTGCAAGTATCGCAGGTTTCTTCATGGCGAAGTACAAGATGCATCCTTTCATCTCGACCATGGCGAACATGCTGATTATCTTTGGTTTAGTAACATACGCAACAAAGGGTGTATCATTCGGTGCGATTGATTCTTCCATCCCTAGCATGTTCATCCCTACATTTGGCAGCTTCCCATCTATTATTCTTTGGGCAATTGTAGCAATCATTGTTGTATGGTTCATCTGGAACAAGACAACATTTGGTAAGAATCTGTACGCTGTAGGTGGAAACCCGGAAGCAGCAGCAGTTTCAGGTATCTCAGTATTCAAAGTAACACTTGGCGCATTCATCCTTGCAGGTATCCTTTACGGATTCGGTTCATGGCTTGAATGTAACAGAATGGTAGGTTCCGGTAGTGCTGCTTATGGACAGGGCTGGGATATGGATGCCATTGCAGCCTGTGTAGTTGGTGGTGTATCATTTACAGGTGGTATCGGTAAGATCTCCGGTGTTGTAACTGGTGTACTTATCTTCACATCATTAACATACTCACTGACAATCCTTGGTATTGATACAAACCTTCAGTTCATTTTCGAAGGTATCATCATCCTTGCGGCTGTAACTCTTGACTGTCTCAAGTATGTACAGAAGAAGTAAGGAAATGTAATAATCGCTCACAAAAAAAACGATATAAATCAAAAGCCGCTCCGTTCGTCTTTGATATGCTTTCTGTCAGGCTGACAGATGCAGGCTCCAGACTGAACGGGGCGGCTTTTAAAATATCAGGAGTACGCTGCTATTTTATTTGGGATATATACGGTAAAACGGGATTTTGGGGTTCATTCTGAACGTAGATTTGTTATAATAAGGAACAGATAGAAAGAATAAAAGAGGAATGAGATATGGATAATTATAAAGTGGTACTCGTCGATGACGAGGTGGAAGTAATCGATGCGATCGAACAGAGAATTCATTGGGATATATTAGGATTTGAAGTCGTTGGAAGTGCGACAAATGGTGTGAAAGCACTGGAGCTTGTGGAGAAGCAGCAGCCGGATGTCGTGATAACGGATATCAAGATGCCATATATGGATGGACTGGAGCTTGCCAGAAGATTGAATAAAGAATATCAGAATATCCATATCATCATTTTTACAGGATTTGATGAGTTTGAATATGCGAAGGAAGCGGTTCATCTGGAAGTAGAGGAATACATGCTGAAACCGATCAATGCGCTGGAGCTTACGGAATGTATGAAACGATTGAAAAAGACGCTGGATAAGGAGAGAGAAGAACGTCTGAATGTAACAAAGCTTGAGAATTATCTAAAGGATTCCCTTCCGGTGCTTCAGACGAATCTGTTTGTTTCGTTGATCGAGGGTCGTGTAAATGAAGAATATTGCGAGAAATTTTTGAATGCGTATCAGATCGATATAAAAGGACCGTATTATTGCTGTGCGATCTTTCATACCTCGGAGCATCATGTTCCGGATGGTATGAATCCATTGCTGCTTGCCATGTCAGTCGAGCATGAGATCAAGGATCGTTTAGCACCGGAATGGAAGAATCATATGTTCACATATCTGGGAAATGCGCTTATGATCATAGAACTGGAAACGGAAGAAATGGTCGTTGCATTTACAGATGCCTGTGACCGATTCTGCAAATGGGCATATCGTGTTATGGGAGCTGTTGTGACTGCGGGAATCGGAAGAGTCTGTGATAATCTGATCAGCATTAATTCTTCTTATGATGGAGCAAGAGAAGCAGTTTCTTATCGCGTGTTATATGGAACGAGCCGTGCGATCAATATTGGTGAGATCGCACCGAAGGAGCAGGAGATCCTAATCCAGCCGGAGGATACAAAGATGCATGATCTGTTCAAGGCTATTCATCTGGGAGTACCGGAGACACTTGAACAGTCGGTGCGGAAGGAAGTGGAGAAGCTTCACAATAATGCGCAGACTGTGAGCCAGTATAACCTTGCGATCATGGAGATGGTGGGAGCATTTTATCGATTCTGTGCTAATAATTTTATAGATTTTAATGAGTTTTGCGGTAATGTCGGAAATCCATACGAACGTGTACCGGAGATGGATGAAAGCACATTAACCGCATGGATGATCGATTCGGCAAAAGCCATCAGTGAGGAGCTGAAAAATGCCAGAAACAGTACATCGAGGCGTATGGTTACGGATGCGCAGAATCTGGTGCATGACAGGTATATGGAGCCGAATCTTTCCCTGGATACCGTGTGCTCGGCACTTGGAGTATCGAATTCTTATTTTTCCAGTGTATTTAAAAAAGAGACAGGAAAAGCATTTGTAACATATCTGACTGATTACCGGATGGATCATGCGGCAGAACTGATTCTCGAAACAAATGAGAAAAGTTATCAGATTGCAGAGCGGGTCGGTTATCTTGATGCAAATTATTTCAGTTATGTATTTAAGAAGCGTTTTGGGGTATCGCCATCCAAATACAGAACGGAGCATCTGAAAAAATAAAGGGTAAATAAGGGGAAGCGTGTTGAAGGATATAAGAAAGAATAAAAAGAAGAAAAATGAAAGTTCTATTATCGGACGTCTTCGGGGGTGGTTTTATCACGGCAGATTTATAGGTTTTGATATTCAGTCGATCATTATGACGGTGCTTACTGCCCTGACGATCATCACAACCGTTATCATGGGTCTGCTGTTGTATAATCGTTTTAAGATGGCAATTAAGCAGACTGCGGTCACGAATACGGAAAATATGGTGGAAAATACTGTTGAAAAGCTGGATGCGGATCTGTTAAATGTGCGTCAGATTACGAATGCGGTGAATTATAATATTATTCAGGAATATGATATTTCCAGTCGGGATTTTAACCGGCAGTTCAGTCTGTTATATGAGATTAATGCCGATAAAATCCAGAGTATGGCGTTATATGATGATAAAGGAAATCTTCTTACGGCAGAACCGGTCGCGGTACAGAAGGATGCTGTGGAACCGTCGGAGCAGGACTGGTATCAGGATGCAGAGGCAGATATCGAGAATATTCATTTCTCTATACCGCATATCCAGAATCTGTTTGTCGATGGCACATATCGATATTACTGGGTTGTATCTCTCAGCCGTTCAGTTGATATTAACGATGGTGAGCAGCCGGGAAGTGGTGTCCTTTTGGTCGATATGAAATATTCGGTGATAGAGGATACATTGGCACGGATCAATGATGCGTCAAATGGCATCTATTATTACCTGTGCAGCCGTGATGGTCAGATGATCTATCATCCGCGCGGAACCGATATGGACAGAGGATATTTCAAAGAAGAATACAGGGATGCAGCAACCTATGAGGATGGAACATATGAACTTACGTTCAATGGCAGGACAAGCAATGTGATCGTAAACAGTGTTGCTTATACCGGATGGAAGGTGGTCGGTGTAGTACCGGAAAGTGTACAGATCGCGAGCATCAACCGGTTCCGGTATTATATCATTACAACGGTTATCATTCTTATGATGATGCTTTTAGGGGTGAACCGTATTATTTCGAAGAAGATATCCAGGCCGATTCTGAAGTTAAATGAATCAGTCAAAGCATATGAGGCAGGTGGTCCGACAGATATCTACATCGGTGGATCGTCCGAGATCCGTCATCTGGGATATTCCGTTCAGAAATCCTATGAACAGATCGAAGCTTTGATGCAGGAGATCATACGGGAACAGACGGAACGAAGAAAGAGTGAGATGGATGCGCTGCAGAGCCAGATCAATCCGCATTTCCTCTACAATACCCTGGAATCCATCACATGGATGGTAGAAGCAAAGAAGAACCTGGATGCGGTGTTTATGATCTCCGAGCTTGCAAAGCTGCTTCGTATCAGTCTGTCAAAGGGCAGAACGGTGATCAGAATATCGGATGAGATCCAACATAGCAGAAGTTATATGAATATTCAAAAAGTTCGATATAAGGAGCGTTTTCAGATCGAATTTGATATTGATGAAGAGATTAATGAGTACTGTACAGTAAAGCTGATCGTTCAGCCGATTCTTGAAAATGCCATTTATTATGGTGTAGGGAATATGGATGAGGATGACGGCGGCAAAATCACGATCCGGGGAGAGAAAAAGGACGACGATATATATATTTCCGTAGAAGATAATGGTATGGGAATGAATGAGGACATTGTAGAGAATATATTAAAAGATAATAACAAAGTACCAAAACATGGTTCAGGTGTCGGTCTGATCAATGTTCATTCCAGAATTCAGTTGATGTTTGGAAATGAATATGGTCTGGAGGTTTACAGTGAGCCGGACGAGGGTACAAGGATTGTGATCCACATACCGGCTATTCCATATACAGAGGAGAATCGGGAACAGCTTGAAACACAAAATTATGGAAAGGGGAGAGTGACAGATGAAGAGAAATAGAATTACTTTCCTCATAGCAGAGCTGATCCTGGTTGCCATTGCCGGTATATTTATCAACCGGATCTTTCGGGAAGATAATCCACAGAAACGTGTGGCAGTTATTCTTCCGGATTCCGGTAATACCAGATGGGAAGGTCTGGTTAATGGACTGAAGCAGTCTGCGCAGGTAAATAATATTCATTTGATCATCTGTAATACAGATGAGATCGTAAGTGCAGATGATGAAAAAGAGCTGATCGATGAACAGCTTGAAAATGATGTGGATGCATTTATCATCTGTCCGGCTCCCGGAACAGATACAAAAGATATGCTTACGTCTTTGCAGGCGGAGAAAGAGACCTTTGTTCTGATAACGGAGGATGCATATATGGCAGATGACACAGAATCGACCGGATTTGTAACGATAAAGCCGGATAACTATCAGATCGGCTATACTCTCGGCAGGCAGATCATAAAAAATGATACAGATAAGTCGGCAGGCAAGAAGATCGGAGTGATTGTCGGACGGGCAGAGACTGAGGCAAGTGTCAGCCGTGTAAAGGGACTTACCGATGCACTTGCAGGATATAACTGTGAGTTTGTCTGGACATATAATCAGAATAGCGGTAAAGATACCTGTAAGGCGGTGGATTCTCTGGAAGCGGTTGATTATATAGCAGCTATGGATACAGAAGCTCTCGATACACTCGGAGAAAATGCTGAAAATGGGTATTATAAAGGGGCAGAAATATATGGGGTAGGTACAAGCATGAAATCCATAGCCCTGCTTGATTACAACAAGATTAAATGCCTTGTTGTGCCGGATGGGTACAGCATCGGTTATGAGAGTGTAAATGAGCTCGCAAAGAAACTTGGACGACCATTATATACATTAAAAAGTCATGAAGAAGCGATACGGGTAATCTATAAGGATGACCTGTTTTCGGAAGAGACAGAAAGGTTTTTATATTCGTATGAATAGAAAGAAAATAAGAAAAATAATAGCCTGTATATGCATATTGGCAGTTATGATGTCTCTGGTATCCTGCGACAGCAGGAAAAATCAGAAAGACAGAACTCTGCGGGTCGGCGTTGTTACGTATACGCCGGATGATCCGTTTATCAATGCAATGACAGATATATTGAAGGAGGATCTGAAAGCATTAGAAGCAAGTGATATGAAGGTTATCGTATCAGTCAGAAGCGGAGATAACAGTCAGCAGGAGCAGGATGAAGTGGTGGAGGAAATGATCGATGCCGGATGCGATGTGCTTTGTGTAAATCTGGTCGATCGAACTGCTCCGTCAAATATTATAAGACTCGCAAGACAGAATAATATTCCGGTGATTTTCTTTAACAGAGAGCCGGTAAGAGAGGATCTGCTGCAATGGGATAAGCTGTATTATGTCGGATGTGATGCAGCACAGTCCGGCGAGATGCAGGGGGAGATTGCTGCGGAATATATAAAGAATCATCCGGAGGTGGATCGCAATCAGGATGGTAAGATCCAGTATGTACTCTTAGAGGGTGAAGCCGGACATCAGGATGCGATCAGCCGGACAGACTGTTCGGTAAAGACCATTCTTGAAAATGGTGTGAAGCTTGAGAAACTGACCTATCAGTTTGCAGACTGGAACCGCGCACAGGCAGAGAACCGAATGAGCCGGTTGATCAGTCAATATGGGGATCAGATAGAAATGCTTATTTCCAATAATGATGAGATGGCACTCGGTGCAGTCGAGGCTTATAAGAATGCCGGATATATGCAGAGTGATTATCCGGTCATCTTTGGTATCGATGGATTAGATGATGCGCTGGAAGCTGTTCGGCTGGGCACTATGCAAGGAACTGTCTATAATGACAGAGAAGCACAGGCAAGAAAGATTGCACTGATTGCAGTAGCCTTGTTCCGTGGAAATGATGTGAGCGTATTAGGACTTGAGGATGAACGGTATTATATGGCACAGTATCGTAAGGTCGATGTCGATAATGTGGATGAATTTTTGCAAAAATAGCTATGCAACAGGAGGTTTGCAGGTATGCAGGATATATGGATTGAATCTTTTTATAATGAAATTGATGCTGAGAAACGACAGGCATTTCTAAAAGAACATACAGGAGATCCAAAGGACGAATTGGACGCATTTCGAGAGAAGCTCTGGATTGCCCGGTATGGCAAACGAAAACCAAAGAATGATGCATTTGTGGGCTATCTGATGCAGATGAAATATATCGCAGAAGGTGGCGGCATGAGCCTTGGCGCACAGAAAAGAAAGCAGGCTGCGGAAGTCCTGACAGGTTTATTCCTCGGAAACTATGACAATCTGGATATCGAGAAGCAGGAAATGATATTTTATGAGATTAAAAATGCTTTCCTGAAGCTGATCGGTGTCAGCAAGAACGGACGTGGATTTACTTCTGTTGTATTTGGCATGGGGCAGTTATCCGATGAAAGTGTAGCAAAGAAGATCGCAGATCAGGTCAGCACGATCGCATTTGCCACACCGCATATGCTTCATATGGATAAGGAGTTTGCGGTATTCCAACAGGCAGCACTTGAAGCCTTTCGACAGGAATTCCCGAACCGGGAGCATTTTCTGAAGAAGTAGGGGTGTAAAAAGAGCGTTATAGGGCAAAAAAGCCAGATAAACATTAATTATTGTGTTTATCTGGCTTTTTTATGATTCTCTATGCATTCTCCTGCGTAGCAGCACCTTCGTATACGGCTTCGTTTGTAAGTTCAATGCCGAGCTTCTTAAAGGTTGTCATGTCGACTGTGGACAGGATCGATGATACATGGAGCTGGCAGCCGGACAGCTTTGGAAGCTGTTCCAATGCATGCTTTGCATTTGGATCGGATACAGCACACATGGATAATGCGATCAGAACTTCGTCGGTATGAAGACGAGGATTCTTGCTGCCAAGGTATCCGGTCTTTAAGTGCTGGATCGGTTCTATAAAGGTACGTGAGATCAGATGTGTATTTTTATCAATATTTCCAAGTACCTTAATTGCATTTAATAATACAGCAGATGCAGGACCGAGCAGATCGGAAGTGGAACCGGTAACGATCGTTCCGTCCGGCAGTTCTAAGGCTGCGGCGGCTGAACCGTTTTCCTGTGCAAGGTTATTTGCAACCGGAACAACAGCGCGGTCGTTGACTGTGATCTTCGCCTGATTCATGATAAGTTCCTGTTTGTATACTTCGTCTTTGGTCGCTTCGTCTTTGACGAAACGGTTCAGAGACTGGTAATATCGTCTGATAATTTCCTGCTTGGACGCTTCTCTGCAGGCTTCGTCGTCAATGATGCAGTTTCCCGCCATATTTACACCCATATCGGTTGGAGATTTGTATGGACAGTATCCATAGATTCCTTCGAACATGGAAGCCAGAACCGGATAGATCTCGATATCACGGTTGTAATTGACGGTTGTTTCACCATAAGCTTCCAGATGGAAAGGATCGATCATGTTGACATCATTTAAGTCTGCGGTAGCAGCTTCATAAGCCAGATTGACTGGATGCTTAAGTGGGATATTCCAGATCGGAAAAGTCTCAAATTTGGCATAGCCGGCCTTGATGCCACGCTTGTTCTCATGGTACAGCTGTGACAGACAGGTCGCCATCTTGCCGCTTCCCGGACCCGGTGCGGTAACAATGACAAGCGGACGGGTTGTCTCTACATAATCATTTTTTCCATAGCCTTCATCACTTACGATATAGTCAATGTTATTCGGATAACCCTCGATGGAATAGTGATGGTAGACCTTGATGCCGATCGCTTCCAGTTTCTTCTGGAAAATATCGGCAGATGGCTGTCCGGCATATCGTGTGATAACCACGCTGCTGACATACAGCCCTTTCTTTTTATATACATCGATCAGACGGATAACATCCTGATCGTATGTGATTCCCAGATCGTGACGGATCTTATTGCGCTCGATATCGGCGGCGTTGATCGAGATGATCATTTCTGCCTGATCTGCAAGCTGTAAGAGCATCTGTAATTTGCTGTCCGGTGCAAATCCCGGAAGTACGCGGGAGGCATGATAGTCGTCAAATAATTTGCCGCCAAATTCCAGATACAGTTTATCTCCAAATTGTTCGATACGTTCCCTGATGTGCGCAGACTGCATGGACAGGTACTTGTCATTGTCGAAGCCAATGCGTTTCATTTTTTGAAATTCTCCTTCGTAAATTAATCAATATACGGAAGACACTTAAGAAAATGAAGTGCCCTATAAGAGAATACCACAGAGAGGGGAGAAAATATAGAGAAAATTTGCTCAAGGCTTCGATTTTCCCCAATATCCTTCTATAGCTTCCTGATTCAACCCTTCGCCGATGACAATCAGGATTGCCTGTCCATTTGGGATCGGCTCAATCTCGGTCTTCTGGTGTGTGACGTTGATGGATATCCAGCTTCCATCAGCGAGCTTCTGGAATCCTTTAATCCGGAAGACCTTACCACAGGCTGGATCGAGCAGGATTTTCTGGCAGCTTTCTTTTAAGAAATCCTCTGTAAAATCCATATTCATGAAGTACAGACTGTCGTAGGTCTGTTTGTCGTCAAACCAGAGTTTCGTATAATTGGCATCCTGATAGCCGGATGAGAGGATCGCTTTATAGTCTTCATCGGTCAGATCTTTCCAGTCCTTTTCCAGAACTATCTGCTTTGGCGTGGACTTAGAATGCAGAATGTCAAATGACTGTTTTACATAATCTTTGGTAGAGGTTAACTGTTCCGGTGTGACTTCCTGTGAATGACTGTATAAGACAGTGCCGGCCTGTGCCACCTGAGAAGCCAGAAGATAACGGGAAGCTTCGGAGAGATTCTGCTCCAGTGTGGCATCGATGATCGTGATAACATTTCCAATCGTGTACCAACGGTCAAGCGGATCTTCGTGCAGGGCATCAAAGAATTCATCCATATCGAAGATGCCGGATGGCTCTACCAGAACGCGGTCATAACCACACATTCCCATTGCGATCAGCTTGGTTTTGAATCGTCTGCGGTGACAGTCGGCATCACAACCGCCGGCAACCATTTCCAGTGTACAGTTATCACCAAGGATATCCTGTAACAGCATGGCATCGACATTCACTGCACCAAAATCGTTTTCAAGAATGCCGATATTTAAGCCCTGATCGATCAGGTATTTGGCATATTTCCTTATAAAAGTAGTTTTACCGGAGCCTAAGAATCCGGTGATCAAATCTATCTGAATCATAAAAATCACCTCTTGCTGTATTTGCAGATGATATTCGTGTGTGCATTCGTAACCTATATGTTATTTGTGTATCTTAACTTGCCAATACAGGGGCATTTGAGGTCGCCGGTACTTGATGGCACATAAGTGGCATCTTAGTACCGCTGCAGACCGAAACGAGCGGAAGCGTCCCCTGATTGGGAATGTTAAGGATACACAAATATAGAAGTAGATAAGTGCACACACGAATACCATCTGCAATCACATTCTAGCATAGGTGGGGGAAAAAGAAAATCGAAGGAATGGGAAAAGTTATCTTGTCTGAATCCCATCCATAAGGTATAGTAACCTTATCACGAAATAAACGGAAAAGGGTAAGACGAATGATTTTAAATGTAGAAAATTTGACACATGGTTTTGGAGACAGAGCCATTTTCAATAATGTATCTTTCCGGCTGCTTGCCGGTGAACATATCGGACTGGTTGGAGCAAATGGTGAAGGTAAAAGTACCTTTATGAATATTGTGACAGGAACACTTGCGCCGGATGAAGGTAAGGTGGAATGGAACAAGCATGTGCGTGTTGGCTATCTGGATCAGCATGCGGTGCTGGAAAAGGGAATGACGATCGAATCTGTGTTGAAGTCAGCATTTTCTTATCTGTTTGAGATGGAGGAGAAGATCAACCAGATTTATGACAGCATGGCGGATGCAACGGATGATGAGATCATGGAAATGATGGAGGAAGTCGGCACGTTGCAGGATCTTCTGACAAATCATGATTTCTATATGATCGATGCCAAGACGGAACAGGTAGCGAGAGCGCTGGGGCTTCTGGAACTTGGACTGGATCATGACGTAACAGATCTGAGCGGTGGTCAGCGTACCAAGGTTTTGCTTGCAAAGCTGTTACTTGAGAAGCCGGAGATTCTGTTGCTTGATGAGCCGACAAACTATCTGGATGCAGAACATATCGAATGGCTGAAACGGTATCTGCAGGAGTATGAGAACGCATTCATCCTGATCAGCCATGATATTCCATTTTTAAATGATGTCGTAAATATCATCTATCATATGGAGAATCAGGAGTTGAACCGCTATGTCGGCAACTATGACAAATTCTTGGAAGTATACGAGGCGAGAAAGGCACAGCAGGAGGCTGCTTACCGGAAACAGCAGCAGGAGATCAGCGAGCTGAAGGATTTCGTTGCCAGAAATAAAGCGCGTGTTGCCACAAGAAATATGGCGATGTCCAGACAGAAGAAGCTGGACAAGATGGATGTGATAGAACTTGCCAGGGAGCGCCCGAAGCCGGAATTTTATTTTAAGGAAGCGAGAACACCGGGCAAGATGTTATTTGAAACTGAGGATCTGGTGATCGGGTATGACAAACAGGCACCACTTTCCAAACCGATCAACCTGCGAATGGAGCGTGGAGAAAAGATCGCGATCGTTGGTACAAATGGTATAGGAAAGAGTACGCTGCTTAAGAGTTTGCTTGGAATCATCAAGCCGATATCCGGTACGGTACATCTGGGTGATTATCTGTATAAAGGTTATTTTGAACAGGAAATGGCCGGAACAGAAAATACCTGTCTGGAAGAAATCTGGCAGGAATTTCCGGGATTTTCACAGTATGAGGTGCGATCGGCACTTGCTAAATGCGGACTGACAACCAAGCATATCGAGAGTAAGGTAAAGGTATTAAGCGGTGGTGAGCAGGCAAAGGTACGCCTGTGTAAACTGATCAATCAGGAGACGAATCTGTTGATCCTCGATGAGCCGACAAACCATCTGGATGTGGATGCAAAGGACGAATTGAAGCGAGCATTGAAAGACTATCACGGTTCGGTTTTGTTAGTCTGCCATGAGCCGGAGTTCTATTCGGATATCGTGACAAAGGTGTGGAATCTGGAAGAGTACAGTGTGCTGACACTGTAATAAAGAAAGGTATTGCAGGCAGTTTTTATGTAGAAAATATAAGGCTGTCTGTAATTGATAGCACATATAGTTTAGTATGAGAAATGAAGTTATAAATATGAGGTGAAGAACGTCTACAATTCGTAGGAATATAGACGGCTATAAATATGCTGACAGAGATAATACTGAATGACAAAGTGACAAATGAAAACATCCGGGTACAGGTTATAAGATCCGGGAGAAAAAGTCTTGGTCTGGAGGTGCGACCGGATGGAACGGTACTTGCAAGGATTCCGGCGAGATTATCTGACTGGGAATTAAAAGCATTTATAGAGAAACAACAGGATTGGATCTTAAAGAAGGTGGATCAGGTAAAAAAGCGTGCGGATGCACGAACGAAAATTAAGGTTCCATCTGTGGATGCGTTATCAGATGCAGAGATTCAGAAGATCAAGGATAAGATAGCAGATCGGGTAAAGTATTATTGTGCGGTTATGCAGGTGACAGTTGGGCGCATCACGATCCGCAACCAGAAGACCAGATGGGGAAGCTGCAGCAGTGCCGGAAATGTGAATTTTAATTATCAGTTATATTATCTGACGGATGAATTACTTGACTATGTGGTAGTGCATGAGCTGGCACATAGACGTCATATGAATCATTCCAAAGAATTCTGGTCAGAGGTAGCGCGGTATTGCCCGGACTATAGAGCGAGACGGAAGCAGTTAAAAGAATATCAACTGGCGAATTAAAACCTGAAATGTAAAGGAAGTTTAATATGGGATTATTTCGAAAAAAGAAAGAGCAGGCATCATATGATAGTCAGAAAAAACGACCGGTCATCAAATGCAGCATCTGCACCGGTGAGCAGGTCGCAGGTTTTCAGGATATTCATAACGGGACATTTGAAGATGTCATGTTGATCCGTGGAAAAGAAGATCTGAAAGTCTTCCGGAAAAAATATGGAATCCCGCAGAATGCGGAGATTCCAAAGATATATTGATTTTCTTTCATGTTTTCAATATGATCGCCGAGTGTAACCCCGTCTTTGTTTATATCGATGTCTTTAATACCCATAATAGTACCTCCTGAAAAAATAGTTCCTATATTATCTATAATACAGAGTTCATAACAAATAGCAAAAAGGAGTTTAACAGTGACACAGGAAAATTTAGTAAGATTTGAGTTCCGAAATATTAAAAAGAATGAAGCAGAGCAAACAGCAGAGATCGAACGGATCTGTTTTCCTTCGAATGAGGCATGTACTCCAGAGATGATGTATTTGCGTGTAGAGAAGGCACCGGAAATGTTTCTGGTTGCGGTAGATAAAGCGACAGGTAAGATTGCAGGATTTATTAATGGGCTGTCTACAAATGAAACGGTTTTGCGTGATGAATTCTTTCAGAATGCAGATCTGTATGATCCTGCCGGAGAAAATGTAATGATCCTTGGTGTTGATGTCCTGCCGGAATACCGCAGGATCGGGCTGGCTTCCGAGATGATGGAATGTTATAAGAACAGGGAAAGACAGAATGGACGAAAGCGACTGATCCTTACCTGCCTGGAATCCAAGGTTGCCATGTACCGGAAGATGGGATACGAGGATAACGGCATGTCGGTTTCTTCGTGGGGCGGCGAACAGTGGCATGAGATGACGTGTAAACTGGGAAAGGGTATCCCGGAGGCGATTGCAAAGACAGCGTTGGAGCTTGGATAAGGAGAAAGAATATGCATACATTAGAAGTAGCCAGAAAATATGAAAAAGAATATGAAGTTGATGCTGATAAAAGACCGTTATTTCATGTGACACCACCGATCGGCTGGATGAATGATCCCAATGGATTTTCAGTATATAAGGGACAAATCCATTTGTTTTATCAATATCATCCATATAGCAATGTATGGGGACCGATGCATTGGGGGCATCAGGTAAGTGAAGATATGATAAGTTGGAAGCAGTATCCGACGGCACTTGCACCGGATATGGAATATGATGAGGAAGGATGCTTTTCCGGTTCGGCAGTTATGACAAATCTTGGACATGTGCTGTTTTATACAGGAGTCAGTAAAGATAAGAATGGTGGCTGCAATCTTCAGAATCAGTGTATGGCAGTTGGAGATGGTGTAGGTTATAAGAAGCTGAAGAACAATCCTGTTCTCACAGGAGCGGTGATGCCGGAGGGATTCAGCCATATTGATTTCAGAGATCCGAAGGTATGGGAAGAAGATGGTATTTACTATATGCTGACCTGCAGCCGGGATGCTCAGAATAAAGGAATGATCGCGTTATTTTCAAATTCTGAAATATATCAATATCTGGAAAAAACAGAGCTTACCGAACAGGAGACAGAAGCCTTTGAGAAAGCAGCAGGTTGTTGGAAATATGGAGGTGTATTTGCAGAGCACATGGAACGGTTAGGAAGCGTATGGGAATGTCCGGATTATTTCAGGTTAGACGGAAAAGATGTGCTGTTGTTTTCACCACCTGATGTACAGGCGCAGGGAAATGAACTGCATAATGGTAATAATGCGATCTATGTTGTTGGAACATATGATCATGCAAAAAAGCAGTTTCAAATGGGGCAGCCACATACACTTGATAAAGGTCTGGATTTTTATGCATCACAGACGACAGAACTTCCGGATGGAAGGAGAATCCTGATCGCATGGATGCAGTCATGGCATAATTCATTTATCCCGGATGGACAGGAGTGGCAGGGCATGATGACAATTCCAAGAGAATTATATCTGTCAGATGGCAGGATCATCCAGAAGCCTGTGAAAGAACTGGAGCAATATCGGGTTCGGCCGGTTTCCTATTCGAATGAAAAGGTAGAAGGCGGACAGAACTTTGATGGGATAGAGGGAAGAACGCTGGATATGACAGTAACAATAAAATCCGGTGAATTTCAGGAGTTTTACATTGATGTAGCAAAAGATGCAGAGCATTATACCAGAATTACATATAACAGAAGAAAACGGGAGATCGAAGTTGACCGGACATTTGCCGGAATGAACCGGGATGTAGCCTGCATCAGGCGGGCAGAGGTAGAATCAGAATCAGAGCAGATAACATTACGGTTTATTCTTGACCGCAATTCGGTAGAACTGTTTGTGAATGACGGAGAGTTGTCAATGAGTACAGCAATTTATACGCCGCAGACAGCAGATGGCATTTCGTTTTTCTGTGATGGAAATGCGATAATCGATATAAAAAAGTTCGATATTGAGATTCCGATGAACAGATAAAATTCTGATACCGGTTATAGATATAGTAATCTGAAATACCGACAATGCAATGAATTTATTTGACGGATAAACCACATGTAGTATAATAAACATGACCATTCGTTTAGAAATAAGTGCGGCATTTGCCGTATTACCCATGACTCTTTTTTCTATTGCGTAGGCAGAGCGGAGCTTTCAGAAGGTAGCGGATGGTCTTTTTATGTATATAGATCAGACAGGAGGAAGCACTACAATGAAGATGATATCGTGGAATGTGAACGGAATTCGCGCATGTGTTGGAAAGAATTTTATGGATTTCTTTAAAGAGGCAGATGCAGATATTTTTTGTATTCAGGAATCAAAAATGCAGGAAGGACAGCTTCAACTGGAGCTTCCGGGTTATTATCAATATTGGAATTATGCAGAGAAAAAGGGATATTCCGGAACTGCTATTTTCGCAAAGAAAGAGCCGTTGTCAGTGGCATATGGAATCGGTATAGAAGAACACGACCATGAGGGACGAGTCATCACACTCGAATATGATAATTTTTATATGGTCACTGTATATACGCCAAATTCACAGAATGAGCTTGCCAGACTGGACTATCGTATGAAGTGGGAGGATGATTTCAGAGAGTATCTGAAGCAGTTGGAACAGACAAAGCCGGTGGTAGTATGTGGGGATATGAATGTGGCACATACAGAGATCGATCTGAAAAATCCAAAGACCAATCGTAAGAACGCCGGATTTACAGATGAGGAAAGAGAAAAATTCAGCACCCTGCTTGACAGTGGATTTATTGATACGTTTCGTTTTTTTAATCCGGACGCAGAAGGCATTTATTCCTGGTGGTCTTACCGTTTTAAGGCAAGAGAGAAGAATGCCGGATGGCGGATCGACTATTTTTTGACCTCAAAGGTTCTGGAATCCAGACTTGTGGATGCAAAGATCCATACAGAGGTGTTGGGTTCCGATCATTGTCCGGTAGAACTTGATATTGACCTGTAACGGTGCCATTTATAAGAATAAATGTTTACTGACAGGAGAAAAAGCACAGATTACAGCACTTGCGGGTGTAGAAGAATAGAAAAAATGATAAAAGGAGAAATTATATATGCCAGTTTTTGATTTCAGTGATAAACCGGTAAAGAATGAGGATACGGTTTGTACCTATACGGCATTTCAGTCAAATGCAAAGGAAAAGACACCGGAGGAACCGATTCTGGTGTTAGATAACAGTGAGAGACAGTGGATCCATCATGCGCTGGGCGTTTTTACAAATCCGGCAAAGCGTACTACTTTTGAATTCAAGGAAAATGGGGAGACATTTTCAGCAGATATTTTAAAGATTGATTCCAGATTTGTCAGTCTGATCAAATGGCTGGGAGAAAATCATATCAGTGTACGTCTGTCCGGTAAAAATCTGGAAGACGGATATGCAGTATACAGAATCCGAGAGACAGCATTTGGTGGCGGAACCAAGTTATCTGCGGCAGATGGATTTTTACAGTTTATGATCGAACGACTGCTTGCAAGTACAGCATCAGAGGAAGTCGAGGAGGATGACGATGCAGACGAGGAAGGCGACGATATGAAGCTGACCAGTCTTCAGAGCATTTCTGATTTTATGACATGTGCGGGCAGAACGATGCCGGATAATATCCGTCTCTGGGCGAGAAGAAATCTTGCTGTTGCCAGATCAAACGAGGTGTCACCGGAGGAGCGTCGTCATGCACAGAGAGCACTCTCGATCATGATGAATATTCAGTGGAAGAGCAATTATTTTGAAGCGATCGATCCGGTTGAAGCAAGACGGATTCTGGATGAAGAATTATATGGAATGGAACGTGTAAAGCAGAGGATCATGGAGACGGTTATCCAGATCAACCGAACTCATACCCTTCCTGCTTATGGACTTCTGTTGGTCGGACCTGCCGGTACCGGAAAATCACAGATCGCGTATGCGGTTGCCCGTATTCTGAAACTGCCATGGACAACCCTTGATATGAGTTCGATCAATGATCCGGAGCAGCTTACAGGAAGCTCCAGAATCTATGCAAATGCAAAGCCGGGTATCATCATGGAAGCATTCTCGATCGCAGGAGAATCCAATCTGGTATTTATTATCAATGAGCTTGATAAGGCTGCATCCGGAAAGGGAAATGGAAATCCCGCGGATGTACTTCTGACCCTGCTTGATAATCTTGGATTTACAGATAACTATATGGAGTGTATGATCCCGACCGTTGGCGTATATCCGATCGCAACGGCAAATAATAAAGAAGATATCAGTGCGCCATTGATGTCACGTTTTGCGGTTATCGACATACCGGATTATACCTTTGAAGAAAAGAAGATCATTTTCAGTAAATTTGCATTGCCAAAGGTATTGAAGCGGATCGGTCTGAAAGAGAATGAATGTATCATTACAGAGGATGGGCTGGATGCGGTCATAGAAGAATTCAAGAATACCTCCGGTATCCGTGATCTGGAGCAGGCAGCCGAGCATCTGGCAGCAAATGCACTCTACCAGATCGAGGTAGATCATGTACCACAGGTGACCTTTGACGCGGAGGGCGTGAGACATTTGTTCCTGTAGGAGATTTCCTGTAGGAATGTTGCCGGACGGCTGTTTTTAGTTAAATGAAAATGGAGCGTAAGTAAAAATGATAAAATTAGTAGCAAGTGACGTGGATGGAACTCTTGTTCCTGACGGAACATTTGAGATCAATCCTGAGATCTATGATGTAATAAAGGCATTAAAAGAAAAGAATATAACTTTTGTAGCAGCAAGCGGCAGGCAGTATGCGAGCCTTAAGAAGTTATTTGCACCGGTTGCAGATCAGATCTTATATATCCCGGATAATGGCGGATTTGTCAGAGGAAGCAAGGGCGAAACATGGCTCAAACGTCCGATGGAGAAAGACCTGATCCGTGCGATCGTGGAGGATGCAGAGAAGCTGCCGGATGTAGAGCTGTTGCTCTGTGGAAGGGATTATGCCTATGTTGGAAGCGAGGATGGACGACTGTATAACTGGATGCGGGAAGCATATCGCTATGAGATCAAGGCAGTGCCGGATCTTACCGATATTAATGATGATATCGTGAAGATCTCGATATTTCACCCGGAGGATGCAGAGCGGATCGTAAAAGACTGGTTTTATGACAAATGGAAGGATACCATTCTACTGGCACCTGCCGGAGTTTACTGGGTAGACTGTTCGGAACCATCGATCAACAAGGGAAGTGCATTACAGTTTCTGCTTGATAAATATGAGATCAAACCGGATGAAGTTATGGTATTTGGTGATAATATCAATGACCTTGGTATGCTTGCCTGTGCAAAGGAAAGCTATGCGATCGGAAGTGCCAGAGATGAGGTAAAGCAGGTAGCAGCCCATGTAGCAGATACGATGCGCAATCAGGGTGTGATCAAGGTGTTAAAGGAGCAGCTGTTAAAATAAACTTAGACAGTAGTTGTGATTGAAAAAGGAGTGAAGCCTGATGGCATGTACAACGATATTAGTTGGAAAGAAGGCATCCTATGATGGATCAACGATCATTGCCAGAAACGATGATTCAGGATCCGGTCATTATATGCCGAAGAAATTTGTAGTCGTAGAACCGGAAGAACAGCCAAAGATCTACCATTCGGTTCTGGCGCATCTGGAAATTCCGCTTCCGGAAGAAGCGATGCGCTATACCTCGATGCCAAATGCAGTCGATGGTGAGGGCATCTGGGCGGCAAGCGGTGTAAATGCAGCCCATGTTGCAATGACAGCGACCGAAACCATTACATCGAATCCGAGAGTGCTCGGTGCAGATCCTCTGGTCGAGTATCAGCCGGCAGAGAACGGAAACGAAGAAATATCGGGCGGAATCGGAGAAGAAGATATTGTCTGTCTGGTACTCCCATATATAAGAAGTGCGAGAGCAGGTGTAGAACGTCTTGGAAATCTGCTTGAAACGTACGGAACCTACGAGATGAATGGAATCGCATTCCAGGATCAGGATGAGATCTGGTGGATGGAGACGATCGGAGGACATCACTGGATCGCGAAGAAAGTGCCGGATGATGTCTATGTTGTGATGCCGAATCAGTTCGGCACGGATGTATTTGATATGAAGGATGCATTAACGGATCAGAACGCACATATGTGCTCAAAAGATCTGGCGGAATTTATCGAGAAGAATCATCTGGATCTGACTATTAGAAGAAGCACAGAACGTAAGGACGAAGATGCGGATCTGCCGTTTGGTAGATTCATTAATCCAAGAGAGATATTTGGCAGCCATGATGATTCGGATCATGTCTACAATACGCCAAGAGCATGGTTTATGGAGCGGTACCTGAATCCGAAGACGTACCGCTGGGATGGTGAAAATGCAGATTACACACCGGTATCGGACGACATTCCATGGAGTCTGATTCCGGAGTATAAGGTGACGATGGAGGATGTCAAATATGTGTTGTCCTCGCATTATCAGGGAACACCATATGACCCATATCTTCCATATGGAGATAAGAAGATGGCAGGTGCATATCGTTCCATCGGCGTTAACCGGACTGATTTCATGTCTGCGATCCAGATGCGACCATATGGAGCAGAGGACAGCCGTGTGATCGAGTGGGTGGCATTTGCTTCAAATGCGTTTAATGTCATGGTGCCATTTTATGCAAATGTGGACACAACACCGGAATATCTGGCGAACACGACCGCTGATGTATCTACCGATAATTTCTACTGGAACAGCCGGATGATCGCAGCGATGGCAGATGCATCTTACAGCAAGTCGCTGTTTCATATCGAACGGTATCAGGAAACCATGCTTGCGAAAGGGCATGAGGTGATCAACCGATACGATGAGCAGATAGAAAAAGAACCGGATGTCGGTAAACGAAGTGCGCTTCGAGAGCAGGCCAATCAGGAAATGGCAGATATCCTCCGGAAAGAGACCGGTAATACGCTTTCCAAAGTCTTATATGAACTGAGTAATCAGATGAAGAATTCTTATGCGAGATCGGATGCTTAAGGCATCGGCATAGAGAAGCAAGAAATACAGGAGAAAAAGTAGAAAATATGAAACGAGAATCATTTAAATCCCGTTTAGGCTTTTTATTAGTAAGTGCGGGATGTGCGATTGGAATTGGAAATGTATGGAGATTCCCATATGTGGTAGGAGAAAATGGTGGAGGAATATTTGTATTGTTCTATCTGCTGTTCCTTGTGGCGATGGGGCTTCCGGTTCTGACGATGGAGCTTGCGGTCGGACGAGGCAGCAGAAAGAGTGCAGTTCTGGCTTATAAGGAGCTTGAAAAACCAAAGAGTAAATGGCACATTCATGGATGGTTTGCGATCCTTGGCTGTTATGTTCTGATGATGTATTACACAACCGTATCCGGCTGGATGGTATCTTATTTTTATAAATTTGTCACAGGCGAATTCAAGGCCGGTATGGATGCGGATGCGACCGGATCTGTATTCTCGGATCTGCTTGCCGATCCGAAGCAGATGGGCTTCTGGATGATCCTGACGGTTATTGTCGGATTTATCGTATGCAGCCGTGGGCTTCAGAATGGTCTGGAACGAATCAGTAAGATTATGATGACAGCACTGTTGGTGCTGATCGTGGTACTGGCAGTTCACAGCATTACTTTATCAGGAGCCGGTGAAGGTTTACGGTTCTACCTGATTCCAAATCTGTCAACGGTTGAGAAAGTCGGTATCGGAAATGTGATCTCCGCGGCTATGAATCAGGCCTTCTTCACTCTGAGTCTTGGTGTAGCTGCGATGGAGATCTTCGGAAGTTATATGAGCAAGGATCATGCGCTGGCAGGCGAAGGTGTGCGAATCTGTGCCCTGGATACATTTGTTGCTGTTATGTCAGGATTGATCATTTTTCCGGCATGCTTCAGCTATGGAGTAGAGGTCACTGCAGGACCAAAGCTGATATTTGTAACGCTGCCGAATGTATTTGTAAATATGGCAGGCGGCAGGATCTGGGGTTCATTGTTCTTTCTGTTTATGACATTTGCAAGCTTTTCTACGGTTATCGCCGTATTTGAAAATATCATGTCATTTGCGATGGATATGTTTGGATGGAGCAGAAATAAAACGGCTTTCATCAACTGTATCATCATACTGATCGCAAGTCTTCCTTGTGTTCTGGGATACAACGTGTGGAGTGATTTGCACCTGATCGGTGGCAGGGATATATTAGACAGTGAGGACTTCCTGGTAAGTAATCTTCTGCTCCCACTCGGTTCACTGATCTATCTGTTGTTCTGTGTTACGAAATGGGGTTGGGGCTTTGATAATTATATTGAGGAAGTAAATACCGGTTCCGGAGTGAAAATGTCCGTAAAATTAAAACCATATTTCCAGTTTGTACTTCCTGTTCTGATCCTGATCATTCTGATTCAGGGAGTGTTATAAAGAAGATTTTCAAGATGAAATATGAGAAGATATTTGGGAGATCAGACGGTATATGGATACGAAAAAATATGAAGATCAGATACCTGTAGATGAAGGCTTACAGGGAAATGAGACAATTGAAGAAGCAATCCTTGTTTTACAGCAGGAACCGACAGAAGAAATGCTTGCACATACACTTACAGTGATAAGACGGCGTGCGAGAGCAAATGGACAGTTCATTGTTGCTGTTATACCACCGGCGGGTGCGGAGAGCAGTTTGCAGATCCAGGCGATCCAGACCGAGGATGAGAGGTACTGGTGGATGGCATTTACCAGCTTTGATGAGGAGATAAAGGGCGGTGAAACCGTAATGTCGACCTTTATGGCAGATATCAGCCATCTCTTTGAGGCAGCTTTAATGACGGACGATATAGAGGGCATTATTCTGAATCCCTGGAACCGTGCATTAATGTTGGATAAGAGCCTGCTTCAGCTGATTCTTGCAGGAAAGTAGCTCAACATTAGAAAAATGCCATTTTTTATATAAAAAGTTTAGATAATTTAATTTTTCACAAAAACAGTTGTTTAAATTTCACAAAAATATAATGAGAAATGAAAAGAATTGTGATATAATCAGAAAGTAGTGTAGTAGTACACTACTTTTTGTTTTTTATAGGCAAGAGCCGTTTGCGGCTCCTTAGTCGTACCAATAAGATAGAGTAATAGGAGGATGGAAAGATGGCAAGATTTACGTTACCTAGAGATATTTATCATGGAAAGGATGCATTAGATGCATTAAAAACTTTTAAAGGAAAAAGGGCGATGATCTGTGTTGGCGGTGGCTCGATGAAACGCTTTGGATTTCTGGATAAAGTAGAAAAGAATCTGAAAGAGGCAGGAATGGAAGTTCAGTTATTTGAAGGCATTGAACCGGATCCGTCTGTTGAAACAGTTATGAAGGGTGCTGCTGCCATGCTGGAGTTTGAACCGGACTGGATCGTAGCAATCGGCGGAGGTTCTCCGATTGATGCGGCAAAGGCAATGTGGATCAAATATGAATATCCGGACATTACATTTGAAGATATGTGTAAGGTATTTGGTATTCCTTCCCTTCGTAAAAAAGCTCATTTCTGTGCAATTTCATCTACTTCAGGAACTGCAACTGAAGTAACGGCCTTTTCAATTATCACGGATTATCAGAAGGGTATCAAATACCCGATCGCTGATTTTGAGATCACACCGGATGTAGCGATCGTTGATCCTGAGCTGGCAGAGACGATGCCGCAGAAGTTAGTTGCTCATACCGGTATGGATGCAATGACACATGCGATCGAGGCATATGTATCAACCGCAAACTGTGATTTCACAGATCCGCTTGCATTACATGCTATTAAGATGATCCAGAATGATCTGGTTGGTTCTTATAACGGAGACATGGAAAAACGTGACGCAATGCACAACGCTCAGTGCCTTGCAGGTATGGCATTCTCAAATGCGCTTCTGGGTATTGTTCATTCTATGGCACATAAAACAGGTGCAGCATTTGCGGATTATGGCGCACACATCATTCACGGTGCGGCAAATGCAATGTATCTGCCGAAGGTCATCGCATTTAATGCAAAGGATGAAACTGCAAAAGAAAGATATGGAGTGATCGCAGACTTTATGGGACTTGGCGGTGATACATTAGATGAGAAGGTAACACTTCTGATCAACTATCTGCGTAAGATGAACGATGATCTGAATATCCCACACTGTATCAAACATTATGGTGCTGACAGCTATCCGGCAGAGCAGGGCTTTGTACCTGAGAATGTATTCTTAGAGCGGTTGCCTGAGATCGCAGCAAATGCAATATTGGATGCATGTACAGGATCAAATCCAAGACAGCCAAGTCAGGAAGAGATGGAGAAACTCTTAAAGTGCTGTTATTATGATTCAGAGGTTGATTTCTAAAAGTAATTGATTTATAAGAGGTACAATACTGATATAAAATAAGAATCCAGGGTATTTTTGGAACAAATTCCGAAAATACCCTTTTAAAATGTCAGGTAAAACTTGATTTCTCAGGGATAGCACTTTATACTGGAAAAGTAGTGTGCCTTTATGGAAACGAATGTAGCAGAATGCTTATCATAGGGCATAAAAAACAAAAGAAAATTTTGGAGGAGAGAAATTGAAGATCAAAAGAAAACAGATAGCGATGCTTATATTCATTGCGATCATAATCGTACTCATGGTGGTAACCGGTAAAACACCGGGGGAGATCGCAGATCCGGAGAATTATCAATGTAAGACCTATGCAACGATATTATCTCTGCTTCCACCGGTTATTGCGATTGGTCTGGCACTGATCACAAAGGAGGTTTATACCTCATTGCTTGCAGGTATTATCACAGGTGGATTATTATATTCGAATTTCAATCTGGAGTTAGGTATCAATACCATGCTGTTTAATGAAAATGGCGGTATGATCGCGAAGCTTTCAGATTCAGGAAATGCGGGTATTCTGGTATTTCTTGTTATGCTTGGTATTCTGGTATCCCTGTTAAATAAAGCCGGAGGTTCTGCGGCATTTGGGAAATGGGCATCAAAACACATTAAGACAAGGATTGGTGCACAATTATCCGTTATGGTTCTTGGAATCCTGATCTTTGTAGACGATTATTTTAATTGCCTGACTGTAGGCAGTGTCCTTCGTCCTGTAACAGATCGTCATAAAGTATCAAGAGCCAAATTATCTTATATTATTGATGCTACAGCAGCACCGGTGTGTATCATAGCACCGATCAGTTCATGGGCTGCCGCTGTTACATCATCCGTACCGGAAGATGCTGGAATTAACGGATTTGCAGTATTTATCCAGACAATTCCATATAATCTGTATGCGCTTCTTACGTTAGTCATGGTACTTGGAGTAACCATTCTTCGTGTTGATTTCGGTCCGATGAAGAGACATGAAATAAATGCGATCGCAGGGGATCTGTTCACAACTCCGGGAAGACCATATGAAGATAATGAAGAAGAAATTTTAAAAGAAAATGCACATGTGCTGGATCTGATCCTGCCGGTTGTTGTGCTGATCATAAGCTGTATCATTGCAATGGTATATACAGGTGGTTTCTTTAGCGGAACATCATTTGTAGATGCATTCGCAAATTCATCCGCATCGGTTGGTCTGGTGCTTGGTGGTGCTGTTACACTGGTATTTACGTTTATTTATTTCATGCTGCGTGATACCTTATCCTTCCGGGAATTTACGGAATGTATACCGGAAGGTTTCAAATCAATGATCGCACCGATCCTGATCCTTACAATGGCGTGGACACTTTCCGGTATGACGAATCTCCTCGGCGCAAAGGTATATGTAGCTGATCTGGTATCCAGTTCTGCCGGTTCCATGCAAGGCTTCCTGCCGATGATCATATTCATTGTTGCAGCCTTACTTGCATTTGCCACCGGAACGTCATGGGGAACTTTCAGTATTCTGATCCCGATCGTGATCGGCGTATTCCCATCCGGACAGATGATGGTAATCTCTATCGCATCCTGTCTGGCAGGTGCGGTATGCGGTGACCACTGCTCCCCGATCTCAGATACAACGATCATGGCATCTGCCGGGGGACATTGTGAGCATGTAAACCATGTATCTACACAGCTTCCATATGCACTTGTTGTAGCTGCTGTATGTATGGTTGGATATCTGTTGATCGGAATTCTTCAGGCTGCAAAGCTTGCCGCACTTTCATGGCTTGCGCTTCCGGTTTGCATCGTGCTGTTATTTGTAATTCTAATGCTTATTCGTGCAAAAACCGGACGTGAAGAGATTTAGATTTCGGATATTTTCACCGAAACGCATGGACATATTTAAGGGCGTACGATCTGAATTCGAAAAACCTGCCAGATTATAGTAAAGGAAATTAGTAGTAAAATATGTTAGAAACAATTGAATCAATCAACAATGTAGTCAATAACTTTATATGGGGAGTCCCTGCCATGATCTGTATTATTGGTGTCGGTCTGGTGTTAAGCTTCCGAACCCGGTTTCTGCAGATCCGGAAATTCCCATATGCGATGAAAGTTACGATCGGGCGAATGTTTCGAAAGAAGCAGGCTGCTGATGGAGCCATGACACCGTTTCAGGCGGTGTGTACCGCGCTTGCGGCTACGGTCGGGACAGGAAATATAGCAGGCGTTGCCGGAGCAATCGCTATCGGTGGACCGGGTGCCGTCTTCTGGATGTGGATATCCGCACTTCTTGGTATGTGTACAAAGTTTTCAGAAGTAACACTTGCCGTTCATTTCCGGGAGAAGAATGATAAGGGCGAATTTGTCGGCGGACCGATGTATTACATTAAGAATGGTCTGAAGAAACACTGGCACTGGCTTGCATATCTGTTTGCGGCATTTGGTGTGATCACAGTGTTCGGTACAGGAAATGCCACACAGGTAAACACGATCACGACAGCGATCGATTCTGCATTATTTAATTATGGAATTATTTCAAAGGATTCCGTATCAAACATAAATCTGGTCATCGGTATTGTGCTCGCAGTCCTGCTTGCATTGATCCTGCTTGGCGGGATTAAGAGAATCGGACAGGTAACAGAGAAGCTGGTACCATTTATGGCGCTGTTCTATGTGGTGCTTGCGCTTGGAGTCGTAATTTTAAATATCAATCATGTGCCGGCAGTATTTAAAGAGATTGTGGAAGGCGCATTTTCACCGGCGTCAGTAACCGGTGGTGTTGTTGGAAGCTTTTTCATGAGCATGAAGAAGGGTGTATCAAGAGGTATCTTTTCAAATGAGGCCGGGCTTGGTACAGGTTCAATCGCACATGCATGTGCAGATACAAGAAAGCCGGTAAAACAGGGATTCTTTGGAATCTTTGAAGTATTCGTAGATACTATAGTTATCTGTACCCTGACTGCATTGGTTATACTTTGCAGCGAAGTGCCGATCACATATGGACAGGCAGCGGGCGCTGAGCTTACGATTAGTGGGTTTACTGCTACATATGGCAACTGGGTATCACTTTTTACAGCTGTGGCAATGTGCTGTTTCGCATTTTCAACTATTATTGGTTGGGGATTATATGGTGCGAGGTGTATCGAGTTCCTGTTCGGAACAAAGGTAAATAAGCCGTTTATGTTTGTTTATTCACTGGTTGCTATCGTTGGTGCAACCTTAGATCTTGGATTGCTCTGGAGTATTGCAGAGACTTTCAATGGTCTGATGGCGATACCAAACCTGATCGCAGTATTCTTGCTTTCCGGTGTAGTTGTGAAGCTGGTCAGGGAGCATTTTGATCTGGAAGCAAGGGAAGAAGCATAATAAAAATAACAGATAAGTAAAAATAATAGATAAACAAAAAACATCTAATCGGATAACAGATATGAATATGTCGTTAACCGATCGGATGTTTTTTTCTTTATGGAAAGTCTTATTGCATAAAGCAAGGAACTTCAGATTAAAATTTCGTCAAATCAAAATTTTTTCAAAAAATATAAATTTGTATCAACTTTTTCTCATCCTTAAACATCTAAATAATAGAAAACAAAGTAAGAAATACTTTTGAGATAGATAAGGAGGAACGGATAATGCGTCAGAATAGGAATAGAGTCAGATTACAAAAAAGAAGAAAGATGTTCTTAATGCAGCAAAAGAGAAAGAGAAGGAGAAGAAGACAGCAGATATTTATGCGTGGAACGGCAGCAGCAATGCTTCTGTTTGCGTTCTGCATCAGTATTCGGTTTATACATATGGCGAAAGACAGACCGATTGTAGAAGGATCAACGCAGGAGCCTGTGACAACAGAGGTAAGTACGACAGAGACAAGTACGACAGAGAGTTCCGGAACCGGTAATGTGAAAGAGACATTGCTGACAGGCCGGGGAGATGATACTACAACAGGATCAGTAAAAAACATGGATTTAAAGAGCGATGACAAATCAAATGATTTTTCGGATGCGGTATTTGTCGGAGATTCCAGAACGGAAGGCTTCGTGTTACAAACCGGTATACAGACAACCGCATATGTACACAAGGGATTAACTGTTGCAAGCGCATATACCGCAAAAGTAATCCATCAGGACGATGAAGACCGGTCAGTGATGGAGGCACTTGCCAGAACAAGATATAATCGTGTATATTTAATGTTTGGAATCAATGAGACAGGCTGGATCAGTAATGATATATTTATCTCAGATTACAAGCAGATCATTGATGATATTAAGGCACAAAATCCATCTGCAAAGATATTTATTCAGTCGGTACTTCCGGTAAGTAAAGCGGTATCGGATTCCGGCGGATATGTCAGAAATGATAAGATCGCGGAATATAATAAACGATTAGAGCAGCTTGCAGCGGATGAAGGTGCTACATTTGTGAATGTGCAGGAAGCGGTATCAACAGATGGAGTTCTGCCGGATGATGCGGCCACAGATGGAATTCATCTGAATAAGAAATATTGTGAAAAATGGCTCACATATCTGGAGGAACATACACTGGATAAATAAAAATATTAACAGAGGGAACAGAACGTGAATGAGCGTAGTATTTTAAGAAAAACGAAATATCAGAATGAACGTGCCGGTTATAAAAAGCAGGAATCACAAGATACGGGAATCCGGTCAACTGTGGTGATACGATTTATTGAGGATAATCAGGAGAAGTTTTATCGGATGGCATTTAGCTATATGAAGAATGAACAGGATGCTTTAGATGCGGTTCATGATGCGGTTGTTAAGATACTGCAGAACCGGAGCCAGGTAAAAAGTCCGGAATACTTTGAAACATGGGCGTATCGTATACTGATCAATGAATGTCTGATGGCTTTGCGAAGACAAAAAAAGGTTGTCTATCTGCAGGAGGATGATTCACTTGAAGACAGTACAGACAGAACGGGAAAGCAGGAGGAATATGTCGATCTGTATCATTCTATGGATCGGCTTCCGGCAAAATTGAAAACAGTCGTTCTTCTGCGTTTTTTTGAAGATATGCCATTTGACAAGATCGCAGAGGTTACAGGAGATAATATCAACACAGTAAAATCAAGGTTGTATAAGGCTTTGAAACTCTTAAAGCTGGATTTGGAGGTTTATGATGAAGTTTAATAAAGAGGAATATGAAAATATAAAAATCCCGGAACAATTGAATTCCATAGTTCAGGATGCGATAGAAGAAGGACTGACGACAGAGAGCACAGGGATGTCGGATCAGAAGCCTGTTAATATATATACGAGACGGAAGAAACATATACTGCGTTATGCAGGAGAGGCCGTAGCTGCAACATTTTTGATATTTGTGGTTCTGCTGAATGTATCGCCGACGTTTGCAAAGGCAGCTGCCGATACGCCGTTTATCGGTTCTGTGTGTCAGGTATTTACCTTCCGGGAATATGAATATGCGGATGAAGCCAAATATGTAAATGTGAAAGTTCCGCAGTTGAATAATACCGGAAATTCCGAACTGGAAAAGCGTGTGAATCGTGAGATAGCAAAGATGATCAACCAGGAAGTGGAAGCAAGTAAGAAGCGTGCGGAAGAAGAGTATAATGCTTATATATTAACCGGGGGAGATCCGAAGAACTTTATTCCATATGATATCGTCATTGACTATGAGGTCAAATGTCTGGATGAACATTATGTATCCTTTGTGATCAGTGAAAATGAGACCCGGGCAACCGGTTATTACCAGATGTTCTATTATAACATTGATCTGGATACAGGAAAGGATATTACATTAAAAGAATGGTTTGGCAGCAATTATAAGAAGATCATAGCCGATGAGGTTCAGAGGCAGATCAATACCTGGGACGACGAAAAGAAATTCTATCTCTGGGAAGATTTAGATCTGGAAGATCTGATCAATGAAGATACACAGTTTTATATCAATGACAAGGATCAGGTTGTGGTATTTTTTAATAAATATGAGCTGGGCGCAGGAGCAATGGGAACGCCGGAATTTATAATTGATGTATCAAAATAATAGAAAATAAAAAGCTGTAAAGGAAATGTGAAATCTTTATAAAAGAGATTGACATTTCCTTTTTTTCTGGCTATATTGTTCTAAAAGAAACTTAGCACTCTTGCGACATGAGTGCTAACAGACTTTTGCCTGTATAACCAATACCAAAAGCTGTGTCAACACAGGTCAGCGGCGATTGCTGCGATAATTTGCGAAACTCAGAAATAATACAGGAAAAGGCAGTACATATATGTAGAAATTACAGGTACCTGCCGGAAAGAGAGGAGACATATGAAAGAAGTAAAATCACCCAAGAAGCCGTTGATCTTCTATTATGGGATCGTGCTGGTCGTTCTTCTGGTTTTTAATATGTTTATTTATCCGCTTCTGATGAAGATACAGGTCAAGGAAGTAGATTACGGAACATTTATGAAGATGATCAATGAGAAAAATATTGGCGAAGTAGAGGTGGATGATTCCGAGATCATCTTCACAGACAAGGATAAGAACACATACTATAAGACCGGAGCTATGGATGATCCGGGACTGACGGAACGGTTATACGATGCCGGAGCGGTATTTTCAAAGAATGTTGATGAAACGGTATCACCGGTCTGGAATTTCCTGTTGAGATTTCTTCTTCCGATTATTATATTCATCGGACTGGGCCAGTATTTCAGTAAGAAGCTGATCGAACAGGCGGGCGGTAAGAATGCGATGTCCTTTGGAATGGGCAAGAGCAATGCCAAGGTATATGTGCAGTCGACAAATGGTATCCGTTTCTCGGATGTCGCAGGAGAGGATGAAGCAAAAGAGAATCTGGCAGAGATCGTTGATTATCTGCACAACCCTGCGAAATATACGGATGTCGGTGCTTCGATGCCAAAGGGTGTCCTGTTAGTAGGTCCTCCGGGAACCGGTAAAACAATGCTTGCAAAAGCAGTTGCGGGAGAGTCCAATGTACCGTTCTTCTCGATGTCCGGTTCGGAATTTGTAGAAATGTTTGTAGGTATGGGTGCCTCCAAGGTCAGAGATCTGTTCAAGCAGGCAAAGGAGAAAGCCCCATGTATCGTATTTATCGATGAGATCGATGCAATTGGTAAGAAACGTGACGGACAGATCGGAGGAAATGATGAAAGAGAACAGACATTGAATCAGCTCCTGACTGAGATGGATGGTTTTGAAGGAAACAACGGCGTTATCATTCTGGCGGCAACAAACCGACCGGAATCGCTTGATCCTGCACTTACCCGTCCGGGTCGATTCGACCGTAGAGTCCCGGTTGAACTTCCTGATCTGAAAGGAAGGGAAGCAATCCTTCAGGTACATGCCAGAAAGATCAAGGTTTCGGATGATGTGGATTTCCATACGATCGCAAGAATGGCAGCAGGAGCTTCCGGTGCAGAGTTGGCAAATATCGTAAATGAAGCAGCTCTTCGAACAGTACGGGCAGGCAGAACGATCGTTACAGAAGCAGATCTTGAAGAAAGTGTAGAAGTAGTTATCGCAGGATATCAGAAGAAGAATGCTGTTTTATCAGATAAAGAAAAGCATGTGGTTGCCTATCATGAGATCGGACATGCGCTCGTAGCGGCCATGCAGTCGCACTCAGCACCGGTACAGAAGATCACGATCATTCCGAGAACTTCAGGTGCGCTCGGCTATACCATGCAGGTGGAGCAGGGAGACAGATATCTGCTGACAAAAGAAGAACTGGAAAATAAGATTGCAACCTTTACCGGTGGACGTGCAGCAGAGGAAGTGGTATTCGGTGAGGTTACGACCGGAGCATCGAATGATATCGAGCAGGCAACGAAGATCGCACGGGCAATGATCACCCAGTATGGAATGAATGGTGACTTTGATATGGTTGCGATGGAAGCGAGAAATAATCAGTATCTTGGCGGGGATACATCCCTTACCTGTTCACCGGAAACCCAGAGGGAGATCGACCGCAAGGTTGTAGAACTGGTGAAGGTTCAGCATGAAAAAGCACGTAAGATCTTAGAGGAGAACCGGGAAAAGCTGGATGAACTGGCAGCCTTTTTATATGAGAGAGAGACGATCACAGGAGACGAATTTATGAGCATTTTACAGGATAAGAGGTGAGAATTATGAGGAAACGAACAGGATTTGGCTGGATGGAGCTGATACTTGGAATTATACTCACTATACTTGGCATCTTTACGATGATCCGTCCTGAAAGTATGTTGAACAGTATTGTCATCTGTTACGGAATCGTGGCAGCAGTCAGCGGTATAGCAGATATTATATTCTATGTAAAGATGGAGCGGCATATGGGAGTTGTACCGACAGTATCCCTGACCTCCGGCATCTTAAGTACCCTGCTTGGTATGATGCTGATCCTCTGTCCGGGAGCCGCACAACGGTTAGTGATCTGGCTCTTTGCACTCTGGATCATTATGCACAGTATATCCAGACTGTCCCATATCAGCACTGTACGGTATTTTGCAGGTAACAGCTTTGGACTTGTATCCCTGTTGTTGAATATCATCGGTATCGTGATCGGAGTTATGCTTCTGATAGAACCGATTATGGCAGTTGTCGCATTCGGTTATCTGATCGGACTGTATCTGATCGTGCTTGGAATTGATAGTATTGCATCAGCACTCAGCAAAATGGGATCAGACTGGTAGGCGTAAATAATCCGAATCATAAAAAAATACATTTCCAGTAGAATCTCGTCGAGAAATGATGTATGATTGTACTAATTGTTTGTTAAGGACGAAAGCAATCTCAAGGAGGAACTACAGTTGAATTTCTTAGAAGAAAGAATTGTAAAAGACGGAATTGTAAAAGAAGGAAATGTATTAAAGGTTGACAGCTTTTTGAATCACCAGATGGACATCCGGTTATTTGACCAGATCGGTGAAGAATTTAAGAAGCGTTTTGAAGGAACGCCGATCAATAAGATCCTCACGATTGAGGCATCCGGAATCGGGATCGCATGTGTGGCAGCGCGACAGTTTGATGTGCCTGTTATCTTTGCGAAGAAATCAAAAAGCATCAATATAGAAGGTGAAGTATATGTGGCAGAGGTAGAATCCTTTACCCACAAATGTAAGAATCAGGTTATCGTGTCAAAGAAATTCTTGAATCCGGATGACAATGTTCTGATCATTGATGACTTCCTCGCAAATGGCTGTGCGCTTCAGGGATTGATATCTATCGTGACATCAGCCGGTGCAAATGTTGCGGGAATCGGTATCGTAATCGAAAAAGGCTTCCAGACCGGCGGACAGATCATCCGGAATCTGGGATATCATCTGGAATCCCTTGCAATTGTAGACGAGATGGATGCAGCGACAGGAAATATCATTTTCCGGGAGCAGTAATTAAAGGAGTTTTTTATGGCAGAACAGAATGAGAAAGATTCTGTGCAGACAACCTCCGGCAGTGGAGAGCACAGAGAGAAAGATTTATCCATTATGGATTACAGTAAGACCTATGGCGGAATCTCCAAACGGTTTTCAAATGTAGCAAATGAGAAGATGGAGACACCGAAACCTGTCGCAATCGGAAGAGTTCTGATCGGACTTATGGCGATGCTTCTGATATGGGCAAACTTCCAGCCGTTCGTTCAGGCGACTGTGGATGGAACAACAGAATCCGTCAATTTCCTGAGTGGAGACGGAATCCTTGTTATATTTTTTGCATTGATCACAAGTATTATAATGGTATTTAAAAATGCAAGAAAATGGACGTTACTTACAGCGATCCTGACTCTGGCTGTGATCATGATCGATCTGGTCAATACACTGGTACAGATCAAGAATAATGCCAATGGCGATATAGTCTATAGTCTTGGCTATGGAACCGTCTTCCTGCTGATCGGCGCGATCGTTATGGTAGCCGGCGCAGCAATGATTCTGGTGACAGACTTGAAGAATAAGAAGAAATAATTAAAAGTGTAAAATAAAAGAACAGCAGTATCATTATGTGGCAAGGAGATGTCTTGTGAAATAATGGATACTGCTATTTTTTTATCCAATGGCTTTTCAGCTTTAAAATTAACAGCCTAAACCAAGGTACTTGCAGATCATATTCCAAAGATCTGAACAGTTATAATTAATACACATAATAAAATCCTCCTGTTGTAATTTATAAATGTATCGATCGAGTACAATGGGATTGTAACAATTCTGTAACATTTTCACAATATGAAACAATTACCAGTTTGATTTAGCTGCATGGATCCTTTCAGGAAGCCTTTTTCGTATGTAAAAAAACAAAAATTTCCACTTGAAAAATCGAACGTAAGTTCTTATAATAAACATATGTTCGAAATACAAGCGAATAAAACTATACAGGAAAAATTACATATACTGGCGGATGCGGCGAAGTATGATGTGGCATGTACATCCAGCGGTGTGGATCGAAAAGGAAAGGAAGGAATGCTCGGAAATGCACGATCCTGCGGAATCTGTCACAGCTTTGCATCAGACGGGCGCTGTATCTCTCTGCTCAAGATTCTGATGACGAATCATTGTATTTATGACTGTAAGTATTGCGTGAACCGAGTATCGAATGATGTCAAGCGTGCCACTTTTACGCCGGAGGAGATCTGTGAACTGACGATCGAATTTTATAAAAGGAATTATATAGAAGGGCTGTTCTTAAGCTCCGGTGTGATCCGTGATCCGGCATACACGATGGAGCAGATCTGTATAACTTTACAGCTCCTTCGTACAAAATACAGGTTCAACGGATATATTCATGTAAAGACGATTCCGGGTGCGCCGGATGAACTGCTTGCGGCTGCCGGATTTCTGGCCGACCGCATCAGTGTGAATCTGGAGCTGCCGACTGCGGAGAGCCTGAAGAAGCTTGCTCCGAATAAGAGCTTCCAGACGATCATGACTCCGATGGGGAAGGTGCGTGATACGATCGCAGAGACAAGAACCCTGATAGGGAAAGATGCAAGAATGGAACGCAGTCTGGGGAATCGTTACCTGCCGGGAAGTATATTCGGGAAAGAACAGTTACGGCTGACCGGAGCACAGAGTAATGGAGGCGGCTCTCTTTGGAAGAAAGCTGCTTCCTTTGCTCCGGCAACTCAGGATACATGGAAGCCACGGGCATTTGCACCGGCAGGTCAGAGTACACAGATGATCATTGGGGCATCCGATGAGAGCGACTATACGCTGGTTCAGACGACACAGAAGTTATACCAGAACTATGATCTGAAACGTGTCTTTTATTCCGCCTATATTCCGGTAAATGAGGACTCGGCACTTCCGTCTCTTGTGACTCCGGTTCCGCTTCTGAGAGAACACCGACTGTATCAGGCAGACTGGCTGCTGCGGTTTTACGGATTTCAGGCAGATGAATTGTTGTCGGAGGAGCGACCGAATTTTAATGTCCGGATGGATCCGAAATGCGACTGGGCGATCCGGCATCTGGAACAGTTCCCGATCGAAGTGCAGACAGCTTCTTATGATACGCTGCTCCGGGTGCCGGGGATAGGACCGAAATCAGCAGGCAGGATCGTAAAGGCGAGACGGTACGGACATCTGGAATTTGACCATCTGAAGAAGATGGGCGTGGTGTTGAAACGGGCGCATTATTTTATTACCTGTGGAGGACGGATGATGTATAAGATACCGATCGAAGAGCAGTATATTACCAGACAACTGATAGGCGAGCATGCAAAAGAAAACTGGCAGGTAGAGCATAAGGAAGAAGAATATAAGCAGTTATCCTTTTTTGATGCTCAGGGAGTATTTGGAGTTCCGAATTGATTTGTGAATAAATGTAAAATCCTATTTAAGAATAGACGATTGTATGAAGAAATATTGTCAGGATAGATTTTATAGATAGATGAGGATATAGATGGGAGAATGTAAATATGAGGATATTTACCTGTAAACATCAATTAGAAGATATGAT
The DNA here is from genome assembly GCF_003481465.1 of Clostridium sp. OM05-9. NCBI lineage: Bacteria > Bacillati > Bacillota > Clostridia > Eubacteriales > Clostridiaceae > Clostridium > Clostridium sp. OM05-9. The sequence goes on from NZ_QULF01000003.1 coordinate 227,759, forward strand.
GACCTGCATCTATGATGCATGGGTCTATGCACTCCGGGTCGGACATGATAGGGTGCGGTTACGGACAGAGCCGATCGTGCAGGCAACTTTATTTGACGAGTATGTCCATGTGGATGCCGATGCAGAAAAGACGGAAAAGGTTCTGCGTTCCGTTCGAAATAAGATCGGGATGCAGGCATATATCGATGTGTATTATGCCTGTCTGATGGAAGATGATGTACTGGACGATATCTACCGGTTTTTGCGGATCGGATTTCAGGCAGGACCAAGGGTGATCGGGATGCTTGCAGAGCCTCCGGTCAGCCGGATGCTGGAGATTCGGCGGGCAGTTGGAAATGAAATTCATCATTTTCGGGAATTTGCCAGATTCAATTCGATTGATAATAAGGTGTATGTCTGTCATCTGGAACCGAAGCATGATGTGATCTATCAGGTGGCAGAGCATTTTGCAGACCGGATGCCGGACGAATATTTTATGATCCTTGATGATAACCGGAAGTATGCGGTGATCCATCCGGGAAAACATTACTCAGGACAGCAGGCAGATAGAGAAAGAGAGATTTCAGAACAGAACCGATATATGAAGGAAAAGGCTCAGAAGATGTATTTGCGGGAGTTGTCCGATGAGGAAATAAAGACGCTCCGACGGACGGAATTATTGAAGGATGAATATACCGAACTCTGGAAGACCTTCTTTCATACGATCGGGATTGAACAGCGGAAGAATCCAACCTGCCAGCGGAATCTGATGCCGATATGGAAGCGGAAGCATGCGGTAGAATTCATGCAGTAAACAAAAAAGAATAAAATTTACTAACTTTTAGTAAAAATTTAGCAAAAACTATTGATTAGTTTTTATTCTCGTGTATAATGATGATAGTGGTTATCGTAACAGAGAATCCGGTACCGATAAATGTTGTGATAACCGAAGGTTAAGAATTTATTTTACAGGAGGATTATGATATGAAGATTTTAGTAACAGGTGGTGCTGGTTATATTGGAAGTCATACCTGCGTTGAATTATTAGAAGCAGGATATGATGTAGTAGTTGTTGACAATCTGTATAATGCGAGTCCGAAAGTAATTGGAAGAATAAAAGAGATAACAGGAAAAGATGTAACATTTTATGAGAAGGATATCCGTGATCTGGATGCAATGAATGAAATCTTTGCAAAAGAAAAGCCGGATACAGTAATTCATTTTGCAGGCTTAAAGGCAGTTGGTGAATCTGTTCGTAAGCCACTCGAATATTATGAGAATAACATTGCGGGTACATTAACACTTTGCAAGGCAATGCGCGAGAATGGATGCAAGAACATTATTTTTTCATCATCTGCAACCGTATATGGCAATCCTGCATTTATTCCGATCACAGAGGAATGTCCAAAGGGTGTCTGCACAAATCCTTACGGCTGGACCAAGCATATGCTTGAGCAGATCCTGACAGATATCCACACAGCAGATCCGGAATGGAATGTAATCCTGCTTCGTTACTTCAATCCAATCGGAGCACATAAGAGTGGACTGATCGGAGAAGATCCAAAGGGTATTCCAAACAACCTGCTTCCTTATGTAGCACAGGTAGCGGTAGGAAAGCTTCCTTGTCTTGGTGTATTCGGCGATGACTATGATACACCGGACGGAACAGGTGTCAGAGATTACATTCATGTTGTAGATCTTGCCAAGGGTCATGTAAAAGCGATCAATAAGATCAAAGAGAATCCGGGTGTAAAGATTTACAATCTGGGTACAGGAAAAGGATACAGCGTTTTAGATGTTGTTAAGGCATTTGAGAAGGCGTGCGGTAAGAAAATCCCTTATGAGATCAAGCCTCGTCGTGCAGGTGATATCGCAACCTGTTATTCTGATGCAACTCTTGCTAAGAAAGAACTTGGCTGGGAAGCAGAATACGGAATCGATGAGATGTGCGCAGATTCATGGAGATGGCAGAGCATGAATCCGGATGGCTATGGTGCATAATGAAAATATTCAGTAAATAAGTAACAGACAGGCAATTGTAAACGTGCCGGAATACAGGGCATAGAGAAGATACAATTGCCTGTTTGTTTAAGATAGAAAGGGGTTCGTTTATATGGCAGAATATACAGCTTCAAAGACCAGATATACAGAGACAGAAGGAACGGATTTTTACCGCCATTGCGGTAAAAGTGGTCTGATGCTTCCTCCGATCGCACTTGGTTTATGGCATAATTTCGGTAGTGTAGATAATTATGAGAATATGAAACAGATGTGCTTTACCGCATTTGATCACGGAATCACACATTTCGATCTGGCAAATAATTACGGTCCGGTATATGGTAGCGCAGAGGAAAATTTCGGCAGAATCCTCCGGGAAGAAATGAGTGCTTACAGAGACGAGATGGTGATCAGTACAAAAGCAGGATTTGATATGTGGGAAGGTCCTTATGGCAACTGGGGCAGCCGCAAATACCTGATTGCGAGTCTGGATCAGAGCTTAAAGAGAATGGGACTTCCATATGTAGATATCTTCTATCACCATCGCATGGACCCGAACACACCGTTAGAAGAAACGATGGAAGCGCTTGCACAGATCGTAAGAAGCGGTAAGGCTTTATATGTAGGTCTGTCGAATTATGACGGTCCGACGATGGCAAAGGCAGAACGGATTCTGGATGAACTGCATTGTCCGTTTATCATCAACCAGAATCGTTACAGTATTCTGGATCGGACAGTTGAGAAGAACGGACTGCTGAAGCAGACATATGCATCCGGAAGAGGACTGATCTGCTTTTCTCCACTGGCACAGGGTATGTTAACTGATAAATATCTGCAGAATATTCCAAAGGATAGCCGGGTGGCAAGAGATGGACGGTTCCTTCATGAGGATCAGGTCGTATCGATGCGTCCGCTTCTGACAGAGTTAAATGATATTGCAGCAGGCTATAATATGAGCTTGTCAGAGCTTGCGATTGCATGGCTGCTGAACAAACCGGAGGTTACAACCGTTTTGATCGGTGCATCGAAGCCGGAACAGATACTCAGTAATCTGAAGGCTGCTGAGAAGCAGAGAACAACCGAGATGGAAGAAGAGGAACTGGCACTGATCGAAAAGGCGGTCAACCTTTATCACGCATAGAGGATAAGTGTTATTTGACTTCACTTCAAAAAAGAATATAATATAAAAGACAGTTCTGAAAAGCATTTTCTGACAGAGAATGCTTTTGAAAGTAGGAATGGATCATATTATATGTTATTTTGAAAGAGGAAGACGGTATTGCAGGCACATCAGACAGATTTCTCAAGTGGAAATGTATATAGAAATATTATAGAAGTAGCTGTACCAATGATTCTGGCACAGCTACTTAATCTTTTATATAACGTGGTTGACAGGATCTACATCGGACGGATCCCGGAAGTCGGTACAACTGCACTGACAGGGGTAGGTCTGTGCTTTCCGATCATTTCACTGATCACAGCCTTTACCTATCTGTATGGAAATGGAGGTGCACCGCTTTGTTCCATGGAACGTGGCAAGGGTAATGATAAGGAAGCGGAGCATCTGATGGGAAATGCTTTTACTTTATTGATCGGAACAGGAATTGTATTGACGATTATCGGGCTGATCTTTTATAAGCCGATTCTTTATCTGTTTGGCGCAAGTGATGATACATTCCCATATGCAGGCTCCTATATTCGGATCTATCTGCTGGGAACGGTATTTGTCATGGTATCGGTAGGAATGAATCCGTTTATTAACAGTCAGGGCTTTGGAAATACAGGGATGATATCGGTTCTGATCGGAGCAGTTTTAAATATAATACTGGATCCTATATTTATCTTTGTTTTAAATCTGGGAGTAAGAGGAGCGGCTATTGCGACGATCATTTCTCAGTTTTGCTCGACAGTATGGGTTCTTGTATTCCTGACCGGAAAACGGGCAGTGCTTCATTTGAAATGGAGCTGTATGTGGCTGCGGTGGAAGCGGGTTTTGCGGATCATCAGTCTGGGAGTGTCCAGCTTTATCATGGCATTTACAAACAGTCTGGTACAGGTTGTATGTAATGCGACACTTCAGATCTATGGCGGGGATATCTATGTGGGCGTTATGACCGTGTTGAATTCCGTGCGGGATATCTGTACACTTCCGGTTATGGGTATTACAAATGGTGCATCTCCGGTCATGAGCTTTAATTATGGAGAAGGGGCATATGAGAAGGTACGGAAAGCCATCCGTTTCCTGACTATATTATGCGTAACCTATACTTTTGCGGCATGGGGCACTCTCAGATTGTTCCCGGAGCCGTTTATCCGTATATTTAATCATTCACCGGAACTGATCGCAAAAGGGGTTCCGGCATTACATATATATTTCTTCGGATTTTGTTTTATGGCATTGCAGTTTACCGGACAGAGTGTGTTCCTTGCGCTTGGAAAGGCGAAAAAGGCTACCTTCTTTTCTCTGCTTCGAAAGGCGTTTATCGTAGTGCCGCTTACCATTCTGCTTCCGAAAATCGGAAATCTTGGAGTGGATGGTGTATTCTGGGCAGAGCCAATCTCGAATCTGATCGGCGGATGTGCCAGCTTCTTTACAATGTGTGCCACGGTGTTGCCTGAATTAAAGCATGAAAAAGCTCGATAAAAAATATAAACGACCGGATAGGATTATTAATTAATTTATTCAATCTCCCGTAGTGCCTTTCTGAATTGGAAGAAGAACAGGATGGCGGTGAAGGTTACGGCGATCAGGTCTGCGATCGGTTCTGCCATGTAGACAGCCATTGTCTTATCTGCGGTGTAGATATGTGGCATAATGAAGATCAGTGGGATCAGCAGGACGAATTTACGCATGATCGCAACGATGATGGATGCCGGAGCGTTACCGAGGGCATTGAATGTCATTTGGCAGGAGATCTGGACTCCAAATAAGAACATAACCGCGAGGTAGTATCTAAGTGCAACTTTAGTAAACTCGATCAGAGCAGTATCCGGGGTAAAGATGGATGCAAAAACCTGAGGGAAACACATAATGCAAAGCCATAATAAAACAGAATATGTCAGGCTGACCTTCAGCAGAAGTTTGAATGCATCCTTTACTCTGGATGCATTTTTTGCACCATAGTTATAACTGATGATCGGCTGAGCACCCTGGCCAAGTCCCTGAAGTGGGAGCATGGCGAACTGCATGACGCTGGTAAGGATCGTCATAGCACCGACGGCCATATCTCCGCCATATTTCAGAAGGGAGGAGTTGAAGCACACGGATATGATACTTTCACTTCCCTGCATGATAAAGACGGCAGAACCGAGTGCCAGACATGGCAGGATATAGGAGGCCTGCAAACCGAGGTTTTTCACACGGATGCGGAGAGTTGTCCGCTTGCCGAAGAGGAAGCTTAAGACCCAGATGCAGGAACAACCCTGAGAAATGATTGTTGCAAGGGCCGCGCCTTTTACCCCCATATGAAGCGCAAAGATAAAGATCGGGTCTAAGATAATATTCGCGATCGCACCGATCAGTACGGACAACATACCTTCTTTGGCGAAGCCCTGTGCAGTGATAAATGCATTCATACCCAGAGTGAGCTGTACAAAGATTGTGCCGATTGCGTAGATATTCATATATGAGGTTGCATAGTTAATGGTATTCTTACTTGCACCGAATGCCAGAAGCAGGTCGCGATTCCAGATCAGAAGAACAGCAGTCAGTATAACGGATAAGATGATCTGCATGGTAAAACAGTTACCGAGGATTTTCTCGGCATCGTCTTTTTTATTTTTGCCCATATAGATGGTAGCCCGTGGAGCACCGCCATTTCCGACCAGAGCCGCGAAAGCGGAGATGATCATGATAAGGGGCATACAGACACCGACACCGGTAAGTGCCAGTGAACCGTTTTGTGGAATATGACCGATGTAAATACGATCAACGATGTTATACAGCATATTGATCATCTGTGCGGCGACTGTAGGAAGTGCGAGCTTTGCCAGTAATTTACCGATCGGTTCTTTTGCCAGAAATTCCCGGTCGGATGAGCCTGAGTTGTGTGCAATCCGATTCGGTTGATTGTCCCTGATGTTTTTCGATATGGATTCTCCGCCGGTTGGTGGTGAAGCTTTTGATGTGTTGTTTGGAGAATCGGTCATGCTGTAGGCTTGTCTTTGTTTCTTCATGTATATTCCTCGTTCCTTTGATTGATGTTTTATATTGTATAAAAGTTAATTGCAATATGAGCCTGCCTGAATATAGTATTGTACTAACAGCCCGGTATTCAAGCAGTAGTATTGTGACCATATTATTTTAAATGTGATAATACGTTGTCATACAAACGCTTGTTATAGGATGCAAAATTCTTCTTTTCGTCATCTGAAAAACCTTCAAAGATGCAGGAGATCAGTTCGTCCTGCTTTTTCTCAATCGCATGTACAACAGGAATTGATCGATCGGAGAGCTTCAGATGAATGATCCGTTTATCGTCAATATCCGGATGTCTGGTCAGATACCCTTTGTCTGCGAGAGAATCAATGGCTGTGGATACATTTCCGCGCTGTAGCATACGAAACTCTACGATATCTCTGGCAGTATCATGTGCCGGATTATTGTGTAAAAAAGTAATGATGATAACTTCAATCCGTGAAAGCTTATAGTCTGTCCGGATGCTTTCGAGATATTTTTCCTGAAGCTTCATCAGGCTTTTTGTCATATCAAAAATATTGGATGGTGATTGTAGGATCATATATATTCCTCATTTCCTTATTAAGTTCTTTTTAGAACTATTATAGCTTTAAAATAAAAAGAGTCAACCTGTTTATACAATTTTTATAGAAAGAGAAAAACACAGTCTGGGTGTTATCTGAAACAGAAAACTAGAGATAAAAATATTATTGACAGGAAAGAAATAATAGATATACTAAAATTTATAGTGTTTTTTGGAGAATTCAGATAACAGAATATATGAAAAAATATGTTTGACCAGAGGATAAATATGCCACAGATGAACGAGAAAAACTGGATGATCATAGTAGCAGTAGTTATTGTGCTTATAGGATCACTGATCTACAATATCATTTCAGCAAGAAATCTGAAGAAAAAAAGACAACAGTTTGTAGAAAGTATCCAATCTTCATATACGCATATGAAGAGTATAGAAGACACCAGCAAAAAGATATATGAGATTTCAAACGAGATCAATGAAATGATCCGGGAGCAGAAAGACACCGAAGAGTACATAGAAAAAAAGAAGAAGGAGATTGAGGAGATCAGGCAGATGATTGTGACAAATGACACAATCCTTGACTGTGCGGTCTCAGATAAGCGGGATCTTGCAAGGAAGAAGCAGATTGCATTTACTTATAATATTCCAACCGGGTTACCGGAGATTCGTATGGAGGATGTCGATAAGATTCGTCTGTTTGCCAATCTGTTAGACAATGCGATCGAAGCAGCCGAGTGTGTGCCGGTGCAGGATGCAAATGGGGAAAATAAAAGATTCATACATGTATCGATATTGAATCGTGGGAGTAACTTCTTTATCACTGTTAAAAATTCCAAAAGAACGGAGATCGCCGTTATGGAGAATCAGTTCCATACAACGAAGTCGGATGCAGAAAACCACGGCAGAGGTGTTCGTATTATCAGGCAGATTGTTGCCAGGTACGATGGAGCGGTCGAGTTCACGGACAAGGGTGATGCCTTTGAAGTAGCGATCATGTTGTAAAAGGCATACAGAACAGCCATGGTTTGTGTGTTTGTAATTTACAACATAGCGTGTTCGGAGATATATTTGAGGTAGTCGGCTTTGAATGGTTTGGCATAGCGTCTGCCAACAGGCAGTTTGATGCTGCCGGTCAGCTCGGTTTCCTGTGAGGATAAATTTTTTACATATCCAAGATTGACCATAAAAGAACTATGGCATTGCGAGAAATAGGACGGCAGTCGTTCGCTTACAGCCTGAAGGGATTCGTACACTTTATAGGCTTTCCCATCGTCAGTATAAATAATAATTTCGCGGCTGAGCCGTTCAATATGAGTGATCGTTCCGCATGAAAGGGTGTACCGTTTTCGGTTGGAGATAACGTCCAGAAAGCGTGCTTTTCGTTCAATTACAAGCTGAATCGCTTTATCCAGTGCCTTAGGCAGATATTGTTGTATGGAATCCTTTGTAACATAATATATGTGACGGACTTCGTAAGATTCAGATATATAGTCGGTATGGCTGGTGAGAAAGATAACTGCACACTGTGGGCAGCATTGATTAAGCTCGGAAGCAAAATCGATACCGTTGAAGTCCCCCATTTCGATATCTAAGATTGCAATATCATAATTAATCGTATCGGTCTCAAGCAATTTTTTTAATTTCTCTGGCTCGTAGGAGTCGATTCTGAAAGTGAAGGATTCAGAAGCATCCAAACAGGAATGTGCAAAATTGGTTGTTTCTTTTAATTGTAGATCTGAATCATCACATATTAGAAGTTTGAGTTTCATATATGGTATCCCCCCTGTAATTGGTAATTTCAATGTAGAAAACATTTTGCTTAACTGGTAATATTATAATAAAAAGGTTGCCATAAAACAAGAAAAATATCAAAATATATATACGCATATTGATGATGGTATAAAGAAAGCGAGAAGATAAAAATGAACATATGGACATTCCTGCAGGTGCTCGGAGCAGCCCTGATCACGGCATTACAATTTAATATTTATCTGGGTGCTTATATGGGAATGAATCGTGGAAGAAGAGACCGGATCTATCTGGGCTTGAATATTTTAAATATGTTTTTCCTCCGCGTTTTAATAAATACAAGTATACAGCTTGATGCACCTGCATGGCTTCGTGCCATCATTTATATTTTTGGATTTGCGATGATGCTTGGAGGTGTCGTATTATACCGTAAAGAGTGCATGGTTATAAATTTGGTATCATTTATGGTGGGTATTATGACATTTGATCTTGTTACGGTGACGATGTCAGCAGTGATCGAGGAACTGTTTGGATATGCATATAATGATACACCGGTATTATACAGTGCAAAAGCATTGCTTGTCTGGCTTGGAGTAGAAGCCTTGCGTGAGGGCATAGGAACGATCATTGAAGTCTGGTTTATGCGGACATTTATGCCATACAGGAAGTTCCGGAGACAATCATTTGTCAGAAGCATGGTGTGGATTCTGGCTGTTGGAACCGGATATATGATGTTGGTTGTATATTTTGTGACTATGGTAAAAGAGGTTAATCTGATGTCACAGTTTATAGGACTTGGAATCTGGGCATCTGCTTTTATAGCTACTTATCATCTGTATACGATCGTATATAATAGCTATCAAAGAAAAATGATACGTTTTCTGGAAGCAAAGATGAAGCAGCAGAAAGAGGATTATGAGAAGCTTCTGGCGGATTATAACAGGCTGCGGGATATCAAGCATGATCTGTATAATTATGTGCATATACTTGATCTGGCAGGAGATGTCCGGAAGGAACAGGAGCAGATCAGACAGTTACAGGAAGATCTGAAACCGGTAAAACAGAAGGAGTATATAAAATACACAGATCTTTCAATCCTGAATCTGGTATTAAATAATGTTACATCTGCCTGTGAGGGTGCAGGTATTCATCCGGAAGTTGCAGCAGAAGAAATTCAGATTGATACAAATGTAGAACTGGACATGGGATATCTGATCGAGCGGATGGTACATAATGTTATTTTGTTGAATGAAGATCAGGGAGAGAATAAACAGGATTCCGTATCAGAGTCACTGCCCCGGACACTCCGGATTCAGATCGCACCATCGGAATCCTCAGATGGAAATATTCAGGTTGTGCTTAAGGGTATCGGACTTCGTATGAAGGGCATTGAGATGAATTCAGACAACAGAAAGGAGATACGGAATAATAAGCAGATCATCCAGTTTATTATGGAGCGGCATGAGGGATTCCAGTGGAATAACAGGAAAGAAGCTCATCTGTATCTGACTGCATAAGCAGAGAACCGTATTCGGAATTTGTAGAAATATGTCGATTACGACGGAAACATTGCAGATTACGACAGGTTTATTGTATCTGATAAATGTTTTGATATAATAACTTCATAGATATATCGAAAACCGATATATTATTGAGTGGGAAAGTTCATAATATATGCATTTATGTCAGAGAGGACATATATTTTTCAGCCCAATCAGCTCTCCTTGCTGCAAGATTGTGGAAACTCAGAATGAGTGCAGTAGATTATGGTTGCAAAATATGAAAAGCATACATTGGAACGGATGAAGGAAGATCTGATAGTTGTACCGAGAAACGCAGGTATCAGGTCTTCTTTTTTTAGCCTTTTACCATGTCTTAACCATAAAACGTGCTACAATATATGTTGTGACAGTTTAGAATATGAATATATAATAATGATTGTCAGAATTGATTGAAATGGATACGATTGTTATAACAGATTACAAAAAGATACAGTGGAGAAAGCGATGAACAGATTCCTGAATTTTACGAAGAATTTTTTAATTACAGCGGCGATATTGGTATGTGGATTTTTGTTGTCCCTGTTTATGCAGAAGGAGTGGGGAAATCAGACTTTGATACCCTCTATTTTTCTGTTGGATGTATTTCTGGTATCCGTTATCACAGATGGTTTCTTATATGGTGCGGTCGCATCTGTCATCAGCATTCTGGCGGTAAATTATGCATTTACATTTCCGTATTTTAAGATTAATTTTACGATCCCGGAAAATATGATCTCTGCCGTTATCATGATAGCTATTGCAGTTATTACCTGCGGATTTACAAATAAGTTGAAGAGTCAGGAACAGTTAAAGGCAGAGAGTGAGCAGGAGAAGATGCGGGCAAACCTGCTCCGATCCGTATCCCATGATTTTCGGACACCGCTTACAACGATTTATGGTGCAAGCTCTGCAATGTTGGATGATAAGAATGAATTTACGGAGGAGCAGAAAAAAAGCATGCTTCGTGGAATCAAACAGGATGCACAATGGCTGTCGCGAATGGTTGAGAACATGTTATCGATTACCAGACTGGATGGAAAAAATGTTAAGATCATTAAGATTCCGATCGCGCTGGATGAGCTGTTAGATTCTGTCCTGGTTAAGTTCAATAAACGGTATGAAGGTCAGAATGTTGAGATTGACATTCCGGATGAACTGATCATGATTCCGATGGATGCGATCTTAGTCGAGCAGTTGATCCTGAATCTGTTAGAAAATGCAGTTCAGCATGCAGAGGGAATGAGTAAGCTTGGGCTTCGTGTATATACGAGTGGGCATTTTGCAGTATTTGAGATCTGGGACAACGGATGTGGTATTCCGGTTGACAAGGTAAAGGATATATTTGCAGGGAAGCTGGTTTATGGTGAATCAGGACTTGACAGTAGTAAGAAAAATGCAGGGATCGGGTTGGCGGTATGCACCACGATCGTAAAAGCCCATGGTGGTGAGATCTCTGCGGAGAATCTGCAGGATGGCGGTGCTGTTGTGCGGTTTACATTGGATATGGAGGAAACTGAGAATGATTAATAACAGATATAAGATATTGATAATTGAAGACGAAGAACATATTAATAATCTGATCAGTGCGCTGATGGAAGCAAATGGATATCAGGCTGTTTCTGCATATTCCTGTCGGGGGGGACAGATGATGTTTGCATCTCATCGCCCTGATCTGGTCATTCTGGATCTGGGATTACCGGATCGGGATGGAATGACATTTTTAAAGGAAGTGCGGCAATCATCATTTACACCGATCATCGTTTTATCGGCACGTTCTGATGAGAGGGATAAAGTAGAGGCACTCAATGAGGGTGCAAATGATTATGTAACCAAGCCATTCAGTTCAAATGAACTGGTAGCAAGGGTACGTTCAGCACTCCGTATCGCTACGCATCGGGCAGAGGATGGATTACGGCCGGGAGGAAGATTCGAGGTTGGAGAGCTGGTTATCAATTATGATGCAAGACTGGTTACGATCGCCGGAAATGAAGTGAAGCTGACACAGACAGAATATAATATTGTAGCGTTGTTATCCGAGCATGCAGGTAAGATGCTGACCTACAGTTTTATCATCAATGAGATCTGGGGATATAATGATTCGGGAAGCCGGAAGAAGCTGCAGGTAAATATGGCGAATATCCGAAAGAAGTTCGGTGCAGTTCCCGGTAAGGAGAATTACATAACGAATGAATTAGGGGTCGGATACCGGATGTGTGATTCATAGAATAGAGCTTCAAAACGCTACAGCACTCAGTCACGGGGATGGCTCCTGTTATAAATAACGTGCTGCGATTTCTGTTCTCTGGACATTGCCTTATTCGTAAATACTTCTGTGCTAACTCGCTTTCAGCTCAGACAAGCACTCGTATTTACTGGCAATGTGCAGTTCACAACGAAATCTCGCAATGTTATTTTATAACAGGAGCCATCCCCGTGACTGAGTGCTGTAGCGTTTTTTGTATAATTAGATAACTGACTATAAGAGAAAGATTTTATGTTTTTTTAATATAAAAAGCAGGAAAGGTTGTTGACACAACCTTTTTTTTGGAATAAAATGTAGCGTGCTACACATCGAGAGATGCATGGTATGTATAAGATATGATAGCTATATAACATTCGATGTAAGAGCGTTTTCGGGATATTATACATAGCTGTAAATAAAAGGAGAAAACAGTAATGAATCAGGAAAAAGACATGGATACAGACCGAAAGCTGTCGTGTGGTCCGGAGAAGGATATTGGTTATTATATCAAGCGGATCAATGATAAGTTGAAGGCCGGATTTGACGCATATTTGCGTGACGTGGATCTGACCAGTTCACAGGCACGAGTACTTGAATATGTTTATTGGAATGGTGGAATGGTGACACAGAAGGAGATCGAGGTATTTCTGGATGTGGCGCATCCGACAGTTGTCGGCATCGTGAATCGTCTGGAAAAGAAAGGTTATCTGAACTGTTATCTGGATGAGAATAATAAACGGAATAAGATGGTATGCAGCACCTGTGAAGCTGAAAAACTGCTCCATAAAATGTATGAAGGCAGGAGAGCGTCGGAACAGAGACTGCTTCATTCTTTTTCAGAGGATGAGGCGGCGCAGGTGAAAAAGCTGCTTGAAAAATTATATGATAATGTCAGATAAAGAAAGAAGGAGGACGTATGATTAAAAAATTATTAAAAAGTCTGCGGGAATATAAGAAGCCGACATTGTTTACGATATTCTGTGCAGCAATGGAAGTAGTATTTGAGATTTTAATTCCGCTTTGTATGTCTGATCTGTTAGATTTTGGTATCGAAGGTGGAAAGATGAATATTGTTGTAAAGGATGGAATATGGCTGATTGTGCTTGCAGTCTTACAGCTTTTAACAGGTGTGCTTGCAGCCATTCTCGGGGCGAAAGCATCAGCAGGATTTTCCGCAAATCTGCGGCAGGACATCTATGATAATGTCCAGACATTTTCATTTTCTAACATAGACAAGTTTTCTACTTCATCTATCGTAACAAGACTGACCACAGACGTAACGAATATTCAGAACGCATATCAGATGATCATTCGTATCGCAGTCAGAGGACCGATCATGCTGATCTTTTCTGTGATCGTTTCCTTTACGATCAATGCAAAGCTGGCATGGATATTCCTGATCGTTATTCCGTTTATGGGATTCGGTCTGATATTTATAGCAGCCAAGGTTCACCCGATCTTCGAACGGGTATTCCACAAATATGATGGATTAAACAATATCGTTCAGGAAAATGTAAAGGGAATGCGGGTTGTCAAATCCTTTAATTCACAGGAAGCCGAGATCGGCAAATTCAAGCATGCATCAGGCGACATCTATAAGGATTTTGTAAAGGCAGAGAGGATTCTGGCATTTAACTCACCTTTAATGCAGTTCTTCATGTATGGATGTATGATTGCGATTTCATGGATCGGAGCAAAAGCCATCGTAGCAAGTGGAAATAATGAAGCACTTGGACTTACGACCGGTAAGCTGACTGCACTTATCACATATGCGATGCAGATATTGACGTCACTTATGATGTTATCAATGGTATTTGTCATGATTATGATATCCAGATCTTCAATGGAACGTATCGTTGAGGTGCTTGGAGAGACCACTACGATACAGAATCCGGAGAATCCGGTTCAGACAGTTGCAGATGGTTCGCTCGTGTATGATCATGTAGATTTCTCTTACAGTAAGCGTGCGGATAAGAAAGTTATTGACGGAGCAGATCTTAAGATCCGATCCGGTGAGACCGTTGGCATTATCGGTGGAACCGGTTCGTCAAAGTCTTCATTTGTCCAGTTGATCCCTCGCCTGTATGATGTGACAGGTGGAACACTTATGGTTGGTGGCATAGATGTCCGCAAATATGATCTGCAGGTGCTTCGGGATGCGGTTGCAATGGTTCTTCAGAAGAATGAACTGTTTTCAGGAACAATAAAAGAGAACCTCCGCTGGGGAAATGAACAGGCGACGGATGAAGAAGTAAAAGAAGCCTGTCGCCTTGCCTGTGCGGATGAATTCATTGAGGCGATGCCGGATGGATATGATACCTACATTGAGCAGGGAGGAACAAATGTCTCCGGTGGACAGAAGCAGCGTCTTTGTATTGCGCGAGCACTCCTTAAGAAACCGAAGATATTGATCCTCGATGATTCGACCAGTGCGGTTGATACGAAGACTGATGCGATAATCCAGAAAGCATTTGCCGAATATCTGCCGGATACGACCAAGATTATCATAGCGCAGAGAATTTCTTCTGTCCGGCATGCGGATAAGATCGTGGTGTTGGATGATGGTAAGATCATGGATGTAGGTACACATGAAGAATTGATCGTAAAGAGTCCGATCTACAGAGAAGTATATGAATCACAGCAGAAGGGAGGCGGCCAGGATGAGTAAACAGAAGAACCAGATGAACGCACCCGACAGAGAGCAGGGCAGCAGGATTAATAAAGATACAGCCAAACGGCTGCTGTCCTATATCGGAGCATATAAGAAGACGCTGGTTGTTGTATTTATCTGTATTATCTTAAGTGCACTTGCAAGTGTAGCGTCAGCAATGTTTATCGAGATACTGATCGATGATTATATCACCCCGATCCTTGCAATGGATCATCCGGTCTATACCGGGCTGATCAAGGCACTTTGCATGGTCGGCGTTATTTACCTGATCGGTGTATTTTCTACATGGTTTTATAACTACCTGATGGTAGGAATCGCACAGGGAACTCTGAAAACCATACGAGATGAGATGTTCGAGAAGATGCAGAGCCTGCCAATCCGTTATTTTGATACGCATACACACGGAGATATCATGAGCTGCTATACCAACGATACCGATACGCTCCGCCAGATGATCGCACAGTCCCTTTCACAGATGATCTCATCGATCTGTACGGTTGTTGCGGTATTCTGCTGTATGTTATATCAGAGCATTTATCTGACGCTGATCGTTGTCGTGATGCTGTTCTTTATCATGAAGCTGGTGAAGGTCATCGGTGGCAAGAGTGGATTTTATTTTATAAAACAGCAGCAGACACTTGGTGCATTAGATGGTTATATCGAGGAAATGGTCAATGGCCAGAAGGTTGTTAAGGTATTCTGCCACGAAGAGAAAGCCAGAGAAGATTTCCAGAAAAAGAATCAGGAATGGCAGCAGGCAGCAGCCAGTGCAAATGGTTATGCAAGCGGAATGATGCCGATGATGAATGCACTTGGTTATGTGCAGTATGTAGTTGTTGCGGTTGTTGGCGCATGGCTTGCGATCTCCGGTGCAACGAATCTGACGCTGGTCGGAACGAATACAGCCACTCTTGGTATGATCGCATCCTTCCTTACGTTGTCGAAGAACTTTACCAATCCGATCTCACAGCTTTCGAATCAGTTTAATGCGATCGTAACGGCGCTTGCAGGCGCGGAGCGTATCTTTAAGCTGATCGATGAAGAACCGGAAGTGGATAATGGTTATGTAACACTTGCAAATATCAAAGAGGAAAATGGTGAGCTGATGGAAGTGAAAGAACGAACCGGAATCTGGGCATGGAAGCATCCACATGAGGATGGCAGTCTTACTTACCAGAAATTAGAGGGCGATATCGTTCTGGATCATGTGGATTTCAGTTACAATTCGGACAAACAGATTCTGCGTGATGTGACGCTCTATGCGAAACCGGGTCAGAAGATCGCATTTGTAGGTGCGACCGGAGCAGGAAAAACGACGATCACCAATCTGATCAATCGTTTCTATGATATAGACGATGGTAAGATCCGGTATGACGGAATCAACATTAATAAGATCCGCAAGAAGGATCTGCGGGCATCCCTCGGTATCGTATTGCAGGAGGTCAATCTGTTTACCGGAACGGTTATGGAGAACCTGAAATATGGAAATCCAAATGCCACGGATGAGGAATGTATTGCAGCCGCCAAGCTTGCAAATGCGCATAACTTCATTATGATGCTGCCAAATGGATATGACACGGTGCTTGCCGGAGATGGAAGCGGATTGTCACAGGGACAGCGTCAGTTGATCTCAATCGCAAGAGCAGCCGTATCCAATCCGCCGGTTATGATACTGGATGAAGCAACCTCCTCGATTGATACGAGGACGGAGGCAATGGTTCAGCAGGGAATGGATCGGCTGATGGAAGGCAGAACCGTATTTGTCATTGCACATCGTTTGTCTACAGTTAAGAATTCGGATGTTATCATGGTACTGGATCATGGTGCGATCATTGAACGTGGTACACATGAGGATCTGATCGCAAAGAAAGGAACCTATTACCAGCTTTATACCGGAGCATTTGAATTAGAATAACCATAGGGATTCAACAGTGCGAGATCATAATCATTATTCCGCAAGGCGCTTTCGCTCTATCTCCATGTAACGGTACTAAGTTCACTGCTTTTGGCAGTTCACTAAGGACCGACATGTCGATAGGCTTGCTGCATAATATTATGATCTCGTACTGTTGAATCCAGGTATTCCGTAGGGTGAGATCATAATATTGTAATCTTGCGCTACGGAATTTCTATGTTGTAACATGCTTGAATTGGCTATAAGAGAAAGTTATAACAACTTCTAAATTTTATGTATTGTATTTTAGTTGGAATTTATTATATAATTCATACATTCCAAATAGGAATAGTAAAATAATAATGTAAAGAAACAAAAAATGTATTAAGGTTGAACATTTCGGATTACCAAGACAGAGGCATTTGAGTCCGCCGGTTCTTAGGTGGCGCTGTAAGCGGCAGCTTAGTACCGTTGCAGGACGAAACGAGCGGAAGCGTCCTCTGGATTAGTAATGCCGAAAGTGTTCAAACATGATGATATTACGTTACTGCATTAGTAAAATATAAGAAGGAGGAAATGCCATGCGACAGGTATTATGCTTTGGTGATTCAAACACATATGGTTATGTGCCGGGAACGGCAGAACGCTATGACTGGGATACCAGATGGACCGGAATCGTAGGAACCGGACTGATGGAAAAGGGATATATTGTACAGGAGGAAGGGCTGTGTGGCAGAACTACAGTATTTGACGATCCGCTTCGTCCGGGCAGACGTGGCAGTGAACTCCTTCCGATCATATTAGAAACCCATAAGCCGGAGAATCTGATCATTTTAATGCTTGGAACAAATGATTGTAAGACATTTTATGGTGCAACGGCAGGCAGTATCGGCTTAGGTATCCGTAAACTTGTGCGACAGATCCGGGATGGTGCACCATCAGCGAAGATCCTTCTGATGTCACCGATCGCACTGGGCGAGAAGGTCTGGGATGGATTTGATCCGGAATTTGGAAAGAATTCTGTACAGGTGTCCAAAGAGCTGCCGGAGATTTACCGGCAGATCGCAGAGGAAGAAGGACTTTATTATCTGGCGGCTTCTGATTATGCCGTACCATCGGAACGGGATCAGGAGCACATGGATGAAGAAGGACACAAGGCGCTGGCAGAAGCGGTACTGGAAAAGATTTCAGAGATATTGTAATGTGAGTTAGGAGCACAGAGAAAAATTATGGCTGGGGAGACTGTAGACAGAAAAGAAGTATTAAAACAGGCATTTGTGAAGGCTTTGCCGATCACCGGAAGTTATCTCTTTGTCAGTATGGCATATGGACTTACGATGCAGAAAGCAGGACTTTCCTGGTTCTGGTCGTTGTTTACCAGCCTGACGGTATATACTGGCGCATTTCAGTTTGTGCTGGTAACATTCTTAAGTAGCGGTGCATCGATCCTCACGATCGCACTGACTGCATTGTTCATGAATAGCAGACAGTTCTTTTACGGACTGACATTTGTTGAAGATTTCAAGAAAATGGGTAAGCGTTATCCATATATGGTTCATACAATGACGGATGAGACATATGCCGTCAACTGTTCCATGCTGTCTTCTGAGGTGATAAGAGATCGCAACGCAGAGAAGGCAAATGACCGAAGACGCAGATTGGATATTATGTTTTATGTGGCATTATTCAGTCGTATATCCTGGATGGTGGGCGCTGTGCTTGGCGGCATACTCGGTCAGATCCTTCCGGTGAAATTAGAGGGGATCGATTTCTGTATGACAGCGTTATTTATTACGATCGCGATCGATCAATGGAGAAGTGTGAAAGTGCATTTGCCGGCACTTGCCGGGTTTATCGGAGGTGTGCTGTTGCTTCTGTTAATAGGAAAAGATTATTTCCTTCTTCCAACTTTGATTCTGGTATCAGGTCTGTTGCTGATCTGTGAAAGAAAGGTGGAAGCCCATGAATGATCGATATGTACTGATCTGCATCCTTGTGTCTGCAGCGGCGACTTTGTTTATGCGGGCGCTCCCATTTACCATTCTTGGAAAGAGAAAACAAATCCCCGAAAAAATCCGGTATCTCGGACGAATCCTTCCGGCAGCCATCATGGCTGTGCTGATCGTATACTGCCTGAAGGAAGTACCGACCGAATTCTTAAGCGGCGGCTATAAGAAGTTGATCGCAGCCGCAGTTTGTGTCGCCCTTCATGTGTGGAAAAAGAATACATTTGTCAGCATCATAGGCAGTACGATTGTGTATATGTTATTATGAGCAATGACACCGAAAAAAAGGGCTGTCGCACCAATCACTTAGTGCGGCAGCCCTTTTTTATAGTATCCGTTGTAACGAAATTACTTTATTTTATATGATCACATTGTTGGAAAATAATTATGCTAAAGAACCGTGCGTTAGTGTTCTAACGTAGCAAGTTTAGCCTGTAATGCAGCAATTTCAGCATCCTTCTCAGATATTGTGGCATCTTTTTCTTCCAACGCTTTCTTCATCTGTTCGATCATAAAATTAACAGTATTTTCATCCATCTTTTTTAATGCTTTTGAAAACATACTAATAACCTCCTCAGGGCGATACAGATATTCAGATATATCCTGGCATATAGATTCCATCCATGGATAGTTGGATATCAGTGTGGCAAGGTTGTCTGTAGAGTCAGCGGTTAGCAGAGACAACCATGCATTTAGATCGTTGATATCTTTAGCATACTTGCTATTTTTAAATACGTCAAGGTTAACGACATAGTATTCCTGTAAAAGACTCAGATTTACACCAGTATTAAAAATGGTTCTTCCATGATGCAGATAGATATTTGCAAAACGGTCTTTCAGACATTCGTTTGGACTCTTTTCATACATAACAATTGTATAAACAGTTCTCATATCCTTATATGTGAAATCTTTCCCAAGGTTGCTTTTTACGCGTGTATATTGGCGAAGTAGTAGATCTGCGGAATAGCATGACATTCGCTCACCGGGAAATGTGTATGGATTTTTTTGAAAAATGGATCATAGGTTAGTGGCAGACTTTTTTTGCCTTCCATAAATTCCATAAAACGTTTTTTCCAGTCATCAGGCCAGTTCTTATATGTCCAATAAAGTTTTGGGTATTGTTTTAATTCTGCAAGGCATTCATCTTCCGTTCGTTGTGGAAAAAGCTGATAAATATTGAACGTTGAATGTTTGGTATTTGAGTTCTGTGAAGTGGTGTTTGTGTCCTTATTATGCATAAAAATTCCTCTTAATTTCCGGTACCTGATTTGTCGACAAAATTACCATATCAGAAATAAAAGAGAAAAGTTCATAAATGTAATAAATGGTACTGTTTGATGTAAATTTTGGTAAGTGGATGATTATAAAGACTATAAAAGAATAAATTAAAAATCCCTTCTGGTTAGATAAAACGTAAACCAGAAGGGGTGATTAAAGGACTCAATTTGTTATAGCTTATAGAGCTTTGACCTGTCAATTCTAGGACGGTTAGGATTTGGTTAAGAAATATAAATATAATATTGACAATCAAGAGAAATGAAATAATAAGTGCCTAAATTTTCCACATGTGGAAAATTGTTAGATAAAGCTAACAGATAGGAATATAGAAAGAAGTATGACATGTAGATATTTTGGTCGGAAAATCAAAAAAATTAATTTTCTCCTTATAATTTAAATCAAATCAACAGTAGAATATATATGGAATCTCTAGAGATTTAAAAATAATTAAGAAAAGGAAGAAAGCAAATGAAAACAAAATACGAAGAATTTTATTTTGAAAATGACAGAAATTACCCCGCAGATACCTATTGGAACTTATATGATGAAAATAAGAATGCGGCGATGAGAACATATGATGGGCACATATTTTGTCCATTATGTAAATCAGCACCACTGACAGTTGTGCATGGCAACAAATTAAGATATTTTAAGGTTTCTGGATCGAATATGGAAAAGCATACCGCCGATTGTTCGTATCGATATGATAAAGCAACAAAAAAAGAGGTATGTAGTTTTTATAGTGATTTAAATAACGATGACATAAATAATCGCTTAGTGAGCTGTATAAATAAAATGTTAAAAAAGGAAAGAACTAAAATAAACAATAGAAAAAATATTGATTATAAAGGAAATGGAACGAGAAGAAATTTTTGTGACATAACAGGAAAAGAAGGAAAAAATAAATATTTACCACACAAAAATTTTAATTGTGGGAATCTGGAAATTGATTTGGATGAACAGAAAATTTATTACGGTCAATGTTATTTGTATATTGTTAAATATATCCCCAAAAATAAAAATGAAGTGAAAATGTATTATCTGAAGGTGCTTAGTCCGAATAATAAAAAACAAATTTGTGAAATAATTATATCGCCATATGTATATAATTATTTGATAAATGATTTGGCAGATGTTCCGATAGAAAAAAAGGATGCAGCAAAGTATTATCTTTGTTTCGCCGGGATATTGGAAAAGACAAAGTGGTCATATGGAATGAAATTGAGAGATTCAAGATTAATTGTCGTAGAAAAAGCATAGGATTTGATGTGCATATTTGTATAAAAAGCTGGCATGAAAGTGTCAGATAAAAAATTCAATTTAATCTGACACTTTAAGCCATGTAATGATTACAAATTTATTAAAACAGAAAATTTAAAAACGCGACTTATGCGTTAGTGTTCTAGTGCAGCAAGCTTAGCCTGTAATGTAGCAATTTCGGCGTCCTTTTCAGACAAAGCGGCGTCTTTTTCAGACAAAGCAGCGTCTTTTTCAGACAAAGCAGCATCTTTTTCTTCCAACGCTTTCTTCATCTGTTCAATCATAAAATTAACAGTATTTTCATCTGCTTTTGCTAAGGCTTGTGAATACATACCGATAACCTCCTTTGGACGATATAAGTATTCGGACATATCCCAACAGATCTTTTCCATCCAGGGATAGTCGGATATTAGTGTAGCAAGGTCATCTATAGAATTAGCTGTTAGCAGAGATAACCATGCATTAAGTTCTGTCTTTTCTTTAGCATACTTGTTATTCTTAAATACGTCAAGGGCGATAACATAGTATTCCTGTAAGAGATGAAGATCAATGCCTGTATTAAAAATTGTTTTTCCATGATGTATAAAAATATCAGAAGATTTGCATTCAGGTGGGCTGTCTTCAAACATGACGATCGTATATACAGTCTTGATATCGTGATAGGTGAATTGATCTCCTTTTTCTCCCTTGACTCGTGTATATTGACGGAGAAGAAGATCGGACGAATAACAAGACATGCGCTCGCCTGAAAATGCATAATGTATTTTCTGAATCTCCACATTTGCAATAGAGCCATCTTCCAACTGTACGATGATATCCATAATTAATAATGGTGAAGTTGGCAGTAAACGGTTTTCCTGCGATAGAACGCTTTGAACTGTAACATTAATTCCTATGATGCTGCTAAGCAAATGAGATAGTCGTCCAGGATAGATATCAGGGTTAAACATTGCTTTAAAGAATGGATCATAGGTTAAAGGAAGAGATTTATTTCCTTCCATAAAATCTTCAAATCGATTTCGCCATTCATTGTTCAAATCCAGATATTTGCTAAAGGTATTGACATCTTTTTGCAAATCTTTTAGAAAGTCATCTTTTTTCCGAATTGGGAAAATTTGACGAATATCTACTGACGTGGATTTACATGGAGTGGTAGGTGTGACATTATTGTTGCCTTCCGTATGATTATACGTTGGTTATTCCTCTCAATTTCCGGTACCTGATTTGTCAACAAAACCACCATACCAGAAATAATGGTATAAAAACCGTTGATGTAATAACTTGTATGGTTTGATGTAACTTTTGGTAAGTGGATGCTTATAAAGACAATCTGTAAATATTTTTCCGGTAAATATTTTGAAAAAATCTCAAAATTTTACTTATGGTTTTCGGTAAAGTGCCAGTAGAATATATATTCTAAAATTAATATAAAAGAGAAAACAGATCTATGAGAAGATCCGGTATCTCGGACGGATCCTCCCGGCAGCCATCATGGCAGTGCTGGCCGTATACTGCCTGAAGAAAATGCCAACCGAATTTTTAAGCGGCGGCTATAAGAAGCTGATCGCAGCCGCAGTCCGCGTCGTTAATAAAATAACAACACCCCGGTCGCGAGGAATGCGTACCAGGGTGGTATTCA
This sequence comes from Clostridium sp. OM05-9, assembly GCF_003481465.1. Taxonomy (NCBI): domain Bacteria; kingdom Bacillati; phylum Bacillota; class Clostridia; order Eubacteriales; family Clostridiaceae; genus Clostridium; species Clostridium sp. OM05-9. The sequence goes on from NZ_QULF01000003.1 coordinate 250,734, forward strand.
AAGGACATACTTTATTATAAACATTTGTATTTTGGACTGTCAATTCGTTGCTGGTTAAGAAATATATAAATTTATGTGCCTATGCGTTGGTTTGTAGGGAGTATACTTATACTTGACACAATGCGCTATTATTAATCATTTAATATTATAAATAATGATTTTTTACTCCAATTTTCTCCCTATCTCACTTTTCCCTTTACGGGATATTGAAAACAAAAAGATTACGGTATTTGATTCGGGCTTTAACTTTGGTAAAAAAAAGGCGGAAAGATATACTCTCCGCCCATCCTATAATAGGATCAAATGAATTTATTAACATATTTATTATAAAATATCCAGATAGTAATGTCAATGAACCCAATCTCCTGATCCATATTTCTTTACCATATCTTATCTAGTAACTCATTGAATATTATGGTCTTTGAGTAACTGCAGGTAAGTATCTGGGAGAAGAATATTGTCTGATTTACTTTCTTCTCCAAGATAACAAAATCCGTATTTTGATAATGATTGTTCGCTTGTTATCTGTTTTCCATTATATATACTAGCAGGATAAGCCATATTAGCAGAAACGCTCATTTTTTTCTCCATACGCATTGATTATATATCCACTCTTGCTCGGAATCAATAATCCATTATATTCTCCCTTTGTAGGGTTCCCTCGTATATTTCTTTCTTTCATTTTTTCTCCACAAACCCGACAGGTATAATCCTGATAATATTCAGACCAGGCTTTCTCCGTTATAACAGTCGTATTTTCATACTTTGGTTCATCTGCGGTTGGATGATGGATGGTATCAAGGAGGACCTTGGCAGGTTCATAATTTCCATGATTGGTTTCGCTGGAGTGCTTATTCCATTCCTCTGGTGTATCGTAATACTTCCCACACTTTTTGCAAATATATTTTATATCCTCTGACCACACTTCTTCGTCCCACTCTTTGACCGGGATCTGAACTTCCTTTGTCTTGGCTTTATGATCAATCTGTTCTGTTACAGAACCCGCCTTCCATAAATGAACATGATTCGCCGGCTGTTTAGACAAAGATCCGTCACTCACAGTTTCATAAGCCTTATTCTTGATAAACACAGTGCTGTTTTTCTGGATCTTCCCCTTGTTATCAACCGGATATTTTTTTCCGGCTGCAGCATAGATCCCGGATGAAACCGCCATACTATTATCGGGCCTTACAATCTGATTATTCTTCACTTTAAAATCCTGTCTGCTACCATTTTTATCTACAAAATAATTGCAGCCACTTGATTTAACGATTGTTGACCGCTGTATCTTTCCATTTTTTACATAAACATCATCGTTCCAGCCATCTTTCAACGCCTTGATGTCACCATTTTTTGTGATCCGGTAAGAAGTGCTTCCGTCATCATAATACTTTACACATCCATCATTGTCGATGAAATAAGACCCCTGCCAACCCATTGCTCTTGAAATGTTTCCGTTCGTATTCACGAAAAAAGATTTTTCATTATAGGTATAAATTTTTCCCTTATATTTCTTTAAATCTTTCTTATCCCATCTAGTGTTATTTCCGTTCCAGACTCTAAATTTACCATTTGTTATTTTTACAGAAACAGTACCGTTTTTTTTAACATAGTAAGTATATAATCCGTTATTATTTAATTTCCAGCCTTTGTTTAGGTTAATAAGACCGTTAGCCCCTACATAGAAATTTTTCTTATGTAGCCGAATGATGGTATTTTTCTTGTTTTTGAATACTTTTGAAGATGGTTTTTTATTGTTAGCAGTATATGTGTAGTATTTGCCGTCTTTGATTTTGGCATACAAATAACCATTTTTTCCGGTGCAATAGGCGATTCTTTTCGATGAATCGAAACTCCAGCCATTATTCAATTTGGAGCCGTTTTTTTTACAGATAAATCGTCCTTTATTGTCATTCCAAGTCAGTGTATAACCTGATTCTCTGCCGGCAAGTTCTGCTTGTTTTTTTTGCTTTTTCTCCATGTGCAGCAACAGAAGCAGATGAAATACGCAATATGAATAAAGAGCAACGAGTAATGCATTATCTTAAAAACCATGATAGTATTTCAACACAACAGGCAATGGAACTGTGTGAATATAAAACACGAGCAAGTGCATGTAAGTTGCTAGATAAAATGATTCAGAATGATATTTTGAGAAAAATAGGAAGTGGACCTGGTACAAAATATATATTTATTGATGACAACTTTGTTGCTCATCGTATGCAGAATGATAACAATGCAGGCAAATGGAAGAGCATGAACCGCCTTGCATGGTGCGGGCCGCTGCTCTGTTCCTTACAGACAGCACTTCCGACGCTTATTGTTGTAATCTTTGGTGCAAATGTAGTCAACTTCATTTTAAAGGTAATTCCGGAATGGGTAACGGATGGTCTTTCCATCGCAGCAGGTATCCTTCCTGTTGTCGGTATCGGTATGCTGATGCGTTACATGCCGATCAAGAAATTTCTTCCATTCGTGCTGATCGGATTTGTCCTTTCCGCATACCTTTCCGTACCGGTGCTCGGTATTGCGATCGTAGGATTTGCAGCAGCATTTTGGTATTTCACAAGTGAACTGAAAAAGCAAATGCCCCTGCAGCTACAGCAGTTGCCGGAGCAGGAACATATGAAGCAGAGGGAGATGATTTCGATGAGTATCTCCACAGGTGGATAACGGATATGATATCGCAGATTATAAAGATATAGATCCAAGCCTTGGAACAATGGCAGATTTTGAACACCTGCTTGCAAGAGCCGTTTCCAGATTCGGAAATGATTCTGAGAAATACCGTGTGATCTCAGCCAAGATGCTTGGAACCTGTCTTCATATGATGCAGGGAACTCCTTATGTATATGAAGGTGAAGAACTCGGTATGACAAATGCAGATTTCGCAGAGATCAGCGAATACAGAGATCTGGAAGCGTTAGATATCTATTATGCATCTGGTGGATGATCTGGCAGGATATGTTAGAAAAGAATCCCGCGATGTTCAGAAAGGAGCCATTCTCTTTTCTTCCTCTGAGGATGGCATTCTGATCGGTTGGGATGAAACCAGAGAATATCTGAATACAAGGCCGGGTGTCCATGCTGTAGATGGTGGCTGTGATAACCTTGAATTTAACCGGTCAGATGCAACTAAAGCAGCAGGACTTCAGACACTTGCGGTGATGCTTGGTATTCCCATGAATGAGACTCTGTCAAATAATGAAGACGGCGTTGCTGTTGTATTAGAACGCATCGCTTCGCTCATTTGACAGACCACCCATCTGTTTGCGGTAGGCATTCGGTGTCAGGCCATATTCTTTTTTAAAACAATTTACAAAATGACTGCAGGACGCAAAATACAGAAATGAACTGATTTCTGTACAGCTCGCCTGGCTGTTTAACAGCATGTAGCGAGCCGTCCTGCATTTTTCTTTTATGATATATTGTGAGAGACTGCAGTTCATATCTTTTTTGAACAGACGGGTCATATAGTCCGGGTGGAGCTTCACTGCATCGGCGACATCCGATACCCGGATCGGTTCTGTGATATGGTTGTTGATGTAGGAGACGGCCTGCATGACATGATAAGACAGTCCGGGACTGTTATGAAGCTCGTGCATGGCAAGTACAAAATCCTTCACAACAGCTCCTTTTCGCGGATTCAGTTGTTCCGGTGTCAGACATGCGTCGATTTTTCGGATATGCATATCACTTAAAGTATAGGCCTGTTCCGGATCCAACCCGGCCTCGATACAGAAACGTGTGATCATGGCAGTCAGAATGACCAGATGGTACTTTTTGTTCTGCAGTGGGGATGAAGACAGCTTTCCCATGCCTTCCATGGTATCTGCATTCATATTTAGCTTCAGCAGCTCCATATCCCCATTTGCGATCCGCCGGTAAAATGAATACTCTGCCTCCATCGGCAGGTGATAAGACTGTTCCTCCTGCTGCGCTAATAACAGTTTCTGTAATTCTTTATTCATGGAAATACTCCTTTCATATAATATACAGCTATAAAAATATTTGCATATAGGCATTATTTTATCAAATGAACGGATTGTCCATCTCTAAAAATACAATCAGAACAATGAAGGTCAGCTATGCGATATAAAAATCGGATATATTATATTCCCTACATATGCATTTATAGTATCATAAATTCAGAAAATAACAATTACAAATTTATTATTTGCTAAATGAAAAGGAGATCATGCATATGAAGACATGGAAAGGGTATCAGAAGGGTGTTAATCTGGGAGGCTGGTTTTCCCAGTGTGATTATTCCGAGGACAGATTCAATAATTTTATTACGGAAGATGATTTTAAAGAGCTTACAAGCTGGGGACTGGATCATCTCAGACTGCCGGTGGATTATAATCTGGTAGAGACAGAAGACGGACAGTATAAGGAAGAAGGTTTTGCACGGATCAAACGTGCACTGGAACTCGGACATAAATATGGTTTCAATATGATTCTTGACCTGCATAAGACCGCCGGTTATTCTTTTGATCCGGGAGAAAAACAGAGTGGATTTTTTGGAAACGAAGCTCTTCAGGAACGCTTCTACAGATTATGGGAAGAATTTGCAAAGCGCTTTGGCGGATATGGAGATAAAGTTGCATTTGAATTATTAAATGAGGTAGTAGATAAAGAAGATGGTGCCGTATGGGCAGAGATCGCACCAAAGTGTGTCGAACGTATCCGTGCATATGCACCGGCAACTGATATTCTGATCGGTGGTTACTGGCATAACAGCGTGCAGGCAGTCAGAGATATTCCGATGCCGATGGATGAACATATCATATATAATTTCCACAGCTATGACCCTCTTCTTTTTACACATCAGGGCGCACAGTGGGTAGATGATATGCCGGCGGATTATCATATGGAATTCAAAGGCAGCATGGAAGATTTTTGTGCATATGCAAAAGCACACCTGCCTGCAAAACTTGCGGGAACGCTGTCGATCCTTGATTATAAGGGCAATCTTGATTCAGCATATTTTGAAGACCTGTTTGCCGATGCGATCGCTGTTGCAAAGGAGCGAAATGTAGCACTTTATTGTGGTGAATATGGTGTGATCGAAAACGCAGATCCGGCAAACACTGTATTATGGTATAAAGCCATCCATGAAGTATTTGCAAAATATGGTATCGGCCGTGCGGCATGGTCATACAAGGAGATGGACTTCGACCTTCGCGCTGATCGTCTGAAACCGGTATTTGCTGAACTCAAGAAATATTTTTAAGGCTGTTTATCCATATACCCGGGTAAGACAGATAGAGATGGTGGGGTGGTTGAGACATCAAGTCTCAACCACCCCACCATCTCTATCTGCCTTACCCGGGTATATGGCATTCTTTTAATCAAGGCGTTAATTCTATTTAAGAAACTTTTTCCGGCGTATGCTTGCTTATTCTTTTCGTATGGATTATAATAACAAAAGCTGATTTTTGTAGTAAGAAAAGAAGTAGGAGAAAACAAGATGGTAAACGAAGAAAAGGTCAGATTGATGACCAGACTTGCCATGTACGAACAATCTACAGGAAAAGAAGATCTGGAAAAAGGCAGATATTTCAAATCAGACTATGTAAAATACAACTGTCTGAAGACCCTGGTATCGACAACGATATTATTTGTGATCGTGGTAGCGGCCTATATTTATTACAATATGGGCAAACTGATCACGGAGCTTGTAGATATAGATTTGTTCGGTCTGGCATATAAACTTCTTATAGTATATGCGGTTGTTTGCGTAGTATTTATGGTTCTTGCATGGTTTCTATACTCCTATAGATACACCAAGGCAAAGCCTCATATCATAAAGTACAATCAGGATCTGAAGAAGCTGATTGCTTTCTATGAGAAAGAGGACAAAACCAAAGGGAAGAAGAGGAGGAAGTAAACATGGCATCACTTTTGACATTCAGAGATGGAATTAAGAATTTTTGCAGTAAATACGATAGGATCGTAGCACCGGCTATCCGGTTCATTCTCGCATTGCTGATGTTCTGGTCCATTGTACATATTACAGGCGGACATAATGAAACGATATCCAGCGGGCTGGTTATTTTTCTTCTTGCTGTTGTATGTGCATTTATTCCGGAAAGTCTTACTTATGCAATTGGTGGAGTTGTTGCATTTATGAATTATTTTTCGGGCAATAAAGAAACAGGCATATCATTTATTGTTTTATTTATTATCATGTATTGCCTGTATATCCGGTTTTTCCCGAAAGCAACATGGGTGGTCATGTATGCCCCATTATTTTTCATTATTAAAATGCAGTATGTGCTTCCGATTCTTGCAGGTATGTTTGTAGGACCGATCGCGATCGTTCCGTTAGCTTTTGGTGCTGTCTTCTATTATTTTTCATTAGATGCATCCAATTATCTTGCAGAACTGAGTAAGACAACAGATACAGAAAATATGCTTGAAAGTTATAAATATATATTCCAGCATTTGATTGATAATAAAGATCTTCTGCTTACGATTGTTGTATTTGCAGTTGTTCTTATTATTACGCATGTGATATACAGATTATCGGTTGAATATTCATGGTATGCGGCAATTATTGTTGGTGGTCTGTTTGAGATTATCTTATTCCTGGTTGGAAATGTTGTACTCAATGCAAGCATCTCGATTGGAGAGATTCTGCTGGGTTCGATCTGTGCAGTGATTATTGCGGTTGTAGCGCAGTTCTTCAAAACAGTTGTGGATTATTCAAGAGTGGAGAATACACAGTTTGAAGATGAGGAATATTATTATTATGTAAAAGCTGTTCCAAAGATCGTTATGACGAAACAGCAGAAGAACGTAAAAAAGATCAATACAGTATCACAGAATATCGCTGATGAAGATTCAGTAAGTGGTGTTACGAGGTAAAATGAATTCTTGCATATGACCTGACGTTTTTGTCAGGTCATATCTTTATCCCACCATATAGGAAGGCTGATACAGCCTTTGTATATCCGGAATATTCAGAAAGGAGAGATATCGAATGGATAAGATCCTGGCATTTATGAGAACATATTTTGACTGGTTTTACATTACCACACCGGATATCAGTGACATTATTGAGATCCTGATCCTTTCATATGTGATTTATAAGATACTGATGTGGTTTAAGAGCAATCGTGCATGGACACTGTTAAAGGGTATTGTTCTAATCCTGTTATTTACGATTCTGGCATCCCTGTTCCAGTTTAATACGATTCTGTATATATTGAAAAATGTGTTCAGCATAGGTATTCTGGCAGTTATCATTTTATTCCAGCCGGAGTTCCGGCGAGGTCTGGAAACACTTGGACGAAAGAAATTTTTTGATTATATCATGCATGAAGATGCAGATGAAAGAAAGTTGAGTGACAAAACGATTTATGAGCTGATCAAGACAGTAACTGTTTTATCAGCGAACCGGACAGGTGCATTGATCGTTATTGAAGACAAGGTCGCACTGGGTGAATATATTGATACGGGAATCCCTGTTGATGCGGTTGTAACGAACCAGCTTCTGCTTAATATATTTGAGCATAATACACCGCTTCATGATGGTGCAGTCATCCTCAGAAATAACAGAGTGGTTGCAGCAACCTGTTATCTTCCATTGTCAGCCAATCTCTCTATCAACAAGGAGTTGGGAACCAGACATCGTGCAGGTGTAGGTATCAGTGAGGTGTCCGATAGTGTAACACTGATCGTATCAGAGGAGACCGGCTCGATCTCGATCGCAAAGGGTGGCGAGCTGTATCGAAACCTGGATACAGAAAGTGTCCGGAACCATCTGGAACTGTTAAATCAGGAGGATGGAAAGAAAAAGGATGAACGCCGGCAGAGGGATGGCAAACGCAAAAAGAAGAGTACTGAGAAAAAGACCAGTTCAGGTAATGTAAAAAGTGGAAAGTCTTCTGATAAGAGAAAGGAGGCTGACGGCAATGAAAGATAAATTATTCAGTAACTGGGGATGGAAACTCTTATCATTGATCCTTGGATTTGTTGTCTGGGTCACAGTTTTAAATGTGGATGATTATTCAACCACACGGCAGATCAGAGATATACCGGTTACCCTGATCAATACAGATGCGATTACGGACAAGAATCAGTTGTATGATATTGTGTCCGGTGAAACAGTGGACATCATCGTAAAGGGCAGACGTTCAGTTGTAAATGCACTTGGAGCTTCTGATTTTACAGCAGTTGCGGATATGTCAAAATTGTCGATCACAAATGCTGTAAATATTACGGTGACAGCGAATTCATCGTCTGTAAATAACAATATCAGCATTACGATCGTAGATAATGTACTCCAGGTAGAACTGGAGGAGGAACAGACGGCATCCCTGCCGGTAACGGTTACGACAAAGGGTGAAACGGCAGAAGGATATACGACCGGTATTCCGGTATCTACGCCGAATCTGATAACGGTAAAGGGAGCAGCAAGCGTGATCGAACGGATTGAGAAGGCAGAGGTACAGGTGGACGTATCCGGACGGACTTCAGATGTAACAGCAACCTGCACACCAATCTTCTATGATGCAAATGGTGACGCGGTATCCGGTAAGAAGCTGGAAAGCAAGGTGACCGGAGTGTCTGTAACTATACCGGTTTATAAGACGAAAACGGTAGCAGTAAAGCTGGACACAACCGGTGTTCCGGCAGATAATTATAAAGTAGTGAACGTAGAATATGTGCCGAATGAAATAACAGTTGGAGGACCGGCAGATGTGCTGCAGAATCTCATGGAGATAACAGTAGATGATATCGATGTATCCGGATGCAGTGAAGATCTGGAAAGTACGATCGAGATATCCAAGTATTTGCCTGATGGAGTTGTTCTGGCAGATGAGAATACAAGCATCAGCGTCCATGTAGCGATTGAACGGAATATCAGCAGAACAATGACGATATCAGCCAATGATATTACGATTGAGAATAAACGGACGGACTATGATTATGCTGTTCAGTTTCCGGAGGGAAATACAGTTGTGATATCAGGGCTTTCTGATGAGGTTGCCAAGCTTACAGCGAAGGATCTGAAGATAACGATTGATGCGGAAACATTATCCATTGGTGCAAATACGGTTGAGCTGTCGATAAAAGACAGCGATACATACACAGTGGACAGTACCTGTAAAGTGGATATAGAAGTTACGGCAATGCCGTGACACAGCAAGGACAGGCAATAGTAGAACTACAATAGGAAGGTTGCGCTATTGCCTGATCCTGTATTATGCAGAAGGGAGACTGATATATGGAACAAATGAATGAGAAAATTGCAAAGTTAAAAGAAATTGTTGCAGGTTCGGAACGTATGGTTTTCTTTGGTGGAGCGGGTGTTTCTACAGAGAGCGGGATTCCGGATTTCCGCAGTGTGGATGGATTGTATAATCAGAAATACAAATATCCACCTGAAACGATCATCAGTCACAGCTTCTATATGCGTGACCCGGAAGAGTTTTACCGTTTCTATAAGGATAAGATGATCTATCAAGATGCAAAGCCGAATATGGCACATAAAAAACTTGCAGAACTGGAAGCGCAGGGGAAACTTGCAGTGATCGTAACACAGAATATTGACGGCCTGCATCAGATGGCAGGAAGTAAGAATGTGATTGAGCTGCATGGTTCGATCCATAGAAATTATTGCACAAAATGTCACAAATTCTATGATCTGGATTATATTATTCAATCAGATGGTGTACCAAAATGCAGTTGTGGTGGAATAATTAAGCCGGATGTAGTATTATATGAAGAGGGTCTGAACAATGACGACATTGAGAATGCGATCCGGTATATTTCGGAGGCAGATACATTGATCATTGGCGGAACCTCGTTGGTTGTTTATCCTGCCGCCGGACTGATTCGGTATTTCAGAGGAAAACACCTGGTAGTTATTAATATGTCGCCGACACAGACGGACAGTCAGGCAGATCTTCTGATCGCTGACAAGATCGGAAAAGTGCTGGGACAATTATAAAAATGAAAATAAAACGAAATGGAGAAAGACATGAACAAACTAGACCTTCAAAAAAAGGCTGTTGACATCCGTAAGGGAATTGTTTCCTCCGTACATTCTGCAAAAGCAGGACATCCGGGCGGATCACTTTCAGCAGCAGACATTTTTACTTATCTTTATTTTGAGGAATTACATGTGGATCCGAAGAATCCAAAGGATGAGAACAGAGACCGTTTTGTATTATCCAAAGGACATACAGCACCGGGTTACTATTCAGCCCTTGCTGAGAGAGGATTTTTCCCGGTTGAGGATCTTCTGACCCTGCGTCATATCGGTTCTTATTTACAGGGACACCCGGATATGAAGCACATTCCTGGTGTGGACATGTCATCCGGTTCTCTCGGACAGGGACTTTCTGCAGCAGTCGGTATGGCACTTGCAGCAAAGATGTCCGGTAAGGAATACAGAACCTACTGCCTGTGCGGAGACGGAGAGATCCAGGAGGGACAGATCTGGGAGGCTGCTATGTTTGCAGGTCACAGAAAGCTGGATAACCTTGTAGTGATCGTAGATAATAATAACCTTCAGATCGACGGAACCGTTGAGGATGTATGTTCCCCATATCCGATCGATAAGAAGTTTGAAGCATTTAATTTCCATGTAATTAATATCGACGGAAATGATTTTGATCAGATCGATGCAGCATTCAAGGAAGCAAAGGCAACCAAGGGAATGCCGACAGCGATCATCGCCCATACCGTAAAAGGTAAGGGAGTATCCTTCATGGAGAACAATGTGGGATGGCATGGTAAAGCTCCGAATGACGAGGAGTATGCGATTGCAATGGAAGAACTGGAAAAGGCAGGTGACGTGTTATGTCAGAAGTAAAGAAGATCGCAACAAGAGACAGCTATGGTAATGCATTGGTTGAGCTTGGAAAAGAACATGAGAACCTGATCGTACTGGATGCAGACCTTGCAGCAGCAACAAAGACCGGAATCTTCAAGAAAGCATTTCCGGAACGCCATGTAGACTGTGGTATCGCAGAATGTAATATGGCAGGCATCGCAGCCGGAATGTCAACCTGTGGATATGTGCCGTTTATGAGCTCCTTTGCGATGTTTGCGGCAGGCAGAGCTTTTGAGCAGGTAAGAAACAGTATCGGATACCCACATCTGAATGTAAAGATCGGAGCAACTCACGCAGGTATCTCCGTAGGAGAAGACGGAGCAACCCACCAGTGTAATGAAGATCTTGCACTGATGAGAGAGATCCCTGGCATGGTGGTTATCAATCCATGTGATGATGTAGAAGCAAGAGCAGCCGTAAAGGCAGCATATGAATATGTAGGACCTGTCTATATGAGATTTGGAAGACTGGCAGTACCGGTCATTAATGATGAGACAACCTACAAGTTTGAGATCGGCAAGGGCGTAGAATTATGGCCTGGAAAGGATATCACGATCATAGCAACCGGACTTCCGGTATCTGAGAGCTTAGAAGCTGCGAAGTTTTTGGCAGAGGACGGTATCGATGCACAGGTGATCAATATCCACACGATCAAACCGCTTGACGAGGAACTTGTCGTAAAGGCAGCACAGGCAACCGGCAGAGTGTTCACGGTAGAGGAGCATTCGATCATCGGTGGACTCGGTTCAGCGGTTATGGAATGTCTGGCAGAGAAGAATCCGGTTAAGGTAACAAGGATCGGTGTTCGCGATACCTTCGGTGAGTCCGGCCCGGCAAAGGACCTGCTTCATAAGTATGAACTCGACGCAGAGGGCATCTATAAGCAGATCAAAGCAGCATTATAAAGGCTATGTAACAAAAATAAAGATACATTATTTATTATTACGCAAGTCACGTTCGGGAGCCTTTGAAACAAAATGGAAAATACATTACATATTATTACGCAAGTCGTTTGCACTCTATTCCAACGCAACGGTACTAAGTTCCTCGCCTATGGCGACTCACTAAGAACCGGCGTTGGAAAAGGCTTGCTACATAATAGTAATGCTATTTTCCATTTGTACTTTAAGTATTCGTGTCCGAACGTGCTTGCTGCATGATGATAATGTATCTTTATTTTTGTATCTAAGTGCCTTTATAACGCTGCTTTTTATAGATAGAGGGTATGGCGGCAGACAGGGCAATAAAATGAGATACACATATGTAGAGTATAGATTATATTGAGCTGCCCATTAATGAATAAAATGGATGAGAGATATACTATTATGGAGTAAGCCTTATCCGAGGCCGGTACTTAAGTTGCGTCTTTTGCAACTTTATGTACCGCTGCACGAGGATACGAGTGGAAGCGTCTTACGGAATAATATGTATATTCTTATTCATTTTTAATTCATTAAGGGCAGCTACTTGCAAATAAAACTATATATGTGTATCTTACATGGATTCCTGTCTGCCGCCATCCCTCTCTATCATAATTCTAAAATTTTCGGCGCAGTTCTTAAATAAGGATAAAGTCGGTTGACAGAAGCCGGAAGTTTCATTTATCATATCAAGTAGAGTATATTTAAATCTATTATTTCAATAAAATCTTTTCATTCATTGTTCCGTTCATGTTTGGAACAGATACGAAAAATCTATAAAAAGATCAGGAAATAAAACTACATAGGGACAGAGAGTTGACAGAGCAAAGGGACACTTATACTTGTTATTGTGTACAATTCAGTGAAACAATATACGTTGGAGTGATAACAGGGGCTTTTATATGTGTACCGGAAAGGGAGGTTGTTTATGCAGGAACAGAAAGTCGAACAGGAAATTGATATTACGAAATTATCGAATGAATTTACCTACAGAAAATACATGATGAGCAGGGACTCCGTACGGCATTTATTTTCTAAATTAAGTGTTGCGGAATATGTCGCGCTGCAAAGTATAGAGGCGATCAGCGGGGATTCTGCTATTTATGGCGGCAAGGCATATCTGACTGATCTGTCCGTCCGGATGCAGATGAGCATTCGCAGGACATCAAAGACGGTAAGGGATCTCAGAGATTGCGGCTATGTCAAATGGTCACATGATGGAAATGGTACGGACGGCACTTATGTAACGATCACGGATGCCGGTGCGAAACAGCTTCATGAGCAGGAAACGATCATTAAGGACTTTTACGGAAATGTAATTAACAAATTCGGCAAAGAGAATATGATCAATCTGTTGATCCTGATGAAGGAGCTGGATACGGTTATGGAGAGTGAGATTGAAGAAATGCAGGTGGTGAAGAACGATGATGAGTCTGATGAAAATGAATGAGTATGTGGCAATACAGGAAAAGATATGCGAGAAAAATGATTATATCGCACCAAGATTATATGATGAATATGGAGTAAATCGCGGACTTCGCGATGACCGCGGAGTTGGTGTATTGACCGGTCTGACGAATATTTCAAAGATTGTATCCTCTAAGGTGCAGAATGGCAAGAAAGTACCTTGTGATGGAGAACTCTGGTACAGGGGTTATCGGGTGGAGAATCTGATCGGAAGTCTGGGAGAAGATGAACTGGGGTTTGAAAAGGTGGCATATCTTCTGTTGATGGGTGAGCTGCCAAATGCAGAAGAACAGCATGAATTTGAGAAGATCATCGGTGGGCTTCGTACGCTGCCATCGAATTTTACAAGAGATGTTATCATGAAAGCGCCGACAGAGGATATCATGAATTCCATGACACGTAGTATCCTGACGCTTGCATCCTATGATAAGAATGCAAAGGATACCGGTGTGAATAATTCTCTGCGTCAGTGTATCCAGCTGATCAGTGAATTTCCGATGCTGGCTGTATATGGATATAATGCATATAATCATTATGTAAAGAATGACAGTATGTTCATCCATCGTCCGGCAAAGAATCTGTCAACGGCTGAGAATATTCTCATGCTGCTTCGTCCGGATAAGAAATATTCCAAGGTAGAGGCAAAGGTACTTGATACGGCACTGATCCTTCATATGGAGCATGGTGGTGGTAATAATTCAACCTTTACAACAAGAGTTGTTACGTCCTCCGGTTCGGACACCTATTCCACAATGGCGGCTGCTATGTCATCCTTAAAGGGACCAAAGCATGGTGGTGCCAATATCAAGGTTATGGAAATGATGGATAATATTCGCGGACATATAAAAGACTATGAAGATAAAGATGAGATAGAAGCATATTTAAGCAAGATCCTGAACAAGGAAGCATTTGACAATAAGGGACTGATCTATGGTATGGGACATGCCGTATATTCCTTGTCAGATCCGAGAGAGCGGGTGTTCAAGGATTATGTCGTTAAGCTGGCTCATGAAAAGGGCAGGGAAAAAGATCTCAGGTTGTATGAGAACATAGAGGAGCTTGCCCCGGAGCTGATCGCAAAGCAGCGCAAGATCTTCAAGGGTGTAAGTCCAAATGTGGATTTCTACAGCGGATTTGTATATGACATGCTGGGAATCCCGATGGAGCTTTATACAGCGATGTTTGCAGTTGCACGTATCGTTGGATGGAGCGCACACAGGATCGAGGAGCTGATCACGAATAACCGGATCATGCGTCCGGCATACATGAGTATCATGGAGAAAAATCCCCAGATATAAACAAAAGCCAAAAACAAAGCGTAGTTTATAACATGAGAACAGACAGGTTATAAGAGCCCATTGAGGTTCTTATAATCTGTCTGTTTTTATGTATGGATCGCTGTATCGACTATAAAATAAATCAGATAATACAGAAGAAAATATACAGAAGGAATCTGCATAAACATACATTTTACATAAATAGAAATGCAACGGATCACATATACTTAGAAAGAAATGTAAAATTTTCGGGTGCTTTTCAGAGGGACCCGAAAGTGCTGAAAATATGGGGAATCATTTGGGGATGCTGGTAATACATCGAAAATGAATGATTTTACTACAATTTTACAAAGAATTTTCAAGTGATTGATAGCAGCAAAAAATGGGATGGTGTAAATTGAAGAACAGTGAAGCAGAAGAGAGATAGATGACGTATGAAAGTAACATTTGAAGATGTAAAAAAGAACAGAGCGGTTCAGACATATATAAGGATGGCAGACGAATCCTTACATGCAATGGGATATACAGAGCATGGATTTGCACATGTGGAACGTGTAGCAGAGACAGCAAGGGAGATACTGCTGACACTTGGCTATTCCGAGCGCGAAGCAGAGCTTGCGAGTATTGCAGGGTATCTGCATGATATCGGAAATGTTGTGAACCGGGAAGGACATGCGCAGTCCGGTGCGGTCATGGCGTTTCGAATATTGGACGATATGGGTGCAGATCCGGAGGATACAGCGACGATCATAACAGCAATAGGCAATCACGATGAGTCGGCGGCATTTCCGGTAAATCCGATTGCAGCAGCATTGCTGATCGCGGATAAAAGTGATGTGAGAAATTCGAGAGTCAGAAATACGGATATTTCATCCTTTGATATTCATGACAGAGTGAACTATGCCGTAAAAGAAAACAAACTGAAGATTACCAGGGATTCACATATTGAGCTGAAATTAAAGATCGATAAATCTATGTGTGCCGTTATGGATTATTTTGAGATCTTTTTACAACGTATGATCCTGTGCAGGAAATCAGCCGAGGTGCTTGGGCTGGAATTCTGGCTTACGATCAATAAACAACGGGTAATCTGACAGGGGGTGTATGGCGATTCAAAGAATATTTCAGTACATAAAAGAGAAAATAACAGGAGCGATAAAAAGAATGAATAACGGAGAAAAGAATCTGAAAAATGCAGAAGTGGCAAATGAGAAAATACAGCAAGAAAAGCGGGTAAAAAAGGTGAATCATATCGGATTGTATGAAAATCGTGAATTATCATGGCTGAAATTCAATGAACGAGTGCTGGAAGAAGCCGAGGACACCAGTGTTCCATTGTGCGAGCGGATGACATTTTTGTCTATCTTTCAGAGCAATCTGGATGAATTCTTTATGGTGCGTGTCGGTTCGTTGGAAGATCAGAAGCTGTTAAGCCAGAAACTCCGGGAGAATAAGACGAATATGACAGCGGGAGAGCAGATCAAGGCAATCTTAAAACGAGTTGCAGAACTAAACGAAAGAAAGGATGCCATCTATGCGTCTATTATGAAAGAGGTTGGGGAGAAGGGCGTCCATCTGACGGATTTTAAAACACTTGCAAAATCAGAGAGCAAATATCTGGAAGAATATTTCATGAAAGAAATCGTACCGTTGTTATCGGTTATGATCGTTGGAAGAAAGCAGCCATTTCCGTTTTTGAAGGGACAGGAGATCTACGCGCTTGCTGTTCTTGGCACAAGGAATGGTAAGAAAAAAATAGGGATCATTCCATGCAGCAGTTCTGTATTTCCAGGACTGATCCGGATTCCGACGAAGGATGATACCTATATGCTGGTCGAGGAGCTGATCCTGCATTTCCTGCCAAAGGTGTATAAGGACTATAAGGTTCTGGAAAAATCTGTGATCCGCGTAACGAGAAATGCGGATATTGATTTTAATGCAGTCTATGATGAAGATCTTGACTACAGAGATAAGATGGCACAGATCGTAAAGCTCAGAAAAAAGCTTGCACCGGTACGACTGGAATTATCCCGTGATATCAATGAAGAAATGATAAAGCAAGTATGCGAGTATGCAGAGATGGAAGAGCCACATGTGTTCTTAAATCAGGCTCCGCTCGATCTTTCATTCCTGTTTCAGATTGAGGATATTTTGAGAAAAGATGCAAATCTGGTCTATCAGAGACGTGTCCCACAGCCATCTCCGATGTTAAGGAGCAATGAACATATCATACCACAGATTTTGGATCATGATGTTTTATTATCCTATCCGTATGAGAGCATTAAACCATTTCTGCATATGCTTCAGGAGGCTGCCCGTGATCCGGAGGTTATCTCTATTCGTATGACACTTTACCGTCTGGCAAGAAACAGCAAGGTGGTAGAGGCACTGACCGAAGCTGCTGAAAATGGCAAACAGGTCGATGTACTGGTTGAATTAAAGGCGAGATTCGACGAGGCAAATAATATTGAGTGGAGCCGTACGTTAGAGGATGCAGGCTGCCATGTCGTATATGGAATTGATGGCTTAAAGGTTCATTCAAAGCTGTGTCTGATCACCAGAAAGGTCGGAGATGAGATTCAGTATATTACGCAGGTCGGAACCGGAAATTATAACGAAAAGACTTCCAGATTATATACGGATCTGTCGTTGATCACAGCAGATAAGAGAATTGGAGAAGAAGCAGCAAAGGTATTTCAGGCGATCCTGCTTGGTTCTGTAGTAGAAGATATGGAACATCTGCTGGTTGCACCAAAATGTCTCCAGAATAAGGTTCTTGCCATGATCGAGAATGAGATTCAGATCGCAAAGGAAGGAAAGCCCGCCTATATCGGAATCAAGATCAATTCACTGACGGATAAGAAGATCATAGATAAGCTGATCGATGCATCCAGAGCCGGAGTAAAGATCGACATGGTGATACGTGGCATTAACTGCTTAAGAAGTGGAATACCGGGCGATACCGATAATATTCATATTGTAAGTATTGTAGGACGTTTCCTGGAACACTCCAGAATCTATATTTTCGGAACGCATGACAGGGATAAGGTATATATCGCATCGGCTGATTTTATGACGAGAAATACACTTCGTCGTGTGGAGGTCGCAGCGCCGCTTTATGATGAGACGGTGAAGAATAAAGTCAGGAAGATGTTTGCAACGATGCTTCGCGATAATGTGAAAGCCAGAGAGCAGCAGCCGGATGGCAGTTATCAGAAACTGTCAATGGTGGAACCTGTCTTAAATTCACAGGAATATTTTTACGAGGAAGCATATATGGAAGCCGGAGATGCTTTTCATCAGCTTTTAAGAAAGCAGGATATGGATACGGAGAAGAAACAGACGGTGTAATTCAGACAAAGTCAGAAAATAGAACCTGACACAGGGGAAAATGTTATTGAAAGTTTACCTGTAAATAGATATACTATAAGTGGTAAAACAGGTTAAAAAGATAAGGAGTTTTAACACGATATGAAGCTTTCGATAACAGGATTATTTAAGCGGCATGTAAAGGAAGAAAAAAAGCCGCAGAATATAGATGCAGGTCAGGAAAAGAAACCGGCTTCCATAATTCAGACAGATACATGGAAGAAGCCATCAACAGATGGACTGGTGGATTATCATGCTGTAACCGGAGAAGGAACACCGGAGTATCAGGAACGGCAAAACAGTTTACAGCAGATGGAGGCATGGGCGAAAGAGAACCAGATTCCGGTCGGCAAGCGTACGGTGACCGATTATTACTATGACAGTAAGATCGTACCGGGACGGGTTGTACTGATGGGACTCGGAAAAAATGTCCGTGGCAGTATGCAGTATATTTTAAATGAATTAAATCATAACGATGCATTTAAAGATTTTCATATCTATGTCAAAACAGCCAAAGATACAGAAGAGATTGTAAAGACCTATATCAGACAGAACGGATGGAGCCGTACAGAAGCGGTGACTCCGGATTCTGTCTATATGGAGTTGATCGAAACGGCACAGTTTCTTCTGACTGAGGTGTATTTAACGGCTGCATGGGTGAAGAAAGAAGGTCAGATGTACATTAATATCTGGCATGGAACCCCGCTTAAAAAGCTGGGGCTTGCAAAGAATGCAAAAGGAAAGCATAAGAATGGCATTCAGCAGAGCAATTTCATTGATGCAGACTATCTGTTATATCCAAATGATTATACAAAAAAACATATGCTGGAATCCTATAAGGTTGCAGACCTGATGCCGGGTAAGGTCTTAAAGCTCGGTTATCCAAGAACCGGTGGTATGTTAGAGGCTGCGCAGAGTGACCAGACAGAATTGCGCAAGAAGCTTGCACCGAACGGGGAGCACATTTATGCCTACATGCCAACCTGGAAGGATTACCTTAAGGTCGATCAGGTTGTTGCGGAATCAAAGGAGCTTCTGGATTATCTGGATGCAAATCTCCGAGAGGATCAGATCCTGTATGTAAATCTGCATCACAGAGTCAGCGATTCGCTGGATTACAGTCAGTTTAAGAGGATCCGCCAGTTTCCTCCGACAGTGGACAGCTATAAGCTGTTGGCATTGACGGATGCACTGATCACGGATTACTCCAGTGTATTCTATGATTATCTGGCACTTCGCCGGCAGATTGTTTTATATTGCGCTGACTATGAGCTGTATCGTAAGAAACGTGGCACTTATATGGATCTGATGGAGCTTCCTTTTGATAAGGCAGTAACACCGGAAGAGGTACTTGCGGCGATCAACCGTGGTAAGACCTATGATGATGAAGCAGCATATCAGGAGTTCTGTGCTTACGATTCTGTTGAGAATGCGCACAAGCTCTGCAGTTTATTCCTGGGAACCGAGGATGAAGTTGAAGTAGAAGCGATTCCGAAAAATAAGAAAAAGAAAGTAATGATCTATTCAGATGCACTGTCCGAGTGTACGGAGACACAGTGGCTCAGAAAAACAGCGGAAAACTGTGCCGGAAGTGATACGGTGGAATTATTTATTTCCTGCAATCAGGATATGGTCAATGAGAATAAGGATTCAGCATATCCGTTGCTGAATAAAGTTCCGGTTATCGGAACAACCGCTGATTATTTCCCAAGTGCGATGGGACATACAGCGAAGAAGCTTTACGAAAGTGGGAAGATTACGATAGGACAGGCAATGTCCGTATGGAAATATGATTATGCAGCAGCAGTCAGGCGTTTTCTGGGACGTGCTGCCTTTGATCTGGCAGTATTGCTTGATGTGACAGATCCGGAAAAACTTCTGTCATTGACATTTATGGATCAGCCAAATAAAATAATGATTATCAGTGACCTTATGTACAAAGAGATCACAGAAAATAATAATACATTCCTGAAGGATGCCTTACAGGTAAGTGCATCTTATATGAGGGCAGTATTTGTGAAGAATGAAGAGCAGTATGCATATATCAGTCAGATGATCGGGGATGCATGTCCGGTTTGTTATATGAAGGATGCAAAAGATCTGACACAGGCGATCAACGCTGCTGTGATGAGAGAAGGAGAATAATATGAAAAAGGTAATAACATATGGAACCTTTGATTTACTGCATTACGGACATATCAATCTGTTACGGAGAGCAAAGGAATTGGGAGACTATCTGATCGTTGCACTTTCAACAGATGAATTTAACTGGAATCAGAAGCATAAGAAATGTTATTTTTCTTATGAGGAAAGAAAGCAGTTATTAGAGGCAATCCGTTATGTTGACCTTGTCATTCCGGAGGAATGCTGGGAACAGAAATCAGAAGATATCAAAGAATTTAAGATTGATACCTTTGTTATGGGAAATGACTGGGAAGGAAAGTTTGATTTTCTGAAAGACTATTGTGATGTCGTGTATCTTCCAAGAACACCGGACATTTCAACCACCCAGATCAAAGATGATCTTGGAAAATAAAAGGATGGTAGCGGAAAATGAAGTTTCATCTGCCCTGGAAACGGGAACAGGAAAAGAAAGAATATACATTGATCTATGATGGAAATGGCGGCAGACAGAACGGTGAACGTTTTGTCCGCCGTTCATTTTGGCTTCCGGACTTGGGCTTCGGGAAAGAAAAAAAGTTTGTTTCAAATACTGATGGTGGGGATTTGACTGTTGAAACAGTATTTTCCAATTCCGATCTGAAGTGCATCGGTTATTATGCCAGAAAGCGTACAGAAGAAGGCTGGATATGGTATGGAACGGATCATAACTGGCACGATTCCTTTTATGACGTCACGGTTTGCAAGCAGTTGATACCGATCGCAGCATCGGTAGAATCTTTGTATGAAGCTGCGGATGATGAGATTTATCTGGTTGCACAGTGGGAGGATGAACATGGAATCCGCAGAAACTGTGGATATGAGATATTCTCGAAAAAACTGATGGCACATGCATTTGGCGGTATGGATGGTACAACCTATCATAATACGGCAGAGGCATTTGAACATGGGAAAAAGGAAGGCTATCAGTCGTTTGAGATCGATCTTTCCTATACGGAGGATGACCGTCTGGTATTGTGTCATGGCTGGACAGAGAATAATTGTAAGTGCACCGGGGTTTCGTATAAGCCGGAATTTGCACATATGACATATGAACAGGCAATGCAGATACCGATCCACGGACATTCGATCATGGACGCGAGACAGTTCTATGAAAAAGTAAAGAATGAACCTGCCTATACATTTGAAATTGATTTCCATAATATAAAAAAAGGGAACGAGAAACGGGTTGCCGCTATGCTGGAGGATTTCCGGCAGGATGAAGGTCTGCTCGATCGTCTGCTGATGCAGGTATACAGCCAGCCGATGTATGAACAGATCGACTCCGTGTATCATTTTGCAAATTATATGTATCTGGTTGGATTAAATATCGATAAGCTGGATTCGATCCTCACTTATTGTCTGGATCATGGAATATGCAGTGTTGCAATGCGGACGAATTTTGTAACAAAGGAAAATGTCCGTAAGGTACATGATGCTGGACTGTATGCATTTTGTTATACGGTTTCAGATGATGCTGTTTATGCTAATTATCTATTCCAGCTTGGTGTGGATATGATCTGTACAGATTTTGTAACGGAAAAAGCACTGGAAGCAACGAAGGAAACATTTGGCAGATATCCGTTTATGGTGTGGTACAACAGCAACCATAAGGAAGCAGTCAGTCATTACCCAGAGACTTCCGATGGAGATGAGAATGCGGGAATGCTTACCCGGTTGAAGAGTGGAAATCTGGAATACAGGGATAAGACGATCTGGGAACATACCGAAGGGCAGACACTGCGGGCATGCGGATACGAAGTACCGGGAAAACGATTTGCAGGATGGAAACTGCGCATATCCATTGAAGGAAAAAATTTGTGGTATTCGACGGATGGATTATTCCATGCAGCGAAGGACTATACGGTCAGAAAGAGTATTCAGGCACGTATTTTCAAGGATGGAGATGTGCTCCCGGATTTCGATGTCAGGAAGAATATGAAAGTAATTATGGTAGCAGTATGGGAGAATCTTGATTGATCCTCCCATATTTTAAATAAGTTTATATGCTTATCAGTTATTCTATTTGCCTGTGCCTGCTGTCAGGGGGGATAGAAAACACGTTTCATTTCCTATTCTGCCCGCACGCCTATTTGCCGTCAGCCGCCCTAACTTACCCTTACGGGTTTAGACAAGGGCTTTGTGCCGGCAGCTGGTGCAGGCATCATAACGGAAATTACACTTTATGTTTTCTATCCACCCTGACAGCAGACGCAGGCGAATGGAATGTCGGATAACAAAAATAGATGAAAGGATTAAAAATAAATATGAAGATAGTATTTTTAGATCGTAAGACGATAGGAGAAGACATTGACTTGACGGGCTTTGAGGCTTTGGGAGAAGTTGTAACATATGAGATATCACAGCCGGAAGAAGTTCCGGAGCGGGCGAAGGATGCAGATGTTATCATTGTGAATAAAGTCCCGGTAAATGAGCAGACGGTTGGAACGGCTCAGAATCTGAAGCTGGTCTGTGTAGCAGCAACCGGAACAAACAATCTGGATAAAGATTATCTGGACAAACGGGGAATTGAATGGAGAAATGCAGCCGGATATTCCACCACGATCGTTGCCCAGCACACATTTGCCATGCTTTTTTATCTGCTCGAAAAGCTCCGGTATTATGATGATTATGTAAAGAATGGATCATATCAGAAAAACGATGTATTTACCTGGTTTGGCGAGCCGTTTACAGAGCTTGCCGGAAAGACATGGGGTATCATTGGGCTTGGTGCGATCGGAAGGAAGGTGGCAGATATAGCAAAGGCATTTGGCGCACATGTAATCTATTATTCAGCATCCGGCAGACCGGCACAGGAGGGCTATGAGCAGGTTGACCTGAATACACTTCTTCGGACATCTGATGTCATATCGGTTCATGCGCCATTAAATGAATATACCGGGAATCTGATGGATAAAGCGGCATTTGCAAAGATGAAAAAGGATGCAATCTTCCTGAACCTTGGACGTGGGCCGATCGTAGTCGAAGAAGATCTTGCAGAAGCCTTGAAGCAGGACACGATCGCAGCCGCAGGCGTAGATGTCCTTCGGACGGAACCGATACAGCCGGACAATCCGCTGCTTGCTATAAAGGACAGCCATAAGCTGCTCATCACGCCACATGTCGCCTGGGCAAGCACCGAAGCCCGTACCCGCCTGATGCAGATCGTCCTTTACCATGTAAAGGGTTTTGTTGAGAAGAGATAGCATTAATACAAAAAAACGTTTGGATAGCTTAATATGCGGAAGATGAATGTGATACCCGGAATCGTCATTGAACTGAACGCATATATGGGTATAGATGATATGAGATTAACCTGATACCCGGAATTGTCATTGGCCTGAACGCATATACGGGTATAAATGTTATGAGATTAATCTGATACCCGGAAATTATTAAGAAGATGGGTATAGTGTAAAATAAAATGATTTTATACCCATAAATAAAATGATTTCAGGGTATGGATGCTTACTATGGGCTATAATACCCGAAAGTAAGGTAGAGATAAGGGTATAGATTATTAAAATAAAAGCAGATACCCCAAAAACAAAATAAAATGTGGTATGAAGTGTTATAAAGTGGTTTAATACCCACTAACTATATAGCTAAGGGAAAGAATGAACGGCGTATTACATGATGCGGATACGACCTTTAATTGATATAGCTAAGGAAAAGAATTAACAGAGCACAGAAAAAATAAGAGGACTCGGAGGTATGAAACTGCACCTCCGAGTCCTCTTTATATAAGAGAAATGCAAAAGATCCCGGTCAATTATTCAAAAGGCTGCTTATTATGACGGCTGAAGAAATCACGCGTTTCCCTTGCAACCACACCGCTTAAAGCAAAGATGGCGATCATATTAGGAATAGCCATCAGTCCGTTGAAGATATCGGCGATCGTCCATACAGCAGAAACTGTCATGTAAGGTCCGATAAATACAGCAAGAATGTATAACCATCTGTAGATCATGATGGATTTCTTTTTGCCGCCGGATAAGTATTCCAGACAACGCTCAGAATAATAATCCCATCCAAGGATCGTCGTAAATGCAAAGAATACCAGACAGAGCATTAACAGGAAGCTTGATATCGTTGCAGGAATCGGAAGTCCCTCGTTAAAAGCATATGTGGTAACCTGAACACCCTGTAAACCTTCCACTTTCCATGCACCGGTAAGAACAATGGAAAGACCTGTCATTGTACAGATAATGATAGTATCGATGAAAGTACCGGTCATGGATACAAGTCCCTGACGAACCGGTTCCTTTGTCTGGGCAGCGGCTGCTGCGATAGGAGCAGAACCAAGACCGGCTTCATTTGAGAAGATACCACGCGCGACACCTTTCTGCATAGCAACGATAAATGAACCGGCGATACCACCCGCAACAGCAGAAGGCTTGAAAGCGCTCTTTACAATGATAACAACAGCCTCAGGAATTTTAGTGATGTTGCAGATCAGTAACATCACACATATAACAACATAGATAACAGCCATAAATGGAACGATGATCTGGGATACGCTTGCGATACGCTTCAGTCCGCCAATCAGAACGAGTGCAACACATACACTTAAGATCAGGGAAGCGATAACAACGGTCCATGAATAAGTACCGATTCCTGGAATATTAACCGTCCACTGCATGTCAGGATCAAAGAATGAATTAACAGCGGAAGAAATACCATTTACCTGAGAGAAGGTTCCGATACCGAACAGACCTACACAGATACCAAAGAAAGCAAATATTTTTGCAAGCCATTTCCATTTTGATCCCATACCTTTTTCAATATAGTAGAATGGTCCGCCAAGTGCATGGTTGTCCTTGTCAACGACACGATATTTGACAGCCAGAAGACCTTCTGCATATTTGGTTGCCATTCCGAAGAATGCAGCAAGTACCATCCAGAATAATGCTCCCGGTCCACCGGCTCCGATCGCAGTTGCTACACCAACGATATTACCGGTTCCAATCGTAGCGGAAAGAGCAGTACACAGTGCACCAAAGGAAGTAACCTCGCCTTCGCCTTCTTCTTCGTTTTTGATCATCCATTTGAGTGCTAATGGCAGTTTGCGGATCTGAAGAACGCCCATCCGGATTGTGAGAAGAATTCCACCGACCATAATAAGGACCATAAGTGGAGGACCCCACACAAAATCATCGATTTTTGTTAAGATTTCATTTACAGTTGCCCACATGATTTTCTCCTTTTCATTTTTGTATTGTGGTGATGTGTTATTCTGATAAATTATATGAATAAAATAAAGAATTATATTATGAAAAAATCAAATATTTATAAAAATAACACAACATTTTAATATAATACATACTTTTCTACGCTAATGCAACAGAATTTGCTTAATTTCGTGAAAAAACAGCGGTAAAAACAGCAAAAATTACAAGAAGAAGACTATTTTTTTGACTTGCGGAGTTGGGAATCCGATAATAAAATTACTATAAAAATAAAAATGCCGGATAATATCAGATGCGGTTCATAGGAAAAAATACCATATAATACAAGATCGGTTTCATATAAATGTGTCGCATAATACGGAGGCATATTAACAGACTGCGTTGCATGGTACAGAATATATATTAGCGGACTGCGTTGCAAAACAGTAAATGTATAAATAGAAAAATACAGGAATTTACAGGAAAGGATATAATTGCAGAATGAATCAGAAATTAACTATCAGGGAATGGCTGCCGCTCATCGGAATGACGGTAGCGGCATTTATATTTAATACATCGGAATTCATGCCAATCGGACTTCTGACCGATATCGCAGATGATTTTCGGATCACGGAGGCAAAAGCGGGGATGCTGATTTCAGCATATTCGTGGGCGGTTATGCTGCTATCACTGCCACTCATGCTGCTTGCATCAAGGATCAGCTTCCGAAAACTGTTGCTGGGAACGATTGCATTATTTGGAATCGGTCAGATATTATCAGCGGTTGCAACCGGATATGCGATGCTGATGGCGGCAAGGATCATAGTTGCCTGTGCACATGCGGTCTTCTGGTCGATCGCATCACCGGCAGCAGTTAAGATCGTGCCGGAGAAGTTCCGGTCGTTTGCGATGAGTATGGTAGTAACCGGTACATCCATTGCGATGATATTTGGGCTTCCGCTTGGAAGGATTGTTGGTTTATATGTAGGATGGAGAATGACATTTTTCTGTGTTGCGGTTGTTGCATTTCTTGTTCTTATCTATATGGCATTTGTATTTCCGAAGGTTGAAGGCGGTACATCCTTTAAAATGAAAGAACTGCCGGTGATATTGAAGAACCCGGTTATGCTTGGGATCATATTAATGTCGTTCTTAGTTGCGGGTGCATACTATACAGGCTACAGCTATATTGAGCCGTTTTTGAAGCAGGTTGCAATGTTTAAGGATAATCTTGTTACTATAACTTTAATGTTGTTTGGAGCGGCCGGAATTCTTGGAAGTTTTCTGTTCTCCTGTGTATATGACAAACACAGATATCATTTTATCCGTGCATCGATCACACTGATTGCTGTTGTCATGCTTTGCCTGAAACCGGCATCGAAATTTACGTGGACAATGATATTGATCTGTATGCTGTGGGGTATGGCTGTAACGGCATTTAACGTTACTTTCCAGTCAGAGACAATCAAAGCGGTTCCGGAGGAAGCCTCCGCTGTTGCCATGTCGATGTTCTCAGGAATCTATAATCTGGGAATTGGATGTGGCACCTGGATCGGAGGACTGGTATGTACACATGCATCGATGGGGTATATCGGATTTGCAGGGGGGATCATGGCAGTTATAGCAATCCTGTATTGCAGCTTTATACTGATCCCACAGATGAAGAGAAAGTAGATAAATACTTGTATAGAATGCGAAACTATAAACTGTGATGATCAGTTGGAAAAGGCATGGTTAATAATCTCTAAAAAAAATATAAATTTATCGTTGACATGAGTAATCCCCGGTGCTATACTCATGGACATAGCAAAGGCGCTACGAAATATTCGTAGTGCCTTTTTCTTTTATCGGGAGGCATAAGTTCCCCGGTACAGGACAAAGAAAAACCTGATATCCGGCTATACGCGCGGACCGGATGAGGGGAAAAATGAAGTAAAATGCGATGCAATGGGGCGTCTGTTAAGGATAAGTCTCCATGTATCGCATTTTTGAGTTTTAGGAGGTAAGAACTATGACAAGTGAAATTTTAGATGCAATTTCTGGTGAAGTGTACGGTGTCTGGTTCCTGATCGGAGCGGCATTGGTATTCTGGATGCAGGCAGGATTTGCGATGGTAGAGACAGGATTTACCAGAGCAAAGAATGCCGGAAACATTCTGATGAAAAACCTGATGGACTTCTGTATTGGTACAGTTGTATTTATCCTTCTTGGTTTTGGACTCTTACTTGGTGAAGACATGGTTGGTTTGATCGGTAAACCGGGATTTGACATATTTACTGATTATGCAAATTTTGACTGGTCCAACTTCGTATTTAACTTAGTGTTCTGTGCAACAACAGCGACAATCGTATCCGGTGCGATGGCAGAACGTACAAAATTCATTTCTTATTGTGTATATTCAGCAATTATCTCAGCAGTTATTTATCCGATTGAGGCACACTGGACATGGGGCGGCGGCTGGTTGGCTCAGATGGGCTTCCATGATTTTGCCGGTTCTAACTGTATTCATATGGTTGGTGGTATCTGTGCATTGATCGGTGCAGCAATCCTTGGACCTCGTATCGGTAAGTTTGTAAAGGGCAAGGATGGTAAGGTTGAAAAAGTAAATGCATTCCCTGGACATAACCTTCCGATCGGTTGTCTCGGTGTATTTATCCTCTGGCTTGGCTGGTATGGATTCAATGGTGCAGCAGCAACAACCGTTTCAGAACTTGGTTCAATATTTGTAACAACAACAATTGCTCCTGCTGTTGCAACAGTTGTAGCAATGATCATTACCTGGGTAAAATATGGTAAGCCTGATGTTTCAATGTGTCTGAATGCATCTCTTGCAGGTCTGGTAGCAATTACAGCTCCTTGTGATGTCTGTGATGCTTTCGGTGCTATCGTGATCGGTGCTGTTGCCGGTGTATTGGTTGTATTCGGTGTATGGCTCTTAGATTACAAATTACATATTGATGATCCTGTAGGTGCTGTTGCAGTTCACTGCTTAAATGGTATCTGGGGAACAATCGCAGTTGGTCTTTTCGCTACAGATACAGCTCCTGCATTTGCAAGAGGTATCGGTGATGGCGTAACATATGGTGCAAACCAGATTGCAGCCAAAGGTTTATTCTATGGCGGTGGTTTCAAGCAGCTCGGTATTCAGTTCGTAGGTATGGGCGCGACCATCCTCTGGACAGCAGTTACGATTACAATTGCATTCCTTCTTATTAAGAAGATCTTCGGCCTTCGTGTATCAGAGGAAGAGGAAATTGTTGGTCTGGATTCATGCGAGCATGGTCTTCCATCTGCATATGCTGGCTTCAGTATCGTTGATGTATCAAATACAATGACAATGGATGTAAATGAAAACACAGATCTTGGTGTAGCTGATTATGATAAGGCTTCGGATACATTAAAGAATGCAGCAGTTAAGGTTGCGGAAGCTCCTGTTACAGCATCTCCAAGTGGTATCTACAAGGTAGTTATCATTGCAAAGCTTGCACGGTTTGAGATTTTGAAGAAGGCATTGAATGATCTTGGTGTAACTGGTATGACAATGAATCAGGTTATGGGCTGTGGTATCCAGAAGGGTGCCGGCGAGATGTACCGTGGTGTTGAATTAGATGCAACCCTTCTTCCAAAGGTTAAGGTAGAAGTCGTAGTCAGCAAGATTCCTGTCAGTGCAGTTATTGAAGCTGCTAAGAAGGCTCTGTATACCGGACATATCGGTGATGGTAAGATCTTCGTATACAGTGTTGATAAGGTTGTTAAGGTTCGTACCGGTGAGGAAGACTTTGCAGCTTTACAGGATGTAGAGTAAATTACAAATAACCTATAATTATATAGAAGAAAGAGCCAGACCGGTGAGTGCCGGTCTGGCTCTTTCTTTTAAGTGTAGAAATAGAAATCAGATAGTTCACAAAATCTTCACATAAAATTAGCACTCGCCTATTGACAGTGCTAATAAACGGTGCTATAACATAGCTAAAGATAAGGAAAGGGATTAAGAAAGAAGATAAAAGAAAGAATCCCGGAACTTATAACATACAAATTCGACACCTCAGTTTCTCTGACAGTGCTAAACATACAAAAGTCTAAGTGCCTCAAGGTTCCATAAGGAGCTGAGATTTCCGACACTGGTTTGAAATTGAAAGGAGTAATGACTTATGTTAAGACCTAGTATTTTTGGAGAAAGTTTATTTGATGATTGGATGGATGATTTCCCATTCGGTAAAGATTTTGAAAAGGAAATGTTTCCGGAGAAAAGCCCGTTGTATGGCAAACATGCTAAGAACATGATGAAGACGGATGTCCGTGAAACAGATGACAGCTATGAAGTAGACATTGATCTTCCCGGATTTAAGAAGGATGAAGTAAATGTCAAACTGGAAGATGGCTACATCACCATTTCCGCTGCAAAAGGTCTGGATAAGGATGAGAAAGATAAGAAGACCGGTAAGTATATCAGACGTGAACGTTATGCCGGCAGCATGAGCAGAAGTTTCTATGTTGGTGACGGTATCAGTCAGAAGGATATACATGCAAAATATGAAAGTGGTATTCTTCGTCTGACCCTTCCAAAGAAAGCACCGGAAGCAATTGAAAAGGAGAACTTCATTGCCATCGAATAAAATGTGTTGATATCGAGCCGTGCGAATAAAAAACATGACCCCTTATGTATATGTATACAGATATAAGAAAGGGAGTGTAGATCATGGATAAGAATCCAAAGCATCCATTGAAGAAAAAGAAAGCAGTTCAGAAGGTATGTGCAACAGCTAATCATAATGCACAGGAGGTTGAAGCTGCAGCACCAAAGTCAAAGAAACATACTTATTAGAGTGAATAAATCAACAAATAAAGAAAAGGTTCCCCGCATTTGCCTGTAGCCCGAAGAACTACAGGAGACAAGTGCGGGGGATTTTTTTGCTTTATAGGAACAGAAGTATCATCGGAAGCATTTTCATCGAAGGCATTTGGTGACAAAATCGAAAAAATATACATGGAGGAGTGCAAAAAAACACAGTTCTGTGATACTCTATAAACGGAGGTGGTTTTATGCAGGAACAAAAAGGAGCAAAAATAGGAGCATTTGTTTTCTTTTGCTTTGGTGTGATGATGCTTGCCCTCGGAGTCTGGGGCATAACAAACCTGTATGATCAGGGAGGAATCTTAACATGGGGGATTGTACTTGGATTCGGATTGATATTTGCATTGACAGGAATCGTATTGTTTATTAATTCGATGGAAAGTGTATCCAATCGGGTCAAACAATTACTGGGTTGCATTCTGGGAACTTTGGTATTCATGAGTTTTGGCTTTGTGGGTCTTTTTGCAAAAGGACTAGGTGTCATGAGATTTTTCCTTCTGTTTTTCGGGGGCATAGGAGTGCTGCTTCTGATCCAGGGAATTCGTAACTTTTTAAAAGAAGACAGCGGTGATGTCGTTCAGACTTCCGGATATAACAGTCAATATGGCGAATATAATAGTCAGTCCGGATACAACAGTCAGTCCGGATACAACAGCCTATATGGTGTGTATGGCAGTCAGCCGGCAGATATAATAATAGAAAATAGCGAGAAAACATCACCAGTGGCTACAGATACCGGGCAGAATTCACAATGGCAGCAGGGAACTCCAGGCACACCATATTCAGGAAGTGCGGAAAATAAGGTCTATACCAGTCAGGTAAATGATGATGCTGCAGGATATGGAAGCGGACTGTCACCGGAATTTGACCAGATGATGAACGGCATGGGTATGGATTCTGCACAGCGGGAGAAGGCAAGAAAGGTTGGTTCTGTAGTTCAAAAAGGTGCAAATATTTATGCCGGAGTCATATGTATTGTGGTCGGAGGTTGTTTTATATTGGCAAACAGCATTATCGTGCTTAGTTTTATTGTCATGCTTATTCAGACAGCAAGCCTTATGGCTGTTATGAGTTCATTGTTCTCAACTGTAATGTCGGCGGCATTGTTGATCGTAGGTGTATTCATGATTGTTCGTGGTGTGAAGATCCTCCGGGGAAAATAAATAAGTGATACTTATCTGAAAGACATACAAAATCACTTGCATAAGTGAAGCAACAGAGCAGACCGGTAGAAACAGTGTGTGATTTACATACAGGCAGGAGGACAAAAGGTGAATCAGATGGAGTTAACGATTTTGGATTTTATACAGGAACATATGAGAAATGCATTTCTTGATGTAGGGATGCCATTTGTATCAACACTTGGAAATGCAGGGATTATCTGGATTGCACTTACGGTCGTGCTGTTGATCAGTAAGAAGCACAGAAAAACAGGGATTCTGATGGCACTTGCACTGGTATTTGATGTTATACTTTGTAATGGAATATTGAAGAATGCGGTAGCAAGGACAAGACCCTTTGATGTAAATACAGGGATTTCCCTGTTAGTGAAGAAGCCGACAGATTATTCATTCCCATCCGGTCATACGGCAGCTTCCTTTGCAGCAGTAACTGTATTGTTTTTTGCAAAAGAGAAATACCGGTATCCGGCATTGGTGCTCGCGGTGCTGATCGCATTTTCCAGACTATACCTGTATGTGCATTACCCGACCGATATCTTAGGTGGCATTTTGGTTGGAATTCTGTGTGGCGTAATAGCATATCTGATTACAAAAAAGAAACTGAAATTTGGTTCAATAAACGGATAGAGAGAAAATTAGGGACAGGCTATCGCCTGAATAAAGAATTAACAAAATTTAACATTTATTTTCGTTTTCTTTCCATAAGAATGTAGTAGAATGGTGTAAAAGTTTTAAGAACACAGACCAGAGAGGAAATCTTATGGATGATACAAATGCAAATCAGATCAATCCCTCGATCCGGGGACTGACAGAAAACGAAGTAAAGAAACGAATCGAAAAAGGGCTGACGAATCAGACCGATATATCGACGGATAAAACGACAAAAGAGATCATTCTGTCGAATACACTTACATATTTTAACTTAATATTTCTTATTATCACAGTCTTACTGATCCTTGTTGGTTCCTTTCGGAACCTGACCTTTCTGCCGATTATCATAGGTAATACATTGATCGGTATCATACAGGAGCTGCGTGCGAAGAAGACACTGGAAAAAATGAATTTCTTAAATGCACCTCATGCAGATGTAGTCAGAGACGGTGTTTTGCAGCAGATCCGTTCGGAAGAACTGGTAAAGGATGATGTCATTTTACTGACAGCCGGAAAGCAGATCTGTGCAGATGCGGTTGTTATCGATGGCAGCATTCAGGTAAATGAATCCCTCCTTACCGGTGAAGCAGACGAGGTAGAAAAGACGAGCGGCAGTTCTCTGTTATCCGGCAGCTTTGTGGTGTCCGGTGAATGTTATGCCAGACTGGAAAAGGTCGGAAATGAATCCTATATCTCAAAACTCAGCATGGAAGCAAAGACCATGGGAAGCGGTGAACAGTCCGAGATGATCCGGTCGATCAATCTGATCGTAAAATGGGTTGGTATCATCATTATACCGATCGGGCTCATCCTGTTCTGGCAGAGTCATTTCGTAAATGATGACTCGATCCGGAAGAGTGTAACCTCTATGGTTGCAGCTATCCTTGGTATGATCCCGGAGGGATTATATCTTCTTACTACAATCGCACTGGCACTTAGTACGATGAATCTGGCAAAACGAAAAGTCCTGCTGCACGATATGAAAAGCATCGAGACACTGGCGCGTGTCGATGTGCTGTGCGTGGATAAGACCGGAACGATCACAGAACCGGTTATGAGTATCAAGGATGTATTCTTAAGTAAGGACAGCCGGAATCCGCTAAAGACGACAGATGAATTAAAGGGGCTGCTGATCGATTATACAGCAGCGTCACAGGATAATAACGCTACGATGGAGGCATTGAAGAAATATGCCGATGAGGCAGACGGTAGTGCCGGAAAACACAGAGTACCGCTTGACCGTCTGGCATTTTCATCCAGTTTGAAATACGGTAGTATTACATTTTCGGATGGCATCTATCTGCTTGGCGCACCGGAATTTATCATGCGGGATGATTATGCGTCAATCGAGAAAGAGATCCTTCCTTATGCTGAAAAGGGAGATCGTGTGCTGTTATTTGGAAGATATGAAGGAAGCAGTATTGCAAATGGATTATCAGACAGAGTAACACCGCTTGGCTTTGTGGCACTGGCAAATCCGATCCGTGAAAATGCGGTAAAGACTTTTGCATACTTTAAGAGTCAGGATGTAGCGATCAAGGTTATATCCGGTGATAACCCAAAGACGGTATCACAGATCGCAGTTCAGGCGGGTATTGACAACGCAGAAAGCTATGTGGATGCAACGACACTTGATACGGATGCAAAGATCAAAAAAGCCGTACGGGAATATACGGTTTTTGGTCGTGTGACACCGAAGCAGAAGCAGAAGCTTGTGCAGGCACTTAAAAAGCAGGGGCATACCGTGGCGATGACAGGTGATGGTGTCAATGATATCCTTGCAATGAAGGATGCGGACTGCAGCGTGGCGATGGCATCCGGTAGTGAAGCTGCAACACAGGCAGCACAGGTCGTTCTGCTGGATTCCGATTTTGCACATATGCCGGATGTGGTATACGAAGGACGACGGGTTGTAAATAATGTACAGCGTTCCGCCAGCCTGTTCCTTGTTAAGAATATATTCTCACTGTTGATGTCGCTGTTCTCGGTTATCTTTATGATCACCTATCCGCTGGAACCGGCGCAGATCTCATTGGTCAGTATGTTTACGATCGGTGCTCCCGGATTTCTGCTTGCACTTGAACCGAACAGAGACCGGATCAAAGGACATTTCCTTACAAATGTCATGTTCAAAGCATTTCCGGGTGGCCTTACTGACGTAATTGCGGTTGGCGCGTTAGTGATTTGCGGTGAGGTATTTGCCCTGCCGGAAGAAAGCATCGGTACGATCGCAACAATGGTGCTTTGCGTTGTTGGCTTTATGATCCTGTTTAAGATCAGTGAGCCGTTAAACAAGATGAAATATGGTGTGATCGGACTGAACATCATTGGATTTATATTCTCAGGATTTTTCCTGAAGAAGTTATTTGCATTGACCGATCTGTCAAATATCTGCGTACTGCTTATGGTGGTATTCGGATTCGCGGCAGAATCCCTGTTCCGCTACCTCACCCTGTTGGTGGAGAAGCTGCAGGAATACTATAAAAAGAAAAAGCCAAAGCTTAAGAAATATCTGGAGCTTAAATAGAGAC
Source organism: Clostridium sp. OM05-9 (assembly GCF_003481465.1). Classification (NCBI taxonomy): domain Bacteria; kingdom Bacillati; phylum Bacillota; class Clostridia; order Eubacteriales; family Clostridiaceae; genus Clostridium; species Clostridium sp. OM05-9. Next base: position 285,165 of record NZ_QULF01000003.1, read on the forward strand.
AGGCAGCCCACAAAGCAGGGCTGCCTGATTTTTTGAGGTCAGAAAAAATCCTTGACTTATATATAAGATGTGTTTATGAGTATTGACATTATATTTTATTTCTTATAAAATTAATGATACAGTACGTATCAAAAAAGGAACACGGTAATGAACAAATCAGAGAAACAAAAAGCAAAAGAAAATGAACGACGACAGCGGATCCTGGATACTGCATTTCGCATCTTTGTAGAAAAGAAGATTGAAGCGGTAAGTATGGGCGAGATCGCAGAGGCGGTCGGTATCGGCAGGGCGACCTTATTCCGGTGTTATTCGAATAAGACAGAACTCGTGATCGCAGTCTGTATGGCACAGTGGAAATCATATCTGGACGAGCTCGATAGAAACAGACCGATTTCATCGGTTCAGGATATTCCGGCGATCGATCGATTCATATTCACGCTGGACAGTTATATTGAAATGTATCTGAATCATAAAGAACTGCTTCAGTACAATGATAACTTTAATCACTACGTCACGCATGAGGGCGTAGACCCGGAACAGTTTGAGAATATTCATACGTCGGTGTATTCGGCTGATACCCGATTGCATATGATGTATGAGAAAGCAAAGGAAGATCATACCCTTCGCACGGATATACCGGAGGATGAATTTATCCGTGTGACCATACATACGATGATGGCAGCATGTACCTACTATGCGGGAGGCTTTATATGGGGCGCAGAGGATAACAGGGATTATATGCCGGAGTTGATACGTTTAAAGGAAATGATCATAAACTATGCGACAGCATCTGTATAACAGGATGCAGGGGTACTAGGGATATAAGGGATACGTGCATGAATGAAAGGGAGGTAAATATGAGTAAATTAAAAACAAAGAGAAAAAAGCATTATCTGACAGCCGCCATGCTTGCCATGCTTGCGATTGCGACGCCCATAACGCTTTATGGGTCAATGACAACGTATGCACAGACGGAGGATGCAGCAGAGGTAGAAGTCGATGAGGGAATCGGATATCATTATCAGAAGACCGGAGAGGCATTGGTAGAGCAGGTAGACAGCTATAAAAATATATGGCGTATCTATGCTTCTACAGAAGAAAAAAAGTATATTGCAACGATCACATATGGAGGCGAAGATACAAACTATTCCGGTCAGTTTGGATTATTTTCAGATTATGAAGATGTATTTGCCAAGTACAATATCGTGCAGGTAGAAGTTGGAGAAGGACTGACATATTTTAATGTATATAGTCCACCAGAAAATCTCCAGTATGAATATATCTATCTTCCAAGTACGATGCAGAAATTAACAACAGCACTGGTGCAGCAACAGAAGAAGCTGAAGGAGATCACGATTCCGGCATCTGTTACAGAATTCAATTCAGGTTCGTTCAATCATGGCATGTTCTATATGGATGAGTCACTGGAGAAGATTACATTTGAGGAAGGATGCAAGCTTACTTCATTTGGAAAGAATGTTCAATATTTACTTTACGGTTGTAAGTCTTTAAAAGAATTTACGGTTCCGGCTTCCATTGAAACGATACCGGAGAGGTGCTTTTATAATTCACAGTATCTTGAGACGATCCGGTTCGAAAAAGGCTCAAAGGTTGAAAGCATAGGAAAGGAAGCTTTTTATGCCTGTTACGCTTTGAAAGATGTTGAATTAGCGGAAGGACTTACAACAATCGGAGAATCAGCATTCCGAAATCTGGATCAGATGGAGAAGCTTGTGATTCCTGGCACAGTCACAACGATCGGTATATGTGCATTTTATGACTGTGACGGATTACAGGAGATCGCAATTCCGGATTCCGTGACATCAATTGGAAAAGCAGCATTTGCATATTGCGGTAATGTTACCGATATACAACTTCCTGATCAGTTAGAGATGATTGAAGAGCAGGCTTTCATGGGATGCTCAAAGGTATCATCACTTCGGATTCCGGACAGTGTTAAGACAATTAAAGATGAAGCGTTCCGTTATATATATATAACCGAGCTGCCGTATATGCAGAACGTGACTACCATTGGAACTCGGGCATTTAGCATCAGTAATCTGCGAAGCCTTGAATATCCAAAATGCTTGACGGATTTTACAGCGACTTCATTGGATGGTGGCGGAAATGCAAAAATCAAGTACATAACATTTGAAGACGGATGTGCCTTGAATACCTTGCCGGAAGGCTTATTTTCTACATATAAAGAAAATAATACAAATCTGAAAGAACAACGTGAGATTAAGCTGCCTCTTTCTTTAAAAGAGTTAAATATGAATGTATTTTGTGGTTCATGGAACCGAACGATGGTAGAGATTCCGCACAAAGATAAGGATTCTTTGCAGTTAACTTTAACAGATTATGGAGATAAATCAAAAGAGACGATAGCGAATAGTTTAAAGAGCATGTACTATATGGTACATTCATTTGAGATTTACAGATGCCTGACGGAGACCTTTGGTGTGCCAAGAGATCACATCACTTTCCATGAGGAAAAGGTGGGTTGGAAATTGGCCGGTGTAAAGGATGGCATATATACCTATACGGCAGAATGTAGTACATGTGGAGAAGTCAGCAAGAGCTTGACCTATGATGAAAATGGATTTGCAACGGTGGATGGTTCCTATCAGCCGGCTGAGCAGGTCACGGCAGAGAATTGTAAGGCATTTGGATTAGACGAAAATTACATAGGATACTATGCAGTAAGCAATGCCGGACAGTTATACTGGTTTGCTGATTATGTAAATGGAAACGGAGATGATGCTACGGCACATCTGTCGGAGAATGTCGTTCTTTGCAATGATATTGAGATGAATGATACAAGTGAATGGGATGTATGGACAGATGAAACGACAAATGTGATCAACTGGCCATCTCTCGGATCTTATAATGTTAATTTTACGAAATATAACATTATATATCAGGGAGTTTTTGACGGAAATCATAAGACGATCCGGGGCTTGTATCGGAAAAATCCGGGATATGATAATCAGGGCGGACTGATCGGATATATCGGCAGATCGGGAGCTTTAAAGAATCTGACGATAGAGAAGTCTTATGTAACTGCATGTGCAGTATTTGCAGGATTCAATAATGGATCCGTTACGAACTGTACAGCCGGAAGACTGCGCACAAAATATTGTGGGCATGGCGGTGCTGTTTTTGTATATAAGAATTATGGAATTATGGATGCCTGTGTGAATACAGCAGATGTAGAATGGATCGATAAACAGCGTGAAAATTGCTTTGGCATAGTAGATATGAATTATGGCATTGTAAAAAACTGTGTCAATCGTGGAGCAATCAATAATACCGGAGGACGCATTAGCGGAGATGTGGGAGGAATTTGTGATTGGAATAAGGGCAAGATCCTGAACTGTTATAATGAAGCGCCAATTACATCAACCGGTCAGGCAGCCGGTATTGTAAGAGATAACAAGGGATATGTTGCTAACTGCTATAATAAAGGAGCACTTACAGGAACATATGTCGGAGGTATTGCAGCAGGAACCGGTGTGGCAGAAGGCGGTGATGTAATAATCGTAAATCCATCCATTGGGGGGTGGGAAGATACATCCGGCGGATCTTCAGATGATTCGGGAAGCGGTTCTACGGAAGCGGAGGAATTGGTTCCGGTTTCTCTGTCACAGTATGGAATCTATTATTGTTATAATACAGGAGCTGTTACAGCTTCGGACAGTTGCGCCGGAGGTATTGCTGCTTATGCAATATGTAGTAAGGGTACGATCTACGGCTGTTATAATACAGGAGACGTTGAAGGTGGTTCCCATACCGGAGGAATTGTAGGAGGGGTAGAGAATGCTCTGATAAGAGACTGCTATAATTATTCCACGAATATAAAGACAACAAATGTTGCAACCAGCTTCCAGAATAATGAACCGCATGCATTTGCAGCGCCTATTGCAGGTTGTGTTTCATCTTATTTGGGAAATGCAGTGGTATCTGCCTGCTGTTATGTGGGAGATATTGATGTGGAAGCTTACGGATATTCCATGGATTTGAAGGGACATAAGGTGACATTTACTGATAATGAAGCTATGACAGCGGAAGATTTTGAATCCGGTAAGGCTGCCTGGAAACTGCAGAATGGTATCAATGAAGATCTGAAGGCTTCCGGAGGAAAGCAGTTATTTGTATGGAAACAGATAATAAGCGGAGCAGAAATCGAACGATATCCGTATCTTGATTTAACAGAGGAAGAAACAAGCAGAAGCGTTATGCAGATGACCTTCCATTATACGACCGGTGGTAAAGATCTTGCAGGATATGGATATACGAATTACAACCATGCAGTTACCGAGACCCAGGCACCGACTGTAACAGGAAAGAATGATGCAATTCATACATTCGACTGGTATGAAGATAAGGAACATACGACCTTGTATGATTTCACGCATGTATTAACTGCAGATAAGGATGTATATGCAGAAGCATATGACCTGTATACTCTGGAATTTAAATTGACGGAAGGTAGTTATGCATCGGCAAGCGTTGATAAGAAGAAAGTGACAGAGCTTATCACCGAGACCGGTGAGACTGTTGTATTTACAGTAACACCGGATACAGGATGCATATTAGAAGGGGTAAGCTTGGATGGAAAGACACTGAAGCCGGATGAGGATGGCAATTATACGATATCCGATATCTCAGCAAATCATACGGTAGAGATTACAACAAAGGAAACAGAAGTTACATTTACCTACAAGGCCGGCGAGCATGGAACAGTAAAATGGGTAGGTGACAAGACCGGTTCCGGTGAATTGACAGAGACGATCAAGGCAGTAAGCGGAACACCAAAGGGAGTTCTTCCGGTGGCAGATCTTGGCTGGCATTTCGTGAAGTGGGTTGACAGCAAGGAGGGTAGTCCGTTCTATTCCATAACCGGACTCTATCCAACTGCGGTAAACGGTGTTTTTGAGGGCGAGACCTACACCGCAATCTTTGAAAAGAATATAGAGACTTATGCGATCTCCGGAACTGTTCGCGATCCCGAAGGCAATCCTGTACCGGGTGTAACAGTTAAATTAAAAGGAAACGGTGATACAAAAAAGACGACATCAGCAGAAGATGGCTCTTATCGGTTTGAGAAATTAGAAGAGGCAGAATATCAGTTAGCAGCCATAAAGTATTATGAGAATAACTGGAAGGCAGAGAGTGAAACCGCTGGTGTCAGATTAGAGGGATCGGATGTAACCGGTCGGGATCTTAAGCTTTCGATGAACAGAGCGACAAATACGAAACCTGACGGATGCATCGAGTATTACAGAGTTACACTTACAGAGAATGCGCAGGACTATCTGGAAGAAACAGGTGGCGACGTAGTTGAAGATTCAGACTATACATTATCGGCAAGAGATAGATACAGCAATGCCCATGCGGTTGTCTATGTATACGAAGCGGTGAGGGGATTTGATGGTAACTATTATAAACTGTCTGATGAAGTGGCAGAGGCACTTAAGACAGATGGCAGATGCTATACTATTAAGAACATTGGAAAAGACTACATCATAGATGTGAAAGCAGAAGATGTGATCCCGAACCGATATGAGGTTACGATCCCATCCGGTGGGGATGATTATACGATCCTTCCGGAGAAAGAGGGAGAAACAATCAGTTATGGCGAGGATTATTCCTTTACAGTTAAGGCTGCAGCCGGTCGATGTGTTCTTGTATCTGCAAATGGCACAAGGATAGAATTTGCAGATGGAAAGTATACGATCAAAAATGTGACAAAACCACAGAAGATCATAGTAGAATTTGCGGATCAACATACCTGTGGAGAATGGAAGGTTGTTACACCTGCTACCTATGATGCGGCAGGAGAAGAAACAAGAACCTGTTCTGTATGTGGAGCGGTTGAGATAAGAGAGCTGGCGCAGCTTATCTGCAAGCATGTATCAAAGCGTCTGGTAACAGATAAGAAAGCAACCTGTACGGCGGCAGGAAGTGGACATTATGTTTGTGATACCTGTGGAAAGACAGTGCAGACAAATGTCAGTATAGCAGCAAAGGGTCATACCTGGACTGCATGGACAGTGACAGTGAAGCCGACTACCTCAAATGCAGGGGAAGAAAGCAGAACCTGCTCTGTATGTAAGAAGGTTGAGAAACGTCAGGTCAGCAAGTTAAGCCAGAAAAAATATACGATTACTTATAAGTTAAATAAGGGTAAGAATAACAGGAAGAATCCGAAGACCTATACATCAGCGAAGAAGGTTATATTAAAGAAACCGACCCGGAAGGGATATGCATTCAAGGGATGGTATACAAATAGTAATTATACGAAGAAGATAACCTCGATCAAGAAAGGCTCAAAGAAGAATTATACCGTATATGCGAAGTGGTCGAAGATAAAGGTGAAGAAGACAACCGGACTTAAGGTTACGAATACGAATGGCAGGAATCTGGTTGTGAAGTATTCAAAGGTATCCGGAGCAAAGGGATATCAGATCACATACGCGACCAATTCTAAGTTCACCAAGGGCAAGAAGGTTGTCAATACAACGAAGAGAACGAAGACCATAAAGAAGCTGAAAAAAGGAAAGACCTATTATGTACGGGTCCGTGCATATAAGAAGGATTCTACAGGCAGGAAAGTATATGGTAAATACAGTAAAGTAAAGAAGGTCAAGATAACAAAATAAGATTAAGACAAAGGAGCATGATTAAGAATGTAATCAGGGGCAGGATAAAAAGTTTGCTTTTTATCCTGCCCCTGAATCTGATTATTTATTCTATTTATCAGCATCGATTACTGATTGGATCTGTTTCATAAGAGTGTCATAGTTATTCTGGTCATCGATACCGCCGAGCATAGGATCTCCGACGATATTACCATTCCTATCGACAAGTATGGTTGTAGGAAATGCCATGATGTCGGAGGCATATTTACCTATGTTTGAATCAGAGTCAATGGAAATATTGCGGTATTTGGCACCCTGACTGTCAAGAATGGCTGCGGCCTCCTTGATAGCATCTTCGTTTCCGTCAAAGGTCTCTGTGTTGATACCTACTACCTCGCCTCCCATCGATTTGATGGCATCGTTTAATTCATTAAGCTTGGATAATTCTGCGACACAAGGTTTGCAGCCGGTAAACCAGAAATTAACGACCGTTACCGCATTATTGGAAAACAGGCTTTCGTCAACAGAATTACCATCGAAATCCTTACCGGTGAAACTCTTGAAAGGTGTGATTTCTTCGGAACTGTCGTTCTGGTCGGCGCTTTCTGATCCTGTATTATTATTTTCGATTTCGGATATCTGCTTTTCAATCTGTCTGATGGTTTCAATATCATCGTTAAGTGTTTTCAGTTCATCATCTGTAAAGGATTCCTTGTTTGATTCCACGGCGCCGGCCAGATAATCGGCATAATCTCCGCTTGGATCAGCGCTGCTTTTATTCATCATGCCAAATACCTTGTTCCATACATCCGCATGATCTGCAAAAATCTGGTTCTCCTGCTGATATAAATCATCCAGCTTCGTGTTGGAATTGTCCGCAGCTTCAGTGGTGGCTTCTGTCTGGTTTTTTTGTGAACTCTCAGTTGTGGCAGATCCTGATCCGCTACATGCCGTGAGAGATAATGCTGCACAGAGAGTGATAATAGGTATTAATGTTTTTTTTGTCTTCATAGATAATTGCTCCTTTAAATAATAATTTAGATAATATTAGTGTGGCTGATTGTTACACGTTGGTTTTGGAAGATTGCTTATGTCCCTTTTGGGAACATGGTCTCCCCATAAACTGATAGCAGATCGCGTCTTTTGGACAGGCCTTTATACATGCTCCGCATCGTATGCATTCCGGATGATTTGGTGTTTTGCATACATCTACATCCATTTTGCATGCCTTTGAACACTTACCGCATCCGACACATTTGCTGCTTTCAACCTTGATATTCATAAGGCTGACCTTGTTAAATAATGAATAGATTGCTCCAAGAGGACAAATCCATTTGCAGAAAGGTCTGTAGAACAAAATACTCAGTATAATAACCGTAATTAAAATAAGGCACTTAAAAGAAAAAAGCTTTCCGAGAGCAGACCGTATAGCGGTATTTCCAAGTGAAAGTGGTATAGCTCCCTCTAAAACACCCTGTGGACAAATATACTTACAGAAGAACGGGTCTCCCATTCCTATGGAGTTCGTTACAAGCATCGGCAGAAGTATAACGAAAACAATCAGGATGATATATTTCAGGTATCTTAACGGTTTCAGTCTGGCTGTGGAAAATTTTTTCCCCGGTATTTTATGAAGCAGATCCTGAAACCATCCAAATGGGCACAAAAAACCACATATAAATCTTCCGAGGATCACACCGAGCAAAATGAAAAAACCGGTTATGTAGTATGAAAACTTAAATTTGAATGAGCCGACAACCGCTTGGAATGCCCCGATCGGACACGCTCCTGTTGCAGCGGGACAGGAGTAACAGTTTAATCCCGGTACGCATACTGTTTTGGCTTTGCCCTGATAGATCTTGCCTTTAAATAAATTGGGGATGTGAATATTGGTAAGCAGCGTGGCAGCTGCCTGTATCCATCCGCGTATTCTGGCTGTTTTTTTTGATATTGATTTGTTCTTATCCAATTCCTACACACTCCAGACATAATTTTATTGCTTTGCTGAGCACGGCAGCCGCTTCACCTCTGACTACACCATAGCTGATCATTGCTATACCTGTGATGAGTAAAACGATCTGAGATATTTTCCTGTACTTCAAGATATTGCAGCTCCTTTCTTGATTGTGTTTGTTGACCAGCTGACTTAGGTATTATACAATAGCTGTTGTAAAATTTTTGTTAAGAAACAGGTGAAAGATTTTTGAGATTATTAATAGTTGAAGATGAGAAACAAATATGTGATATGGTTGCGAAAAGCCTGTATGGTGTTGGGTATGAAGTGGATACCTGTTATGATGGGGAAGAGGCTCTTGAATGTATCCTTACGGAGGATTATGATCTGATCGTTTTGGATCTGAATCTGCCCGGTATGGATGGAATGGAAATCTTAAGAGAACTCAGACGGGAAAATGAGGAGACAAAGGTTATTATATTATCTGCAAGAGGACAGATCGCGGATAAGGTTGAGGGACTGGATGCAGGTGCAAATGATTATATGGAAAAACCATTTCATATAAAGGAACTTGAAGCACGTATCAGAAGTCTGACAAGAAGAAAATTTGTGCAGAAGGATGTATGTCTGGAAAGCGGCGGGATAAGCTTTGATACGATAAAACGTGAGGCATATGCAAAAGGGGAAAAGGTTTCCCTTACAAGAAAAGAAAATGGTATTTTAGAATATCTGCTTCTCAATCTGGGAAGACCGGTAAGTCAGGAAGAATTGATGGAGCATGTCTGGGATGCATCCGTGGACAGCTTTAGTGGAGCAATTAGAGTACATATGTCTTCGCTTAGAAGAAAGCTTAAGGCAGTGCTCGGATATGATCCGATTTTGAACAAGGTGGGAGAAGGGTATAAAATACGAGAGGAGGCCGACAGATGAAAAGAATATCGCTACAGTGGAGACTTACATGTATAATTACATTATATATTGCGCTTATATGTGGATGTCTGACTATGCTTATTTATAAAAATGGTGTGTACTATATTGATTCTCTGCAAGAGACTGTTGATGCCAGGGGAGATGATAACGGAAGCTCTTCGGATGAAATATATATCAGCATTCCGGAGGATAACTGGGATGATTTTGCAAATGATTTTTCCGTTCAGGTGTACAATAACAAGGCAGACTACAAAAAAAACAGCCTGATAATTTCAGCCTTGCTGGCGCTTCTGGGTGGTGTGGCCACGTATTTTATCAGTGGACATGCCCTAAAGCCGATTGGTAAGTTTTCTGATAAGATTGAAGAGGTACAGGCACAAAATCTGGCAGATTCACGAATAGAAGAAAACAATGTTAAAGAACTGAACCAACTGAGTGTTTCGTATAACAAGATGCTTGAACGTCTCTCGGATTCATTTGATATACAGAGACAATTTACCGCAAATGCGGCACATGAGCTTCGAACCCCATTATCTTTAATGCAGATACAGCTTGATTCATATAATTCCAATCCGCATCCGGGCAATGATGCAGATACCGAGCAAACGATAAAGATGGTTACGGAACAGAATGACAGACTCGGTAAAATGGTAAAAACCCTTCTGGATATGAGCGAGCTTCAAACTGTGGGGAGAGACGATGTAATAATGGTCAATGCTCTTGTTGATGAAGTATTGGCGGATCTGGAACCGCTTGCACAGGAAAAAAATATAAAACTTATTGGAAAATGCACGGATATAAGGATGATCGGAAGTGATATCCTTATTTATAGGATGGTATACAATCTTGTTGAGAATGCTATAAAATATAATCATTCTGGGGGACGGGTTACAGTGACCGCATATCAAAAGGAAAAACATATTTACCTGTCAATAGAGGATACCGGAAATGGAATCCCGGAGGAACTCAGGCAGCGTGTGTTTGAACCGTTCTTTCGTGTGGATAAATCCAGAAGCCGGGAACTTGGTGGTGTCGGACTTGGACTTGCACTTGTTCATGAAATCGTAAGTGCGCATGATGGGACAATTACAGTTAGGTCTAATCCATCCGGAGGTACGATTTTTGATGTGAGTTTTACCCAGTGATCATTCCTGAAATGTGTGTGAAAAAATAAAATAAAAATAATTAGCACTCACCTCTTGACAGTGCTAACAAAAAATGTTATGTTAACTACTGTAATGAAAGTGTATCTTGAATTACAGTAGTTTTTATATGTCAGGAGGTAAATGATTATGGATATGGACAAATATACAAGAAAGTCGCTTGAAGTAATAGAAAAAGCGAAAGATAAAGCCCTGGAATATGATAATCAGGAGCTTGCACAGATTCATTTACTTGCAGGATTGCTTGAGATAGACGAAAGCCTTATTTCGAAGATTTTTGAAAAACTCGATATAGATGTAACAGCAGCGGTAAATAGGGTGGAAGATAAGCTTGCATCACTGCCAAAAGTAAGTGGTGGAAATCTGTATGCCGGAAATAATTTTTCAAAGGCGCTCATTCAGGCTGAAAAGGAAGCAAAGCAGATGGGAGACAGCTTTGTATCGGTTGAGCATCTGTTCCTTGGACTGATCGAAAAAGCCGATTCCGATGTGAAGCCATTGCTTAAAACATGGGCGATCGATCGGAACACATTTTTAAAGGCTCTGGCAGATATCAGAGGAAATAAAAAGGTAGACAGTGAGAATCCGGAAGATTCCTATGAAGCAATGGAGAAGTTCGGATACGATCTGGTGGAACGGGCAAGAGAGCAGAAGATCGATCCGGTTATCGGACGAGATGCTGAGATACGAAACGTGATCCGGATCCTTTCCCGTAAGACCAAGAATAACCCGGTTCTGATCGGTGAACCTGGTGTAGGTAAGACAGCGGTTGCAGAAGGTCTGGCACAGCGTATTGTCAGAGGTGATGTGCCGGAAGGCTTGAAGAATAAGAAGATATTCGCACTGGATATGGGTGCGTTGGTTGCCGGTGCCAAGTATCGTGGTGAATTTGAGGAACGTCTGAAGACAGTTCTGGATGAAGTAAAGAAATCAGAAGGTGAGATAATCCTCTTTATTGATGAGCTGCATACGATCGTTGGAGCCGGTAAGACAGATGGCGCAATGGATGCAGGCAATATGTTAAAGCCTATGCTTGCCCGTGGCGAACTGCATTGTATCGGTGCAACGACACTTGACGAATACAGACAGTACATTGAAAAGGATGCCGCTCTGGAACGTCGTTTCCAACCGGTACAGATCGATGAGCCGACGGTAGAAGATACGATCTCCATTCTTCGTGGTATCAAGGAAAGATATGAGGTGTTCCATGGAGTTAAGATCTCGGATGGTGCATTGGTAAGTGCAGCGGTGCTTTCCAACCGGTACATTACAGATCGTTTCCTTCCGGATAAAGCGATCGACCTTGTCGATGAAGCCTGTGCGATGATCAAGACGGAGTTGGATTCCATGCCGACCGAAGTTGATGAGATCACAAGAAAGATCATGCAGCTTGAGATCGAGGAAGCCGCACTGAAGAAAGAGGAAGACCACCTGAGTAAGCAGAGACTGGCGGATATACAGTCAGAGCTTGCAGAGTTAAAGGATAAAGCAAATAATCTGAAAGCCAAATGGGAGAATGAAAAGGCAGGCGTTGAGAAGATCCGTAACCTGAAAGAGGAGATCGAGAAGATCAAGAATGATATTCAGGTTGCCCAGAGAAATTACGATCTGAACAAAGCAGCCGAATTGCAGTATGGCAAACTTCCGGCAGCTCAGAAAGAGCTGGAACTGGCAGAGCAGTCTGCATCGGAGAAAGAACGAAAGCTGGTACATGAGGTCGTATCAGAAGAAGAAATTTCGGAGATTGTATCCAAGTGGACCGGTATTCCGGTAGCCAAACTGACGGCGAGTGAAAAGAGTAAGACACTGAATCTTGCAGATGAACTTCATAAGAGGGTTGTCGGTCAGGATGAAGCTGTTGAATATGTCAGCGATGCGATTATCCGTTCCAAAGCAGGAATCAAGGATCCAAGCAAGCCGATCGGCTCATTCCTGTTCCTTGGACCAACCGGTGTAGGTAAGACAGAGCTTGCAAAGACACTGGCAGAAGCTTTATTTGATAATGAACAGAACATGGTTCGTATCGATATGAGTGAATATATGGAGAAATACAGTGTATCCAGACTGATCGGAGCGCCTCCTGGATATGTAGGCTACGATGAAGGCGGACAGCTTACCGAGGCAGTCCGTAGGAAACCATATTCGGTTGTCTTGTTCGACGAAGTAGAGAAGGCACACCCGGATGTATTCAATGTATTATTACAGGTATTGGATGATGGACGTATCACGGACTCACAGGGCAGAACGGTAGACTTTAAGAATACGATCATCATCATGACATCGAATATCGGTGGTGTGGATATCGCAGAAGGCGGTGGCGAGATCACGGATGAGATACGGGAGACAGTTATGAACAAACTGAAACAGCACTTCCGTCCGGAGTTCCTGAACCGTATCGATGAGACGATCATCTTCAAGTCATTAAGCAAAGAGAATATTGGCAGTATCGTTGATCTTATGGTCAAGGATCTGAACAAACGTCTGGCTGGACAGGAGATCACGATCAAGCTTACGGATGAGGCTAAGAGTGCGATCATCGATCAGGGCTATGATCCGGTCTATGGTGCAAGACCATTGAAGCGTTTTATTCAGAAGAATGTTGAGACACTGGTTGCCCGTATGATCCTTGCAGGTGAAGTATCCACCCAGTCAGCGATCATCATTGACTATGACGGTCAGAAATTGACAGCGAGAAATGAGAAGTAGTAATATAAACAGGTAGTAAATGCCTGGTGACAACTAAAATAAGCATGATAAAAGGGATTGGCATTGAAAATATTTTTCGGTGCCAGTCCCTTTAATCTTATTTTAATGATGGTATGCCATTGTATATTAAGATAGGGAGGTTGTGTCCATGCGCATTTTGGTTGTTGAAGATGAATTGGATCTGAATCATATAATATGTAATAAACTGACAAAAGAAGGATACAATGTAGATGCCTGTTTTGACGGGCAGGCAGCACTTGATTATCTGGAGACGGCAAGTTACGATGGAGTTATAATGGATATTATGATTCCGAAAAAAGATGGTATGTCGGTTTTAAAAACAATCCGGGCAGAAGGAATACAGGTTCCGGTGCTTTTTTTGACTGCAAAGTCCGAAACGCAGGATATTGTCAGGGGACTGGATGCAGGAGCCAGTGACTATATGACAAAACCGTTTGAGTTTTCGGAATTGCTCGCAAGGTTAAGGGTAATGCTTCGTACTGTACATATAAGTAATGACAGCATATTGAATTATGGGTCATTACAGATTGATACAAATAATCACCGGGTTGTCCGGGATGGTGTGACTGTCGATCTTACAGTCCGGGAATATGCAATCCTGGAATATCTGGTGCGTAACAGGAACATTGTTGTCACAAGAGAGCAGATCCGTGCAAATATATGGAGCATTGATGATGATATCAATTCAAATGTAGTTGATGTATATATTCGATATCTTCGCAGAAAAATCGATGATCCTTTTAAAGAAAAACTGATACATACGATCCGGGGAGTAGGTTATAGACTGGAATGTTAAAAAGGAAAATCTCATTTATTAATTTTACTGTTATTGTTTGTGGACTTATCATTGCAGCAGGAACGATATGTCTTTTGTTGATGCAGAAGAATCTGATCAAAGAGGATACTAAATATCTGGCTTATACAGAACTGGCGCAGGAAGTGAAACGTGCAAAAAAAAATATAGGATTTGATGAGAATGAGAATCCGTATATAAAAAGCGATTTTTACGATCCGGAAGAGAAAGATACTTATAACGAAAATGTATATGTGTTTTTACAGTCAAGAGACGGAAGTTTTCTTGATGGCAGAATGCCGGATGATTCCAGAACCGGGCTTGATATCGGATTACAGAGTCTTACAAAAGTAACCTTTCAGGGAGAGCGTTATTACGTAGCAACCAGACGAGGAAAAAGGAAGAATGGAACGGAGGATGACAGTTTTTATCTGGTATGTGCTATGATGTCGGAACAGGCGGTGAAAGAAAATTATCGCGGACTGTGGCATCAGTCATATTTGGTGATAGGAGTTGTTGGCGCATTTTTTATTTTATTTGCCCTTTTATTAAGATATCTGATCGCTGTACCAATGAGACAGTTGAATGAATCGATAAAAAAGAGCGGGGAGAATCTGGATTTTACGGATAGTCTGGAATACAAAGGATGTTTTAAAGAACTTCAGATGTTAACAGATGCAAATAATCATTTGTACCAGAGAGTGCAGCAGGAGTTGGAACGTCAGGAAGAATTTAATGCGAATGTATCCCATGAACTTCGTACGCCTATTGCTGTTATGCATGCACAATGCCAGGTGTCGAGAGAGGTGGCAGAAAAGAAGCAGGATAAAGAAGCAATAAAAAGTATAGAGGTATTTGAGCGACAGACAAACCGTATGAAGAATCTGGTTGATCAATTGCTTCAAATGACTGCAATAGATAGAAAGGGGACAACATTCAGTATGGAAGATATTGATGTTCGGGATGTAATTGAATCTGCATGTGATGATATAGCATATATTGATACGAAACAGATTACATTTGAATATTCCTTTCAGCCGACGATCATACATGCAAATATGAATCTTATCTATATTGTTATAAATAACTTGCTTTCAAATGCTGTAAAGTATAGTAATGAAGGAACTAAAATCTATGTGTCCTGTGGAGAGAAAGACGGAAAGTCGTATATTCGTATTCAGGATGAAGGCTGTGGAATAGAGAAAGAAAATATATCCAAAATATTTGAAAGCTTTTATCGGGAAGAAAAAGATCGTAATGCGGAAGGTTTTGGCCTGGGACTTTCACAGGCAATGAAGATTGCTGAGTTATATGGGGGAGGGATTTATGTTGAAAGTACAAAGAATAAAGGAAGTATTTTCACATTTTTTATTCCAAAACCTTAAAAATAAATAGAAGAATGTCGAATTTTTAATAGAGCTTTAATATTGGATTTTTATAATCCGATATTAGGGTTCTTTTTTTATGTAGAAAGAACAATATATCGAGTAGGACTTGAGTGGAGGATTCTATGAGAAATTATAAACGATTGATTCATTTGTTACTTGGACCGGTTCTATTCCTGTTGGCATGCTTTCTTTTACCGCGTGCAGTCCTGCCGACATTTGCAGAACGGGCAGCAGTTGGAACGGTATTCTGGATGGCATACTGGTGGGTAACAGGTCCGGTAGATTATGCAGTAACGGCGTTTTTGCCGATTGCGATCAATGCAGTAGTTCCTATGGCGGAGATGAAGGCCATAATATCGAATTATGCGGACGAAACGATTCTGCTATTGCTTGGAGCTTCGATCATAACAGTATTATGGGAAAATACAGGACTGGACAAACGAATTGCAATCACGTTTCTGCGTCTGATCGGAAACAGTCTTAGAATGCAGCTTGTGTTCTGGTTTGCGTTGTCAATGGTATTATCTGCGGTGCTTCCGAATGCAGTAGTATGCGCAACGATCACGCCGATCGCAGTTTCTATGCTGAAATATATTGGAATGGATGACGTGAAAAACAGCAAGACGGCATCGAAGATCCTGCTGACGATCGCCTATGCGACAGGACTTGGTGGTCTGGCATCTCCACTTGGTGGTGCTATGAATCTGGTAACGGTGGAATATATCCAGCAGTTGACCGGAAAAGAATATATGTATTCCTCCTGGGTTATCCGGTTCCTTCCGGTTATGCTGATCCTAATGCTGATCAATGTAGTATTTATTCTTCGTGATGTAAAGAAGACAGATCTGTTAGGTGGTTCCAGTGAATATTTTGCGGAACAGTACCGGAAGCTTCCAAAGATGAGCTTTGAAGAAAAATCCGCACTTGTGCTGTTTGTAGTGGCAACAGGTCTGGCATTTACCAGACAGCTTTATCAGGATATATTGCCGGGATTAAAGCCTGCATATGTATTTATCATCTGTGCGATCATCGCCTTTCTTTTTACAAATAAAGAGGGAAAACGGATCATGGTCTGGAAACAGGTGCAGGGAAAGATCGTCTGGGATCTGATGTATATATTTGCCGGAGGTCTGGCACTTGGAAGCCTGATCAATGCAACAGGTGTTGCAAAAGCACTTGGAGAAGTGATTTCTTCCCTTGATATGAAGGGTGGTTTTGTAACGATCCTGATCATTCTGACTGCAACACTACTGTTGTCGGATGTGACCTCAAATACAGCTACGGCAGCGGTTGCGATTCCACTTGTGATCTCAATCACACAGGGATGTGGGCTGAACCCGATTCCGTATATATATGTAGCATCCATTGGTGTGAACCTGTCTTATATGCTGCCAACGTCGATCCGTGCGATTCCGGTGGGATATGGACTGGAACCAAAGTATATGTTCCGGGAAGGTTGGAAGATTTCCCTTATCATTATTCTTGTAATGTCGATCATATGCACATTGCTGTTAAAATACTGGAGCACATTCAGTACGGTGTAAAAAAAGCCATACAGAAACGGGCGTGAAACGAAGAGAAAGAAATGGAGAGAAGGCATGTCTGTCGTATCATACATATTTATAGTATTCTTTGCAGTTACAGTTTTGATATATTATATAGTACCAAAGAAAATCCAGTGGTGGGTGCTCCTTGCCGCAAGTGTGGTTTTCTATGCTTATAGTGGGATTGATGACCTCCTGATCGTAGTTGGAACTGCATTTCTGGTATATCCGTTGACAATGTTGATGGAGAAAAATCTGGAGGAACAGGACCGGCTGCTTCTGGATGCAGATAAGAGAGCTGCAAGAAAGATAAAAACAGCACAGAAAAAGAAACGAAAGAAATATCTGGTGCTGGCATTGCTGATCGTAATAGGTGCGCTTATTGTATTCAAGGTGACAGGATTTGCCATCGAGAACATCAAACGTTTTCTTCCATACGAAGCGATACAGCGGATTCCAGACTGGCATTTCCCTGCACCGCTTGGAGTTTCTTTTTATTCCTTTATGATGATCTCTTATCTGGTTGATGTCTATAACGGAAGGATCCATGCACAGAAGAATTTTCTGAAATATCTGTCGTATGTATTATATTTTCCACATATTACGCAGGGACCGATTGCGCGATATGAACTGGTTGCGCATCAACTATGGGAAAAGCATAAGTTTGATTATGATACGGTGATAAAAGGTACATGGTTGATTCTGTGGGGAGCACTTAAGAAAATGGTGATGGCAGACCGTATCAGTCCATTTGTGACAGAAGTATTTAAACATTCTGATCAGTATGAAGGTATGATCTTCTTTCTGGCGGCGGTTATGTATTCCATCCAGATTTACTGTGATTTCTCCGGATGCATGGATATCGTACGTGGTGCGTCGGAGTGCTTTGGCATTACGCTTGGAGAAAATTTCAGGCGGCCATATTTTTCCCAGACGTTGCCGGAGTTCTGGAGAAGATGGCATATTTCACTCGGAGCGTTCTTCAGAGAATATGTATTCTATCCGGTATCGACTTCAAAGATCCTGTTGAAATGGAATACCAAGGTGCGGAAATATCTGGGAAATGCCATAGGAACCGGATTTGCCTCCTGTGTACCAATCCTGTGCGTATGGATTCTGACCGGACTCTGGCATGGGGCAAAGTGGAATTATATCGGCTGGGGACTGTTTCACGGAATTCTGATCTGCTTATCGACATTATTTGAGCAGCCGGTTGCTAAATTAACAGAGAAACTGAATATACGGACAAACTGTATAAGCTGGAATATATTCCGGATGCTTCGGACATTTTTATTATGCGTGATCGGACGTATCATTTTTATGGGAAGTGGAATTCGTGCTTCCTTCCATATGATAGCTTCCTGTGTGGTTGACCGTGGTACATTTTATGACATTATAAATACATTTGCTTTGTCCCAGCGGGAATGGGGACTGGTTCTGATCGGTTGTATGATCCTGTTATGTGTATCAGTTGCACAGGAGATCCGGGAGCAGATGGGGATCAAAGAGGATATCAGAAGCTGGCTGCTACGTCAGAATCTCTGGCTGCGCTGGCTGGTTCTGATCGTTGGAATTTTATGTGTATTGACGTTTGGTGTATATGGTTCCGGCAGTCAGATCGCATTCATCTATGAACAGTTTTAAGTGTAGGAGAACAAAACATGAAAACAGGAAAGAAAAAGGTTTTGGCAATAATAAAAAAAGTAATTTCAATCCTTCTGTTTTTTGTCATATTGTTATATTCTATATCGAAGGTCGGACAGTTTGCCAGGCCGGATGAGAGTGACGCAGAAGCATGGGCAGAGTATTATGCGGAAGAAAAGGATACGGTCAATGCATTGATGATCGGATCCAGTGCAATATTCCGTTATTGGAACCCGCCACAGGCATATGAGGAACAGGATTTTACCTCGGCTATGCTGGCTAGCTCGATCCAGGATCTGAATATGGCACCATACATTATGGAAGAAGCGGTAAAAAGCCAGAATGTGGACGTGTTTGTTATCGAGGTCAGAACCATGATCGCCAGAAATACAAATGATGATCACAGCCAGGAAGAGCGGGACTATTGGTTTGAACTGCTTATATCCGGCATGAATCCATCCGTAACAAGGTTGCAGGCAATTCAGACTATACATGGTGGAAGCTGTGTGAAGAAAGCAGAAATGATGTTTCAGATATTAAAATATCATAATAACCTGCTGGAATTTGACCGGGAATTTATGATCAATCGTCTGAACAATCCATCCAGTGATGATAAATTTGCAAGACCAAAATCAACGATCACGAATCTCAAAAACAAGAAACCGGATTATACAACGGATCAGAGCCTTGAACTGTCACAGGCGTCTAAGGATACTCTGGATGCAATCGAGAAAAAGGCAAATGAACTGGGAAAAAAGGTGCTGTTTATAGCGACACCGTATGTACCGGATGAGAGTCAGATCCGGGAGCATCTGGCTGTGGATGCCTATTGTAAGAAACAGGGCTATGACTGCCTGGATCTAAATCAGTATGTTGATGAGATGGATATTGATTTTAAAACGGATTTCTATAATCCAAAGCATACGAATATAGCAGGATCAAAAAAGGTGACAAGCTTTCTTGGGGCATATCTGAAGGAGAAGTATCAGTTGCAGGAAACTCTGACTGAGGATCAGAAGGTAAGCTGGGAAGATGCCTGTAAGGTATGGGATGAGGAAGACCGGAAATTTATGGAAAAATGGAAGAAAAATGTAAAAAAGATTACAAAGAAAAAGGAGAAATAACAGGATCGATATGGAAACCGTGCTTCATTATGTAAAAAAATATGCAGAGACACAACCGGATACGCTGGCTGTCTGTGAGTTAAAAAAACATCTGACATATGCGGAGTATTGGACGGCAATCAGAAAGATGGCAAATGTCCTGCTTCAGAATGGTATAAAAAAGAATGCACATGTTATTTTACGATGCACACAGAACATTGAATATATGGTTTTGTTTTCAGCCTTGCAGTATATGCAGGTGCTTGTGATCCCTGTTGAGCGATCTACTTCACCGGAGCGTATGCAGGAAATCAGGGATAAGGTGGATGCAGAATGGCTGATCTCAAACAAAGAGTCAGAGGGGCTGCTCTGGTTATCCCCGAAGAAGCTGGTGGAACAGATGGAGAATACAGAAGAACTGGATGTTCCGCTTCCAAATGCAGATTCACGTTCGATGCTGTTGTTCACAACGGGTACGACCGGCAGTTCAAAGGGTGTTGTCATGCATCATAAGAATGATGTGGCAATTGCTGGGAATGTTATGAAGGGAACACAGATGAAACCAGGGAATGTGGAGATCATACCGATGCCACTCAATCATTCCTTTGGTATAAGACGGTATCAGTCGGATATGATTAATGGCGGAACTGTCTGTCTGATGAATGGTATGGCTATGATAGGCAATCTCTGGAAGATGCTTGAGCAGTACCATGCAACATCGATGGCAATTTCTCCAGCAACACTTGGAATGATCTTTCATTTGTCAGATGACAGGATTGCAGGATATGCCGATCAGATCGATTATATACAGGTGGGATCAGCCCCGCTTCCGGAAACGGACAAGGAAAAGCTGCTCCGGTATCTTCCACGTACAAGACTTTATAATTTTTATGGATCGTCGGAAGCTGGCTGCTCCTGTATTCTGGAATTCAGCCGTCAGAATAAGAATGGTTGTATCGGATATCCGACCGTCAATTCTCTAGTGCGGTTTATAGATGAAGAAGGGAATATTATAGAGAATGGATCTGAGAAACAGCCTGCTTTACTGGCCTGGGGTGGTTCGATTGTTATGGAGGGCTATTACAATGATCCGGAGCTTACTGCGAAAACGGTAGTGGATGGATATGTTATGACAAATGATCTTGGCTATATGGATGAAGATGGCAGTATTATTCTGGTTGGACGGGCAGATGATGTTATCAACTATGGTGGAAGCAAGATCTCGCCGGCAGAGGTAGAGACTGTTGCAATCCGGTATCCGGGGGTGGCAGATTGTGCTTACAGTTCCGTTCAGGATCCGATCACCGGAGAATTGCCGGTTATGCTGATCGTGCAAGAGGATGGATTTGACGAAACTGCATTCCAGAGCTATATGCAGCAACAGGTTGAAAGCTATAAGTTACCGCAGAAGATATTCTATATCGAGAAAGTTCCGAAGACATTTAAAGGCTCGCTTCTTCGAAAAGAAATAAAAAAGATAGCAGAATTAAAGAATAAAGGAGAATAAAACTATGAATGATTTTATTGCAATGTTAAAGAAGATCAAACCGAATGTTGATTTTGAAAATGAAGATGCACTGGTAGATGATGGAATACTGGAATCTCTGGATATCATAACGATCATTGCAGAGATTGCGGACAAATACGATGTTATCATTCCAAGTGATGAGATCACATCTGATAATTTCAATTCCGCAGAAGCTTTGTACGAACTGGTAGAAGATCTGAAATGATTTTGTTATAAATCTGTGAAGTGTGTCGTAAAAAGCAGAGCAGGATGATATACTGAACAGGTAGAAAAGGATGTTGTATGTATGAGAATCTGACAGGATGCATATCAGAAAATACACTATCTGGCAGGAAGAATAAAATTATGAATGTAATAGAGGAAAAGAAGAAAAAAAGGCATATTCACAGAACCCTTCTTTTTATAGGGATAATTCTGGTTATAGTGATAAATGCAGCAGCGTGGGCTGCTCCGTGGATCAGTGGAAAGACGGGATGGGAAAACTGGTGCGACTGGTATGCCAAACATGTGAATCCGGTTATCGTTGCAGTATTTGCAAGATTTGGCAATCTGTTTTCTTTTTCGCTCGGAGAGGTTATGATCGTTACGGCAATCCTGCTGATCCTTGCATTTCTGATTCTGAATATTCTGTTGATCTTTTTAAGAAAGCATAAGGGATATCGGAGATTTTGCAGGATCTATGACCTTGTTATTGCATATATAACGGTTGCGATCTGTCTTATTATGACCGGAAACTGTACGATCTATTATCATTGTTCCTCGCTTCCTGTAAATGAGGAAACGGAGGAACGGCAGTATAAGGTAGAAGAATTGCAGGCACTTCGCAATTATATCGTAAAGCAGTGTAACGAATACAGCACTAAAGTAGAGCGGGATGAAAACGGATACATAACATATGATGGAGATATGCAGGAACAGGCACGAAATGCTCTTCGGAAACTGTCCGGCCGGTATCCACGGTTGTCTGGCTACTATCCGGATGTCAAGCATATGATGTTTTCCGGGCTGATGAGCCAGAGTTATATGGCGGGGTATTATTTCCCGTTTTCGATGGAAGCAAACTGTAATGCAAATATGTATATCACAAATTATCCGGCAACCTATTGCCATGAGCTGGCGCATCTGCATGGGTATATCTATGAGGATGAGGCAAATTTTATATCTTATCTTGCCTGTATCGGCAGCGAAGATCCATTCTTTATTTATTCCGGGTATCTGAGTGTATTGTCCTATGTAGATAATGCCTATTATGAGGCTATCGGGGAGGATGCAGAACAGTATCTGGCAAATGAGAGGATTTCCGAACAGGTGCTTTCCGACGACATCTTTCTGCTCCCGGAGACTTGGAAAAAGGTAGAGGATAAGGCCATTCTATCGACGGATACCGTCAATCAGGCATCCAATACCTTCACTGAAACAAGCCTGAACCTGAACGGTGTCTCAGATGGTTTCGCAGCCTATGACCGCGTGACCGGACTGTTATTACGATACTACGATGAAGAGTTGTATTAAATGGTATGTTCATAAGAATTCGGCAATCTCTAACAGGATCATAGAAAAAGATTAACAGGTATCCGGTTTTATATACCTTTATGTAACAGACCTTTTTTCACGTCGGTCCTTAGCGAACTGCTAAAGGCAGTGAGGTTAGTACCGTTACGTGAAAAATAGAGCGCGAGCGTTCTGTGAAATAAAGGGTATATAAAACCGGATACCTGTTAATCTTTTTGCGAAATAGAACGAGAGTGATTTGCGAAATGAATGATAGCCTCCAGCTTCTTCCGTACGGTACATTATAATGCCAGCAGCTTCTTGCAGAGGGCAACATGTGCGTTCCCATCGGTCGTACAACTGTTATAAATCTCGACTGTACCCTGTTCAGCAGATTCTGACTTTAAGCCTGCGGCAATCAGGCGGCGACGCAGTTCTACGGCAGTTCCGTGGCTTCCGACAAAAATCTTGATATCCGGACCGACAACGGTTCGGATCATTTTTTCCACAAACGGATAGTGCGTACAGCCAAGCACGATCGCATCGATTCCCTTTTCCAGATAAGGCGATAGAATCTCCTGCAGATAATCATGAAGCTCCGGACTGTCCAGATCTCCGTTTTCCACAAAGCCAACCAGCTTTGGACATGGTACACGGTAGATTACGGATCGGTCTTCGTATGTATGCATAAGCGATAGAAACTTATCCTGTTTTAATGTCATAGGGGTAGCCATAACTGCGATCCGGTCATGTTCCTTCCAGAGAACGGCTGGTTTTAATGCCGGCTCAATGCCGATCACAGGGATGTCCGGATAGTCTGCACGAAGCATGGCAGCAGCAGCACTGGTTGCAGTATTGCATGCGATCACAATCGCTTTCGCGCCATGTTCAAGCAGGAATTCCACACAGTTCCGGCTTAGATGCTGAATGTCAGTGATCTGGCGTGTGCCATATGGAGCATTCGCGGAATCACCATAATATATATAATTTTCCTCCGGCATCAGTGAAACGATTTCTTTTAAAACACTGATACCGCCAATACCGGAATCAAATACGCCGATTGGACGGGAATTATCTTTCATTTGTAAAACCTCCTAAAAAAACCTGCACTTGAAAATTATACTACTATATGAAAAGAAAAGACAACCTATAAGTGAAAACAATACAAAACAATCTGCAGAAGACGATAAGACATAAATATTGGATAAACAGGGCGTACAGGAAAAAAGTTGCGTATTCTGTAGCAACCATATATAATCGGGGATGTGAGTACAGATAAAAACAAAAGAAAATAAGACAGAAATAGATCAGGTTAAATAAATATACTAAAACGGTCGGCAGACAGTCAGGAGGAAAGAAATGGAAACCGAGCAGAAACAGAGTACAGAAGCAGAGCAGAGTGAGAGATTGCAGCAGAATGTAGAAGATACGATTCCTGCAAGCCGGGAGCTGAAATCTCGGGTAAAAGAGAAGATGATCGAATATTATGCGGGAGATGCCAGACGGATCCATCATTTTCTGAAGGTTCATTCTTTTGCCAAGTTGATCGGGGAGATGGAAGGAGTCACAGGAGAAGAACTGGAGATCCTGGAAGTCGCTGCACTTGTGCATGATATAGGCATAAAGAACTCAGAAAAGAAATATGGATATAATACAGGAAAGACACAGGAAAAGGAAGGTCCGCCGGAAGCAGAAAAACTGCTTATTCCATTGACAGATGATGCTGCCTTTATTGAGCGGGTATGTTATCTGGTCGGACATCACCATACCTATTCCAATATTGACGGAATGGATTATCAGATACTGGTAGAGGCAGATTTCCTTGTGAACCTGTATGAGGATAAAGAGCATATCAAAGCAGTCCGGTCTGCTTATGAGAAGATCTTCCGGACACAGTCGGGAAGAAAGCTATGTAAGGAGATTTTTGCACTTTCGTAAAAATAAGGAAATCTTAACGGATTTTTAATTTTTGTAGGAGTACATGTGCTTGCAGGAACGGGATAAATTTTATATAATGAATTGATGTGCTAAATGGTACATGAAAAGACAGGTATTTATACTGGAAATAATAATGGATATGAATACAGAAACTTGGAATAGATCATAAAACACAGAAGATATAGTTATCAGGAGGATGTAATGAGTAAATACAAGATTAATACAACATGTGTACAGGGAGGTTATGAACCGGGAAACGGAGAACCACGTCAGGTTCCAATCTATCAGAGTACAACATTCAAATATGCAACAAGTGAAGATATGGGTAAATTATTCGATCTGGAGGCAGATGGATATTTTTATTCCAGACTTCAGAATCCGACAAATGATCTGGTCGCAAAGAAGATCTGTCAGTTAGAGGGCGGTGCAGCGGCGATGCTTACCGGTTCCGGTCAGTCAGCAAACTTCTATGCAGTATTTAATATTGCAAATTGTGGTGACCATGTTGTAGCATCAAATTCCATCTATGGTGGAACCTATAACTTATTTGCGGTAACGATGAAGAAGATGGGAATCGATTTCACATTTGTTGATCCGGACGCATCTGAAGATGAGATCCGTGCAGCGTTCCGTCCGAATACCAAGGCATTATTTGGTGAGATCATTGCAAATCCGGCTCTGACCGTATTAGATATTGAGAAGTTTGCAAAGGTAGCGCATGAGCAGGGAGTACCGCTTATTGTAGATAATACATTCCCGACTCCGATCAACTGTCGTCCGATCGAATGGGGAGCAGATATCGTAACTCATTCCACAACCAAATACATGGACGGACATGGAGCAGCTGTCGGTGGATGCATCGTAGATGCCGGAAAGTTCGACTGGATGAAATACGCAGACAAATTCCCGGGACTTACCACACCGGATGACAGTTATCATGGAATTACATATGCAGAGAAGTTCGGAAAAGAGGGCGCATTTATCACAAAGGCAACTGCACAGCTGATGCGTGATTTCGGTTCTGTACAGTCTCCGCAGAGTGCATTTATCCTGAATCTCGGACTGGAGAGTCTGCATGTCAGAGTAAAGCGTCATTGTGAGAATGCACTCGCAGTTGCAAAATATCTGGAACAGAATGATAAGGTTGCTTATGTGAATTACTGCGGGCTGGAAAATGACAAATATCATGCACTTGCAGAAAAATATCTGCCAAACGGCTCCTGTGGCGTTGTAAGCTTCGGTGTAAAGGGTGGAAGAAAAGCAGCGGAAGAATTCATGAAGCACTTAAAACTCGGTTCGATTGAGACACATGTAGCTGATGCAAGAACCTGTTGTCTGCATCCAGCAAGTGCAACACACAGGCAGATGAATGATGAAGAACTGACAGCATGCGGTGTATATCCTGATCTTGTCCGTTATTCATGTGGACTGGAAGATGCGGAAGATCTGATTGCAGATCTGGAACAGGCATTTGCGCAGATCTAGGATCTGAACCGGTCTGAAATATAGAAAGAAGATAGCCACAGCAGAACTGTTATAGAAAATAGCAAAGGAAATATCCTGCTGTGGATGGAGGAAGAAATGAAGTTAAGAATTGCCAAGGGTTGTATTGTAATTATGCCCATGATCGGTACTCTGGGACTGTTTATATTTACATTTGTTGGAAAGATCATATACGGATGGGGACTGTTTGTTATCATGCTGCTGTTGTCTGGTATTATCAATCAGATGTTTTTCCGTTGCCCGCACTGTGGGAAGTCAATTCCTGCAAATGCGACACTGAATCAGAAATACTGTCCGTTGTGTGGAGCTGACCTTGGTCTTATTGATTCACCGTTCAGTTATTATTCGAAATGCAAAAAAAATAAGAATGGACAGTATCAGGCATACACTACAGTTGGGTATCTGGCATTTATTGTTGGTACAGCTATCGTATTATTTATTGTTGTAGCACTTCTGGGATTTGACAGTGTATTCAAGGGAACCGGAAGGATTTTGCTTCTGGCAGCAATTGCTCTGGGATTATTGATCGGTATGATGTGCAGATGCATTGTTGGATCAGCGGCAAAGCTGGATAAGGAATATCTGTATTGCTGTAAGATACCGGGAAGGTGGAAGCGTTATGCAATTGCAGATATCAGAGAGCAGGCGAATGAGCATAAACCATTTTATCATGTGGTAAGAGGGTATGTAATGATGACATCGCAGGGAGTTGTTGCAATTCCGGTAGCAACCTATAAAGGAGGAAGAGAATTCCTTAAGAAGCTGACAGAGTATATTGGGGAACCAATGGTCGATGTTATGCCGGAGATGGTAGCATCCAAGCGAAGCGAAGAAAGTAAGAAAGCAGAAGCTGCATATAAAGAATATAAGGATAGTTTAAAGGAGAAAGGTGCAAAATAAGCATGGAAAATGGCAATAAGATAAAGAATGAAGCGTTGTTAGAGGCGATTGAAATATTTAAAGCAGAGAACAATCAGCAGAATCTGAAGAATTTCATCGAGAAGCTGTTACAGGCGAGATTTATCCTGCCTGCAACACTGGATCCAAAACCGGTAAAAGATGATCAGGGAAGGATCATGGGAGATGGAAAATTCAGAGTAAATTTCCGTGTTATCACAGATAATACAGGAAAGAACTTCTTCCCATGTTTTACAAATGACGAAGAATTCGAGCATGCGATCAAGGAAGTAGAAGTTGAGAAGATGGCACTTACTTATAAAGAGGTTGCCCCACTGGTTCTGAATTCCAATGGCCAGATCCAGGGAATCGTGATCGATCCCTACACAGTTGGTATGCAGGTTCCGGATGCACTTATAAAGACAGTGGATGAGAGCAGAAAGAGTGTGCTTGAGGAGCATAAGAATACGAATATCAAGAAGCATACAATTCCGGCAAATACAAAGATCCGTTTAAGAAGTCCGAAATATATGCCGGTTGATATGTTGGATGAAGCAAAGAAATTCCTGGCTGAACGTCCAAATGTAAAGGCAGCTTATATCCAGATGATGGAAAAAGAAAATTCAGATGAAGAGTATCTGATCACAATTGATTTTGAAGGTGATGAAGAAGATTTATTTGATTCCCTTCTTCCAAAGATAAAACCGCTTGCGTTTGGTATTCCAATCGCACTTACAGGAACAGATAACGGACTTGGAAAAAAGGTTACAGAGAATACAGAGCCATTCTATAAAAAAGAAATTGTAGGAGATAATAATGTTTAAAAAATATCTGATCATGTTTCTGATATCTATGGTTCCGATCGTGGAACTGCGAGGTGCGATTCCATATGCAGCGGTATTCGGAATACCGACATTTCGTGCACTGATCATCTGTATGATCGGCAACATGCTTCCGGTTCCGGTGATCTACTGGTTCGCCAGACGGGTTCTGATGTGGGGAAAAGATAAGAAATATATAGGGAAATTTTTTACATGGTGTATTCAGAAGGGCGAAAAAGGCGGACAGAAGCTGCTTGAGAAAACAGGCGGCGGAGTCTATATCGCACTGATGTTGTTTGTCGGGGTTCCACTTCCGGGTACAGGAGCCTGGACGGGTACTCTGGCAGCCAGCTTCTTAGATCTTGACTGGAAGAAGAGTGCACTTGCCGTTATGGGTGGTGTTGTACTTGCAGGACTGATCGTGGGAGTTGTAAGCTACGGACTGCTTGGCGCGATTGCAGCATTATTCTGATATCATAAATATGGAATAATATTTTAATAAGAGATATGTCTGCAGGACGAGAGAAGCTGCAAAACTTGCAGGCGTATAAGGAGATAGATATGGTAAATCCGGCATCAATTTTTAAGATAAAATCCGCATGGGAGAAATTTGCATCCAATCATCCGAAGTTTCCGATGTTTTTACAGGCTGCGATGGCAAGTGGGATCAAAGAAGACTATATTATAGAAGTAAAGATCACGGATCCGGAGGGAAAGCAGATCTGTACAAATGTAAAACTGACAGAATCGGATATGGAATTATTCCATACCTTAAAGGATCTGAAGGGGTAAATACAGACAATCCAATAAATGCGGCATATTTCTTTATAAAATTAAAAAATAGAGAATATGTCTAAAAACAGAAAAAGATTTCTTGACTTGCACTGTATACTTGTGTTATTGTTAATCGTGCGATGAAAGAGGTCTTTTTTTTATGCCTTAAAATAAGTAATGGAGGTAGATGGA
This sequence comes from Clostridium sp. OM05-9, assembly GCF_003481465.1. Taxonomy (NCBI): domain Bacteria; kingdom Bacillati; phylum Bacillota; class Clostridia; order Eubacteriales; family Clostridiaceae; genus Clostridium; species Clostridium sp. OM05-9. The sequence goes on from NZ_QULF01000003.1 coordinate 314,199, forward strand.
AGTGCGCGTTAAAATAACATTGGCATGTCAGGATTGTAAACAGCGTAATTACAATATGACAAAGGATAAGAAAACGCATCCAGACAGAATGGAAACAAAGAAGTACTGCAGATTCTGCAAGAAGCATACAGTACACAAGGAAACAAAATAGTTCCGGACCAGTGAAGGAGGATTGGTTTAATGGCAAAAAGTGAAGAAAAATCAACAGCTCTCAAGAAAAGCTGGACCCAGGAACTAAAGGGTGAATTCAAGAAAATCACATGGCTTGACAGAACAACCCTGTTTAAGCAGTCAGCCGTAGTAATCGTTTCAACGGTAATCCTCGGAGCTATTATTGCAGTCGTTGACTGGCTTATACAAATAGGCTTGAATTTCATAATATAATGAGTAAAGGTTGGTGAATTATATGGCAGATGCAGAAAGCGCAAAATGGTATGTAGTCCATACCTACTCAGGTTATGAAAATAAGGTTAAAGCTGATATTGAGAAAACAATTGAAAACAGAAAATTACAGGACCAGATATTAGAAGTATCTGTACCCGTAGAAGAATCCATTGAGGTTAAGAACGGTGTACAGAAAGCTGTTACCAGAAAACTGTTTCCCGGCTATGTTCTGCTCAATATGATTATGAACGATGCCACATGGTATGTAGTCCGTAATACAAGAGGTGTTACAGGATTCGTAGGACCGGGATCAAAGCCGGTTCCGTTATCGGATGATGAGATGAAGTACCTTGGAATCAACAAGGAAACAATCGTGATCGACGCGGAAGTAGGCGATATGGTTGAGGTTACAGCAGGTGCCTGGGAAGGTACCGTGGGTAGTATTAAGGCAATTAACCCAAGTAAACAGACCATTACCATCGATGTAGAAATATTTGGCCGTGCAACATCTGTAGAGATTGCATTCGCTGATATCAAGAAATTGTAAGAGTGAGTGGAAGGGTATCCCCCGTTATTACCACAATATTTTTGGAGGTGCGCTAAGATGGCGAAGAAAGTAGAAGGATATATCAAATTACAGATTCCTGCAGGAAAGGCAACACCTGCACCACCTGTTGGACCGGCTCTTGGTCAGCATGGTGTTAATATCGTTGCATTTACAAAAGAATTCAATGCTAGAACTGCTAACGAAGGAGATATGATCATTCCTGTTGTTATTACAGTTTATCAGGATAAGAGCTTTAGCTTTATCACTAAGACTCCTCCTGCAGCACTTCTGATCAAGAAGGCTTGTAATATCAAATCCGGTTCAGCTAACTCAAAGAAGACAAAGGTTGCAACTATCTCAAAGGCTAAGGTTCAGGAAATTGCCGAACTTAAGATGAAAGATTTAAATGCTGCAAGCCTTGAAACTGCTATGAGCATGATCGCTGGAACAGCTCGTTCAATGGGCGTTACAGTTGAAGAGTAATTAAGAATAAAAACATTTTGGTGGGAGGGTCGCTCCCGATAAGACCACAGGAGGTTTATAATGAAGAAGAGTAAGAAATATATAGATGCAAGCAAGCTCTATGACAAAACAGCCGTTTACGAATTCGAAGAGGCAGTTGCTTTGGTAAAGAAGATGGCTACAGCTAAATTTGATGAGACAATCGAAGCTCACTTAAGACTGGGCGTTGATGGACGTCACGCAGATCAGCAGGTACGTGGTGCAGTTGTATTACCTCATGGAACAGGTAAGACAGTTAAGGTTCTCGTATTCGCTAAGGGAGATAAGGTAGACGAAGCTCTTGCTGCCGGTGCTGATTACGCAGGTGGTGAGGAGTTAGTTCCAAAGATCCAGAAAGACGGATGGTTAGATTTCGATGTTGTTGTAGCTACACCTGATATGATGGGTGTTGTTGGACGTCTTGGTCGTGTACTTGGACCTAAGGGCTTAATGCCAAACCCTAAGGCTGGTACAGTTACAATGGACGTAACAAAAGCAGTTAATGATATCAAAGCTGGTAAGATAGAGTACAGACTTGATAAAGCCAATATTATCCATGTGCCAGTGGGAAAAGCTTCCTTTACAGAGGAACAGTTAGACGAAAACTTCCAGACCTTAATGGATGCTATTGTAAAAGCAAAGCCATCAGCTGCTAAGGGACAGTACCTTAAGAGCGTTGTAATTGCTTCAACAATGGGTCCTGGTGTTAAGATTAACACAACAAGATTTGCGTAAATCTTATATACCAATATATTGACAGAACGACCATCATGCAGGACGCGCCTGTGTGGTGGTCGTTTTGTGCTATATGGAAAATCTTTAAGGGAAGGTAAAAACTTCCTTGACATATACAGGCTGCTCAGCTAAAATTTTTATGGGTAAACGCTTTAGTGTGGAAAAACATAAAAGCGAAAAAGTAAAGCCAAGATCAGACATGGAGGATAGTCACATATGAGACAGAAGAAGATTCATTACATCTATAACGATGCAATGGAATGTATGGATTTTGATGAAAGAAAAAAGCTTCAGGGAGAGAGACTGAGAGCTACCGTAGAGTTGGAATATAATAATGTTCCGGCTTACAGAAAGAGAATGGATGAAGCCGGAGTAAAACCGGAAGATATTAATGGAATTGAAGATATCGTAAAGCTTCCATTTACGCAGAAAACCGATTTGAGAGATAATTTCCCATATGGACTATTTGCTGCAGATCTTAAAGATATTGTACGTATTCAGGGTTCTTCAGGAACAACCGGAAAGCCGATCGTATCAGGATATACGGAAAATGATATTAAGGTATGGACAGAGATGGTTGCCAGAGCACTGACTGCTGCAGGCGGTACAAAGGATGATATCATTCAGGTTGCTTATGGTTATGGTTTATTTACCGGCGGACTGGGGGCACATCAGGGTGCAACAGAGATTGGGGCTACAGTAATTCCAATGTCATCCGGTAATACACAGAGACAGATTATAATGATGAAAGAGCTTGGTGCTACGATGCTCTGCTGTACACCGTCTTATGCAACATATCTGGCAGAAACCATCCATGAAATGGGAATCAAGCCGGAAGAATTAAAACTGAAATCCGGTTGTTTTGGTGCAGAGCCATGGACAGAGGAAATGAGACAGCATCTGGAAGATCTGCTTGATATTGATGCACTCGATATCTATGGACTTACGGAGATTGGTGGTCCCGGTGTTGCATTTGAATGCATGGAAAAGCATGGTATGCATATCAATGAAGATCATGTGCTTGCAGAGATCATCGATCCGGTAACAGAAGAACCGCTTCCGGATGATACACCGGGTGAACTGGTATTTACTACACTGACCAAGACAGGTGCGCCTATGATCCGTTACAGAACGCATGATATCTGTACTTTACATCACGGAACATGTGCTTGTGGAAGAACAACAGTTAAGATGAGCCGTATCACAGGACGTACCGATGATATGCTTGTTGTTCGTGGCGTCAATGTATTCCCAAGTCAGATTGAAGCTGTACTGATGGGTGTGAAAGAAGCATCTGCACATTATATGCTGGTAGTTGATCGTGTGAATTCACAGGATAAGCTTACTGTTCAGGTGGAATTAAAGGATGATGTTGATATAAACGATGCGGATAAGCTTGAGAAGCTGGTTGCATATATCAAGACACAGATCAAGCAGACTCTGCTGATCAGTGCCAAGGTAGAACTGCTTCCGCCGAAGTCTATTGCTCGTTCCGAGGGCAAGGCAAAGCGTATTACCGATAACCGAAACACCGGCTTCTAAACGAATGTGGCGGCATCCACGATAAATTTTATATCTTGAATATTATTTACACTATAAATGACTCACGGGGATTTCTATTCGCTGCATATGTCTGTTTCGTAAATGCTCCTGTGCCAACTCGTCCTTCGGACTCAGACAGACACTCGCATTTACTGACAATATGCAGCTCATAACGAAATCCTTGCGAATGTCATATTATAGCGCAAATAATATTCTGAGATATTAAAATTTATTGTGGGTGCCTTTTTGTATAGTGCGTTACGGTAAGTACGATTAATTGTGTAGAACATTTCCCCGGTTTTTATATATCGTCAGAAGCCGGATGTGTTCGGTTGTCAGATTATTGTGACAGAGAGTGCTTGCAGATAGCTTCGGTTGTGCCTATAATATAGACTATGAGATTAAACAGGCAATTGCAGAAAGCATAGAATATTCTGCAATGCCTGTTTTGAACAAACAACCAGGAGGCAGACAGATATGAAAGCGGAATATATGCTCCGGATCAGATATTTTCTGGCACATAATAAAATAAAGGTGGTACTATGTCAGCTTGCTTTTCTACTGGTTTCGTCGTTTATTCTGGTTCCGGTTGTATTTCGTGGATTCTATCTGGCGATCAAATTGTCCGGATACAGTTCGATCACGAAAGAGAACTTTCTGGATGTCCTGATTAAGCCGGGATCTATTATTTATATATTGCTTCTTATTGTGCTGCTCATGGTGTTCATGTTATTGAACCTTACGATGTATATTGTATTGTTTGATGCATCACTCCGGCACAGCAGACATGGCTTGATTGAATATCTGGTACAGGTCGAGAAGCATTTCTTCCGTTTCTTTGGAAAAAGGAAAATTGTGCGTATTTTCTACATGCTTCCATTTGCGTTTGCAGTATACATGCCACCGTTTCTGATGGCGTTAAATAATAATACGGTCACAAAATACCTGTTGAAATTGTGTATTCGGGGAACCGGAAAGAAAGCATTTTGGATCGGATTTGCAGTGATCTATCTGATATGTATCTGGGTTATGTCCGTAAAGATTCCATATATCCGGTTGCTGATCCTTGGAAATGTCGATGCATCGAAAGCAAAAGAGCAGACCCGGCTGACACGACGGGAAAGATTTCATCATTTTATGTTCCAGATGTTATGGGAATTGTTTATTGCTTTATTCTGTGCGGTACTATATGCAGTATTTATTCTGGTAAGTGTTCTTGTTATCAAGGCAAAATCTGATGGCGACAATGTTCTGATACTGTTTTATGAAGTGTATAATCGTATAAACATCGTTGTCGGAGGGCTGCTGCTTTTTATCTGTGGTATGTTCAACATTTCTGCAGCATTACAGCTCGCACGACCAAAGATGCTTATGTATTATGTAGATAATGCTGATCTTAACAAGCAGACCCATTATGTACTGGTCAGTATGGTTGCTGTTGCCTGTGTGCTGGCAATATATTTGAATATCAGATTTTTGTCTGCAGGTACGACACCGACATACGCTTCCCTTGGGGCAACGTTGATTACTGCACACAGAGGTTCCAGCAGTGAAGCTCCGGAGAATACGATCCCTGCATTTGAAAAGGCAATCGAAGAAGGAGCAGATTATGTGGAGATGGATGTACGACTGACTTCAGATGGGGTACTTGTGCTGATGCATGACCCATCGACTAAGCGGACGACAGGCGTTGATAAGCTGGTATGTGATACTACTTATGAGGAGCTGCAGCAATTGGATGCCGGAGCAGAATTTTCGGATGAATATGCCGGAACAAAGATTCCAACCTTACAGGAAGCAATCGATACCTGTAAAGGCAAGGTCATGATGAACATAGAATTGAAAACGGTTCGGAACGACGGGGAACTGGAAGCAAAGGTTGCGCAGATGCTCAAAGAGAATAACATGGAAGAGCAATGTATTGTCACATCCTTTAAGCAGCGGTCTCTTGTACGGATCAAGAAAGATGATCCGGATATCGTGACGGGCTATATATACAGCTTCGGATACAGCAACCGGACAAATTATGAAGCAATGGATGTGTTAAGCATTGATGCCAGATACCTGACCAGGCAGGTGGTAACCGGAGCACATAAAAAAGGTATTATGGTCTGCGCATGGACGGTAAATACCAGCAGCGAGATGCGTCGCATGATGGCAATTGGTGTGGATAATATCATCACGGACCGCGTACAGCTTGCAAAGAGAACCTTAAAGCATAAGGACAGTAATGCCATATCAGATATGGTAAAATATATATTTGAACAGTAAAAAAATTATCAATACTATAGAAATTGAGAAAAGAATGTGCTATAACAGAAGCTATGAATATTATTTTTTTTACGAAATAGAAACTGAAAGGATGAATAGTTATGGAGAAGAAAAATATTGACTGGTCAAGTATCGGTTTTGGTTATATCAAAACGGATAAAAGATATGTATCAAATTATAAGAATGGTGCATGGGATGAGGGAACATTAACAGATGATGCAAACATTGTATTAAGTGAGTGTGCAGGTGTTCTTCAGTATGCCCAGACAGTATTTGAAGGATTAAAGGCATATACAACAGAAGATGGCAGAATCGTATGTTTCCGTCCTGATCTGAACGCAAGCAGAATGGCAGATTCAGCAAAGAGACTTGAGATGCCTGCATTCCCGGAAGATAGATTTGTAAAGGCAGTAGAAGAGACAGTAAGAGCAAATGCTGCTTATGTTCCACCTTATGGTTCAGGTGCAACTCTTTACATCAGACCATATATGTTTGGTTCAAATCCTGTAATCGGTGTTAAACCGGCAGATGAGTATCAGTTCAGAATGTTCTGTACACCAGTAGGTCCTTACTTTAAGGGTGGTGCAAAGCCAATTACGATCAAGGTTTCAGATTTTGACCGCGCAGCACCTCATGGAACAGGCCATATCAAGGCCGGTTTGAACTATGCAATGAGCCTTCATGCAATTGTTACAGCTCATCAGGAAGGTTATGATGAGAACATGTACTTAGATGCAGCAACCAGAACAAAGGTAGAAGAGACAGGTGGAGCAAACTTCATCTTCGTAACAAAGGATGGAACAGTTGTAACCCCTAAGTCAAACAGTATCCTTCCATCAATCACAAGACGTTCACTTATGGTAGTTGCTGAGAAGTACCTCGGACTGAAAGTAGAGCACAGAGAAGTATACTTCGATGAGGTAAAAGATTTTGCAGAGTGTGGTCTGTGTGGTACAGCAGCCGTTATCTCACCGGTAGGTAAGATTGTTGATCATGGCAAAGAAATCTGCTTCCCAAGTGGAATGGAGAAGATGGGACCGGTTATCCAGAAGCTCTATGATACATTAACAGGTATCCAGATGGGCAGAATCGAAGCTCCGGAAGGATGGATCAAAGAGATCAAAGTAGATTAATTATTAAAATAGTTTCTATAAAGAAAAAAGATATGGCGTAAATTTCTCTGGTGGGATTTGCGTCATATCTTTTTTTAGGCATTTCCATGAAAATCCAGAAGCTTACGAACATCTATTTCAAGCACATCTGCAATATTAAACAGCAGATCCAGCGAAATGGATCGGACGATGTTGGGGGCTTCGACGGCTCCCAGATGTTGTCTTGAAATGTCTAGTTTTTCTGCAAGCTGTTCCTGAGTATATCCCTTATGCTTGCGATAATACGAAATATTATACCCCAATTCTATATATCGCTTATTATTATGAGTCACTTCAGCGTGTTTGCTCATATAATCACCTCAACTATGTATTTTATGTAAATTTTTATAAAATATAAATTAGACGTAATATTACATATGATATTAGTTATACGATATATGTCATTTGAAAATATTCGGTTTCCGTTTTCAGATTAATTATTAAGCTGGATAAAGACGGAAATTTACATAAATATTAAGTTTGTAATTAGCTATATGGTACAAAAATGCCCTTAAAAACAATAAAATGCGTATGTTTTATATACATTTATACGAAAATGACCTGAAAATTGCTTTTAATCTTGATATTTAATATACGACAATATATACTTCTATATTGTGAAATGTCACAAAATAAATAACAAAGAAAAAGGATGCCATAAGGGATGGTATCCGGAAAATGAACTGTAAAAAAAGGAATGAACAGTTCAGAATGAAGAATGGAGGTAAACTATGAAAAAGGATTTTTTCAAACGTGGAACAGCATTGGCGCTAAGTGCGGCAATGGCGATTAGTTTATTGCCGGTCATAAGCCCACTTTCAAAAGTTGACGCTGCGACAACTGAAACCGGAAAAACGATTTTAGGTATCGGCGTTTCAGGAATTGGGAATCCATATGGATCTCATAATGGTGACAAGTTGAGTACAACAGCTTCCTGGAAGGGAAGTTATGTGTACTATGGTAAGTATGATGGGGAACCGATCAAGTATCGTGTATTAGATACAGAAAGCCGGTATTCATTTTCTACTGGTGCTTCCAGTATGCTGCTTCAGACAGATAAAGTGGTCGGACCGCAGGTATACTCCTATACTTTTGCAGGTAAGACGACATCTACAGAGCAGTATTCCTATGCTGACAGTTCATTAGTTAAATGGATGAATGAAACCGGTTATAAAAAAATGACCTGTTCCATTACAAATAAAGAGATGCCTTATTTTTTAAATGGATTTTCTTCAGTTGAATTGAATGGAATCCTGGCAAGTACAAAAGCATCAAAAAACAGCAGTGATGGCGGCTTAAATTCTGCTGTAGGCGGTTCTGAATATATATATACACCGTTAAATAAGGACAAGGTGTTTGCGCTTGATGTTTCCGAATACAGAAATACAGATTATGGATATCCTGATACAGCAAACAAGGCAAAGCAGAGAGAACAGGATGTAAATAAAACACTGTATGGATATTTTATAAGATCTACTGCTAAGAATACCGGACGCGCAGGTGCAGTGGGTGTTCAGGTAAAAGATGGTGTTGAGCTTTGCTTCCAGGGACCACTGGCATCTACACCGGCATTTAACTTGAATAAAAATAATGTATTATTTACATCACTGGTATCCGGTACAGCCGGTCAATATGGAGCAGCATATAAGTTTACAATACTGGATCCGTCAATGGAGCTTTCTGTAGGAGGTTCTGTTGATCGAACCGGTAATGTTGTAACAGTGCCATATTCCGTGGCAGGAGATACGGGAAATCAGATATCATATCTGGTAACAGACAAAGCATATAACGCATCAGGTGTAAAAGTGCTTGCATATGGAAAAGCAGCAACAGCATCTATGGCAGGAGATGTAAGATTAAATCTTGCATCTATAGCAGCGAAGGTTGGAAATAGCTGTACCGTTGATCGTTTGGTAAAAAATTATAAAATTTATCTGGTTGTTGAAACAATAAGCAAGGATATAGCATCGACATCTAATATTGATGAGAGCCTGTTTACAGATTATGCAAGTAAGCCTGTTCAGGTATCTATTCCAAAAGCGGAGAATGAACCAGATGTAGACCCAGACGGTCCGATCATTGATCCGGATCCAAAGCCAGATCCAACAGAAAAATGGAAAGGAAATTATGTCTGGTTTGGTTCATATAAGAGCGAACCATTAAAGTTCCGTGTACTTGATACAGATTCCGGAGCGGATTTTAATACTGGCAACAGTTATCTGCTTGAATATGATTCAACCATTAACCATAAATATAATAGTGAAGATAGCGCATCAAATAATTATGTATTTAAGAATGAATGGATGAATGATGACAGTACCGGTTTCCTGGAGACATTTACATCGGTAGAAAAGAGCACAATTGCATCCAGTACAAAGACAGGAGTATCTGCAACAGATGGTGCAGGACTTGCCGGTAAAGTATCATATGAGGATAAAACACAGTTGAAGGATACCAAGGTTTTTGCATTGAGTGTGGGTGAGGCTACGAATACCAGCTATGGATATCCGGATATGATCCAGGCTTCTATGCAGAGAGTAAAGGGAACCAAGTATAATTTAAGAAGTAATTATGCTCCGCCTTATTATCATGTAGTGGGAAGCTATGTTGCATCAGATGGACAATTGGACAATGTATACGATTTTCCATGTAGAACATCACCAGCTATGAACATCAACAAGGATGCAGTTCTGTTTACGAATCTTGTAGCAGGCAAGGCTGGAACTTATGGTGCAGAATATAAGCTGACACTTTTAGATGATGGAATGACAACAGCAGTTACAGAGACTCCTTCCATGTCCGGTAATGTGGTTACAATTCCGTATAAGATCAGTGGAACCAATAAGAAGAGTGTAAATCAGCTTTCATATCTTGTAACAGATAAGAATTATAATGCAAAGAATGCAAATATCTTGGCATATGGAAAGCTGGAGAATGTAGCAGCAGCTACATTGTCAGGCACAACAAAACTCAATCTTGCAGCAGTTGTTAACAAGATTGGCAAGGCTGGAATAACAACGGAAAATATTTTTGACAAATATAAAGTTTATATTGTTGCAGAAGAAATCAATGTGGATGATCTTACAACGGTGGGTATTGATGAAGGTTTATACACAAATTATGCAAGTGAGCCGACATCTGTTCCAAAGCCTGTTAATACATCCGATGTAAATCTGAAACGTGTAGAAACTCCTACCGTTACAGTATCATCTGATAAGAAGACATTTACTCTTGCTACAAAGACAGCAGGTGCAACCATTTATTACACAACAGATGGAAGTAATCCAAGCAGCAAGAATGGAACCAAGTATACAGGAGCAATGTCAGTTAAGGATAATGCAGGAAAGAAGATTACCATGATCGCTGTAAAGGCTGGAATGAAGGACAGCTATATTGCGTACTTCCCAGTGAAGGAGCAGCCGGATCCACCAGTGATCGTGATCAAACAGGTTGATAAGCCAACTGCAACACTGACAGATGATAAGAGTGCAGTGATTCTTTCTACAACTACAGAGGGTGCAGATATCTATTACACAACAGACGGAACAACTCCAAGCAAGACACACGGTAAGAAATATACAGGACCATTTTCTGTAATAGGAGCAGATGGTAAGCAGATTGAGTTAGTAAAGGCTGTCGGTGTTAAAGATAACATGAAAGACAGTGATATTCAGGAATATACTGTAGAATCACTGGAGCCTGGTAAAGAAAATAAAGGTGATAAGGCTCAGGTTGGTAAGCCATCCGTTAAGGCTTCCGATGATGGTACATCACTGATCATCACAGCAGATCCGAAGGATGCAGATATTTACTACACAACAGACGGATCAACACCAAGCAAGAAGAACGGAACCAAATATACAGGGTCAATTCCTGCAACAGATAAGAATGGAAAGACGATTGATACGATCAAGGTTATTGGTGTAAAAGATAACATGAAGGACAGTGATATTGCAACTGTCAAGGTAGCAGATCTGAAGACCCAGAAGCCAACGATCGCAGCAAGCAGTGACAAAAAGACAATTACTGTTTCAGCAGTAAAGGGTGCAACGATCTACTACACGACAGATGGAAGCACACCAAGCAAGAAGAATGGCAAGAAGTATACAGGCCCGATTGATGCAGCTTCTGTTGCCGGTAAGACAATTAAGGCAATTGCATCTCTTCCGGGTAAGTTAAACAGTGATGTGGTATCAGCAGAAGTAAGCAAACTGATTCCGTCTACACCTGTAAATCCTGTTAAGGAACAGGTTGCAGCACCAACAGGAACACGTTCTAAGGATAACAATACATTTACCCTTGCAACAAAGACAGCAGGTGCAACGATCTACTATACAACAAATGGAAGTTACCCAACAACCAAGTATGGTACAAAGTATACAAAGCCACTTACAATTAAGAAGAATTCCACAACTACGATCACAGCGATCGCAGTTAAGAATGGTATGGAAGACAGTGATGCAGTACAGTTTGTTGTAATCCGTCTTTCAGATGGAAAAGTAACCGTTAAGAAACAAGAAGTAACACAGCCGGGACCAAAGCCAGGTACAAAGGAAGCTGATAAGTGGATTTCAAGCGACAAGGTAGACAAGTATACCAAGGGACAGCTTACAGGCAGAGCTTCTGCTACAACAAGCAAGGTGACCTTACGTTGGGAACGTTTGAAAGAGGCTGATGGATACATCATCTACGGTAACTATTGCAATAAGAAGAATAAGATTTACAAATATAAGAAGATTAAAACGATTTCTGCAAGTAAGTTAAAGGGTAAGAAGAACATTAGCTATACACTTACAAAGCTTGCAGGCGGTAAGAAGTTCAAGAAGAATACATTCTATAAATTTAAGGTTATTGCTTATAAGAATGTAAGAAATTCCAAGACTGGAAAGATAGAAAAGAGAATGATCGGCAAGTCCTTCCAGTTACATACAATAACTGCAACAAAGAAATACAAGTACAACAACCCGATCGGTGTTACTGTAAAGAACACAAAGGGTAAGACGGTTTCAAAGGTTACAGTTAAAAAGCGCAAATCCGTTTATCTTGATGCAACAGTCAAGATGGCTAAGAATAAGAAACTGAAAGTTCACTGTGAGAAGGTTCGTTGGATCTCAACAAATAGCAAGATCGCAACTGTTTCACAGGGAGGCAGAATCAAGGGTAAGAAGAAAGGTACATGTTATGTATATGCACTTGCTCAGAATGGTGCCCGTAAGAAACTGAAGATTACAGTAAAATAAAGCCCCCAATATATTATGTATTAAATATACAAGGAGACTCGTCTGTCCTAGTTGGCAGGCGGGTCTTTTTTCATTCTTTTTTTATGGGAATTTAATTGACTTTTATATAGGTAGTGATAGAATACCTCTACATGCGAAAATTATAGAGAGGTGAAACTATGCAGATAATTAAGAATTTGAAGCCATATTGGAAATCGGTTCTGATCATTGTTCTGTTATTGATCGTTCAGGCATATTGTGATCTGGCATTACCGGATTATACGTCGAAGCTGATCGATACCGGTATCCAGAATTACGGCATTGATCATTGTAGTCCGTTGCAGATCCCGGAAAAAGCGTATACCATTATTAAAGGGTTTATGGATGAAGATGATGTGATGGTGTGGGAAAAGTATTATGAGCAGTCGGATGATGGCATATACCGTATGACAGATGACGGCAAGGATCATATAGATGAGATCGATCAGGCGTGTATGGAGCCGATGATGATGTATTATTATCCATATACGATGGTGGATTCGGATGAAGATAATCAGTTAAAGCAGATGCTTGCAGCAAGCGGTATGACATTGGACGAGCTGCCGCCTGAGATGTGGAGTCAGATGGGAACGCAGATGAAGCAGATGATCGATTCCATGCGTGACAGTATGGGGGATGATATGATGATGTCATCTGCCATTACCTGTACAAGAACCTGTTATGACAGTATGGATTATAATTATAAGGATATCCAGATGTCCTATCTGAAACGTGTCGGTGTAGAGATGATCCTTATGACATTGTTAATGGTTGCATCGGCGATACTTACCGGTCTGGTAGCCGCAAGAGTGGCTGCAGGTGTGGGCTGTGATCTGCGGGAAAGCATTTTCAAACGGGTTATTTCATTCTCGGATGCAGAGATCAACCGGTTCTCGACTGCATCCCTGATCACGCGTTCGACAAATGACGTTCAACAGATCCAGATGGTTACGGTTATGCTGCTCCGTATGGTTTTATATGCACCGGTTCTGGCAGTTGGCGGTATCATAAAGGTTGTAGAGAGCGGCGCCAGCATGGGATGGGTGATTGTAGTTGCGGTAGCAGGCATCCTGGTTGTTCTCGGAGTGTTAATGGCGATTGCACTTCCAAAGTTCAAGATCATGCAGGATCTGGTTGACCGTGTTAATCTTGTGTCCAGAGAGATCCTGACCGGTATTCCGGTTATCCGGGCATTTGGCAGAGAGAAGTTCGAAGAAGAACGTTTTGATAAGGCGAATAAGGATCTGACAAAGACATCATTATTTGTAAACCGTGTAATGACATTTATGATGCCGGTTCTGATGTTTATTATGTATGCGGTTACGATCCTGATCGAGTGGGTTGCGGCTCACAGAATCGATTCGGGTGAGCTTCAGGTTGGATCCATGACAGCGTTTATTACTTATACGATGATGATCATTATGTCCTTCTTAATGATCGGTATGTTGTCCGTTATGCTTCCAAGGGCAGGCGTGGCAGCAGACCGAATCAAGGAAGTGATTGATACAGAGAGTACGATCTGTGACAAGCCGGATTGTAAGAAGTTAGAAGCTGTAAAGGGTGTTGTCCGTTACGAACATGTAAGCTTCGCATATCCGGGAGCGGATGAAGATGTTCTGACAGATCTTGATTTTGAAGCAAGACCGGGCGAGACGACAGCAATCATAGGAAGTACCGGCTGCGGTAAATCTTCCCTGGTGCAGCTTATGCCAAGATTCTATGATGTCACAGGTGGTAAGATCACGATCGACGGAACGGATATCCGGGATGTATCAATTGAGAGCCTTCGGGAGAATATCGGTTATGTGCCGCAGAAGGGTGTGCTGTTCTCCGGCACGATCGCATCTAATATCCGGTTTGGTGCAGAGGATGCAAGCGATGAACAGATGAAGAAAGCGGCAGCGATCGCACAGGCAACAGATTTCATTGAGGAAAAGGATAAACAGTATGACAGCAGCATTTCACAGGGTGGTACAAATGTTTCCGGCGGTCAGAAGCAGAGACTTGCGATTGCCAGAGCAGTAGCCCGGAATGCAAAGATCTATATATTTGACGACAGCTTCTCCGCTCTTGATTTCAAGACGGATGTAGCAGTCAGAAAAGCACTACGTGAAGACATGACAGACAGTACGGTATTCATCGTTGCCCAGCGTGTCAGCACGATCTTACATGCAGACCAGATCCTGGTACTGGATGAAGGAAAGATCGTAGGCAAGGGTACACACAAAGAGCTGATGGAGAATTGTCCGGTATATGAGCAGATTGCCCGTTCGCAGTTATCTGAAAAAGAGATTGCGGCGAGCATAGCGTAAGAACTCAGGAAAGGAAGGTAACAGACATGGAAGAAAACAGACCAAGACGTGGTGGACGACATATGGGACCTCCTGGAATGGGAGGCGGCGAGAAAGCAAAGGATTTTAAAGGAACCATATCGAAGCTGGTTCGTTATTCAAGAAAATATCTGCCGGCAGTGATCGTGGTCATGGTCATTGCGGTGTTCAGTACAGTATTCAATGTTGTCTGCCCGAAGGTACTCGGTAAGGCAACGACAGCATTATCAGAAGGCATTATGCGGAAGATAAATGGAATCGGCGGAATCGATTTCACCTATATCGGTAAGATTCTCCTGTTCTGTCTGGGATTGTATCTGTTAAGTGTATTATTTAACTTTACACAGGGTATCATCATGACAGGTGTAACCCAGAAGCTATGTTACAAGATGCGTAAGGATGTATCTGAGAAGATCAACCGTATGCCACTTAAGTATTTTGAATCCAGAACCTATGGTGAGGTATTATCCCGTATTACAAATGATATTGATACGATGGGAAACGGATTAAATCAGAGTATCACACAGCTTATTACTTCGGTATCGACTGTTATCGGTGTATTTATCATGATGCTTACGATCAGCCCGCTTATGACGATGATCGCAATTATCATCCTGCCGATCAGTGTGGCATTAATGGGTATCATCATTAAGAAGTCTCAACGTTTCTTCAAACAGCAACAGGAGTATGTCGGACATATCAACGGACAGGTTGAAGAAGTTTATGGCGGACATACGGTAATCAAAGCATTTAACAAAGAGGAAACAACCTTAAAGGAATTCCATGAGACAAATGAAGTCTTATACAAATCCGCATGGAAAGCCCAGTTCTTTTCCGGTCTGATGCAGCCGGTTATGATGTTTGTCGGTAATCTCGGATATGTAGGCGTAGCTATTTCTGGTGCGGCTCTTGCCATTCGTGGTACGATCACGATCGGTGATATTCAGGCATTTATCCAGTATGTGAAGAATTTTACACAGCCGATCCAGCAGGTAGCACAGGTTACAAATATGATGCAGCAGATGGCAGCAGCGGCGGAACGTGTATTTGAACTGTTAGAGGAAGAAGAGGAGGTTCAGGTTGTTGAGCATCCTGCTTCTGTCGAGGATATAAAGGGTGAAGTAGATTTCCGTCATGTAAAGTTCGGATACGATCCTGAGAAGATCATTATACATGATTTCAGTGTTCATGTTGATCCGGGCAAACAGGTAGCGATCGTTGGCCCGACCGGAGCAGGTAAGACCACTATGGTTAAGCTGCTGATGCGGTTCTATGATGTAAATGAAGGAGCCATCCTGTTAGATGGTCACAATGTTAAAGAATATAATCGAAGAGAGCTTCGTGATGCTCTCGGTATGGTTCTTCAGGAAACATGGCTGTTTAAGGGGACGATCATGGAGAATATCCGTTATGGAAGACTGGATGCGACGGATGAGGAAGTAATTGCGGCAGCAAAGGCAGCTCATGCACATCGATTTATCTCGGCACTTCCGGGTGGTTATCAGATGGAACTGAATGAGGAAGTGACGAATATTTCACAGGGACAGAAACAGCTTCTTACGATTGCAAGAGCAATTCTTGCAAATAATCCGGTTCTGATCCTGGATGAAGCGACATCTTCCGTTGATACCAGAACAGAACACAGCATTCAGCGTGCAATGGATAATCTGATGAAGGGCAGAACAAGCTTTGTTATTGCTCACCGGTTATCGACGATCAAAAATGCAGATATCATTCTGGTCATGAAGGATGGCGATATCATTGAACAGGGTAACCATGAGGAACTGATGGCACAGAACGGATTTTATGCAGAGCTATATAATTCACAGTTTGAACAGGTATCTTAGTGCAGTATATAAGATATAAAAACAGAATATGAACAAGTACAGAACAGTCCTGTTTTTCTTATTTGATTACAAGAACTTCTCTTATTCGGATAAGAACAGGACTGTTTTTACTTTACAGGACTGTTTTTACTTTACAGGACTGTTATTTATAATATGACAAATAATATTTTTTTATGTGATACTATGTCGAAATTGTATAAAATGCACAGAAAATAACGCGGTGTAAACTTTTTTTAGTCATTTTTATATACTTTTCTGCTTAATTATGCTAAACTGAAAAAGGATTTTGTATTTTAGAGGGGAGTATATATGGAGCGCAGAAGAATTGGAGTTATTATCGCACAGGCAGAAGAGAATTCACAGAGTCTGTTTATGAAAGGATTAATGGAGGAGGCATATGTCTATGGATATGATATATGTGTATTTTCCATGTATTTAAGATTTCAGGATACGCTGTATAGACAGATTGGGGATTCGAATATTTATAATCTGATTCAATGGGATGCATTTGATGCGATCATTGTTCTTCCGGATACCATTCAGGCAACCGATATAGCAACCCGGTTAGAAGACAAAATTCACGAGGTATTCTCAGGAGTTGTTCTTTTCGTAGATAAGGACAGTCGTTATTTCCCGACTGTAAAGATAAATCATTATAAACCATATAAGAAATTGATCGATCATTTGATCGAGGTTCATCATTATTCCGATATTATGTTTTTAGATGGGTGGAAGAATCATGTTCATTCCATACAGAGAGAACAGGCATATAGAGACAGTCTGACGGAGCATGGAATTCCGGTTGATCCGAATAATATTTATTATGGCAATTACTGGTATGATTCCGGCAAAGAGGTTGTGAAGCTGATATTGGATTCCAGAGAGAAACTTCCGGAGGCGATCGCATGTGCAAATGACTGTATGGCGATCGGGGTAGCGGCGGAATTATTCAGTAATCATATTCATGTACCGGAGCAGGTAGCAGTGATCGGTTACGATTCTACCGAAGAAGGGAAAAACCTGAAATGCAAGTTAACATCCGCTGATATTCCGGCCAGAGAATGCGGCAGATATTGTGCGAAATATATCCATGCATCCTTTGAGAAAGAACCGATACCGGAATTTGAATCAGAATCTGTGATCTTTCAGGGGACAAGCTGCGGATGCGAAGGAAAAATACAGTCGGAAAAACATTTTGATGAAAAAGAGAATTTCTGGAATACGGATCATGCGAGGACGGGATACTCTTCTTATTATAACAAGTTTATGGAGGATTTGTTATCTGAACGGGATCACAGAGGTTTTTTCAATACGATATTTCAGCATGTATATCAGGTGCGGCCATTCCATTCGCTTAGTATATGCATGAATGATTACTGGAATTCATCGGAGGTTATGACCAGTGAGGATGCACTGCGCTCTAACGGCTATACGGATAAGATATATCGTATCATAAAATGTGGACCGAGTGAACACACAGACAATCGTATCAGCTTTGATGATATATTTGAAATGAAAGAGATGATACCGGAACTATCTGAGCAAAGAGAATATCCGGAGACATTTTTCTTTACACCATTGTATTTTGATAACCGAAGCTTTGGTTATGCAGTTATTGGTTTTACAGATATAGAAGCACAGTTTACAGAGGTTTACAGAAACTGGTTAAAGAGTATTATGCAGAGTATGGAAGCATTTTATCGTCAGAATGGTCTGCGGGAGTTGCTGCGCCAGATGGAAGCAACACAGATTCGTGATGCAATGACCGGTTTGTATAATTATAAGGGCTTCTTACAGAAGGGAAATGAACTTTGCGAGAATGCGACATTTGATGGTAAATCAATAGCAGTGATCGCGATTGATATTAATAAATTAAAGGATATCAATGCAGGCTATGGAAGAAAAGCAGGGGATGCTGCTATTTTGAAATTGGCACAGTTGATATCGGAAAGTCAGGATGATGATGCTATATGTGCCCGTATCAGTAATGATGAATTTGTTGTTGCGTTCCCGGTTGAAGCATCCGATGAAACATGTGGAGAGGCGTTTATCAAACGTCTGTCGGATAAGATAAAACAGTATAATGAATTGCGTAAAGAGGCATATGGGCTTGAAATCTGCACGGGTATTCGCTGCGATATGATCTCCGGTTCGGAAGCCCTGGATCATCTGATCAATGAAACTATCAATGTGAAGAATAATAAGAAAGCCATAGAGCAGGGAAAAGAGGAAAGGGCAGGTGTTCTGACGGATAAACAGAAAGCGGATGACCATCTGATGGAATTTATTCTGGATAATAACCGGTTTGTTTATCATTTCCAACCAATTATCAATGCCAGAACAGGAGATGTTTATGCATATGAGGCCCTGATGCGTGCGGACACAGAGCGTAGGATTTCGCCGCTTGATATGTTGGAAAGTGCAGATCGTCTGAATCGTTTATATGATATAGAAAAAGCGACATTTTTTAATGTAGTTGATTACATAGAGGAACACTATCAGGATTTTGAGGGTAAGAAAGTATTTATTAACAGTATTCCGGGGTATCAGCTGACAGGTAAGGATAAGAAGAAATTAACAGAGATTATGGAACAGCACGCAGGAGAGCTTGTTGTTGAATTTACAGAAGAAACAGAGATGGGGGATGATCAGTTAAAGGAGCTGAAGAACTCCTTTGCAAAGATGAATATTGAGACTGCTATTGATGATTACGGTTCTGGTTATTCCAATGTAAATAATCTGCTTCGGTATATGCCTCGGTTTGTAAAAATCGATCGTATGCTCATGACAGATATACACAAAGATATCCAGAAACAGCATTTTGTAAAGGATATTATAGAATTTGCGCATGATAATGATATTCTGACGTTGGCAGAGGGAATTGAATTGACGCAGGAGCTGAGGGAGGTTATTAAGCTGGGCGTTGATTTGATTCAGGGCTATTATACATCAAGGCCGCAGCCGTATGTTGTGCGTTCAATCGATGAGCGTGTCATGAATGAAATTGTTCAATATAATCAGAGCCTGAATGCCAGACTGTATAAGAAAGAATATGAGACGGATTATAATGATACGGTTTCCATGGTACAGCTTGCTGCTAATAAATATACAAGCATTAAGGTTAAGAAAGCGCGTGGAATCAATAAAAAGATCATAATCAAGGGTTCTGTCGGCTTCCAGCCGAATATATTGATGTCTGTAGAAGATGGATTCCGTGGCACCATCATACTTGAGAATGTCAGTCTTGCGGGAGAACGCGGAATTCCGTGTATTGATATCGGTAAGAAGTGTAATGTAAATCTTCAGATTACCGGAGAAAACGAACTACGTACAGGAGGTATCAGAGTTCCGGACAGTTCAGTGCTTACGGTTGTAGGAGACGGTAATCTGACGATTAATCTGAATTCGGGAAAATACTTTGGCATTGGTAATTCATTGGATGAATATCATGGCGAACTCAACTTCTATCAGGATGGTGGAATCATCATCAATGCAAATGGTATGAAGGGCATTGGTATTGGTTCCGGACTTGGCGGTGTTATCAATATCAAACGCGGACATTATGAGTTTGATATGAAAGGTCAGGAAGGAGCCTGTATCGGATCTGTAAACGGTGATTCCGAATTGTTTATAGAATACTGCGACATGGATATTTATTCCGGTATATCAAACGGTACGATCATTGGATCTGTAAATGGTGATGCAGATATTAAGCTTGAGAATATATCGGCAAAGATTCAGGGGGCAGGTAATGTTATAACCGGTATCGGAACGATTGCCGGTAACAGCTGTATGGTTCGTCTGGAAAATGTAAATATCTCGTCGAATATCCGTGCAAAGGAATGTTATGGCATTGGATGCCGTGCAGGAAGAACGGATATCTATATCGGATATGCAGCAGTTAAAAGCGTGGTACAGGGCAAGTCAGCGGTTGCCTTTGGTAATTCGGTCATGTCTGCCAAGCTGTACTGTTCCAATGCTGATGTTGGAACGAATGCCGTTACAGAGTTCAATTCAGATATCGGAGCACTTGAAAAGAATATACAACTGGAGAACGGTCGTGCAGAGTTTATCCTGAATGGACAGGAGGTCAAACGTCAGATTCTCGCAGCAAGATTATAAATAATTCCCGGCAGACTATTTCTGACAGATGGAAGTGCCCCACGACAAATGACGAATTAAGATTTCGTTGTGAGCAGTTTCATCTGTCAGGGATAGTTTGCCGGGGCTTTTTGAATTATAAAAAGGCTGTTCGTAGGTGACGGTGTTGGAATAAAAAAACAGGTTTGCTTTTTTGAAGCAAACCTGTTTCAGTTTACGTGCATGAGAGGATTCGAACCCCCGACACCTTGGTCCGTAGCCAAGTGCTCTATCCAGCTGAGCTACATACACACGTTGTTCAACAACAGATAGTATTCTATACCAGTTCTATAAATTTGTCAAACAAAATCTAAGATTTTCTTAAAAATTTTCTGTATTTTTTTCAAGACACAATTTGATCTGTGGCTGAGCACCATCTCCGTAGATCATATTTTTAATCTCCTGCATTTCGAGGTCTGTTTGAGAGATAACATCAGCACAATGTTTTAAGCGACCGGAGATAAGTTCGGGATCGGCGACATCCTTTTTATAACGGAGCTGGTGGTCAAGACTTGCCCAGAAGTCCATCGCGATGGTACGGATCTGAACTTCTACCCGCATATTTCTCGTATGGTCGGCAAAGAAGACAGGAACTTCTATGATCAGATGAAGACTACGGTAACCATTTGGCTTTGGATGGCTGATATAGTCTTTTGCTTCAATCAGAGTAATGTCATTCTGACTGATGAGCTTCTCTGCAACGGCGTAGATGTCATCGATAAAGGAGCAGATAACACGAAGCCCCGCAACATCATTTAAATTATATACGATATTTTCCACGGATACCTGACATCCTCTTGAAGACAGCTTTGTTGCGATGCTGACCGGTTTCTTGATGCGTGATTGGATAAATTCAATCGGATTTCGGTTATAGCGGACGCTAAAATCTGTATTTAATACATCCAGCTTGGTCTGAACTTCCTTGATCGCACAGGAGTACATCATCATAAGCTCCTCGAATCGTTTCATGTCTTCTATAAAAGGATTCTGCTCCGGATATAGAAGTGCATCGATATAGCTTCTGTATATATTTGTATTTGTATTATTATCTTTAGCAGACATATTCATAATCTCCGTTTCTGTTTTAGGCAATCTTTATTTAATCAATTTGCATGAATAGACAAAAAATCATTGTCCCTATCATTCTACTACATTTTAAAGGTAGAGTATACTATAAAAACGTGATAAAATGAGCATTGCGACGGAATGTGCTTGCACATGCCGGCATAATGCGAAAAAAACATAGAGCCGACAGGTGACATGATAAAATGAGCATTGCAACGGATGTGCTTGCACATACCGGCATAATGCGAGAAAGAAGTGAATTATATGAGATATTTGGATCGGCTGATTGCATCAGAGGTTCTTCCGAATGCTTATAAAGAGTGGCGGGGATACCGACAGAAGCTGACAGACTTTATAGAAGAAAATTGTGTGGCCGAAGGAGGACGTAAGCCTGTTCTTGCTATATGGGGAGCAGGACGGTCAAATGACATCGATCTGGCAAGACTTGCAGAGAGATTTAAGCTGGTTTTGATCGACCGGGATGCAGAGGGACTTGCACAGGCGTGTAAGGCCTATGGATTGGAGGAAACAGATGCTATTTGTGTGGATCTTCCTTTCTGGAATGTAGAGCTTGAGACTTATGAAATGTTTGAAGCATTGCTTGCAGAGGGTGAAGAAGCAGAGATCGTGATCGAGCATTTGAAACAGGTTGCATTTGACAACAGCCACAGGGTATTGCCGGATATCGGACGAAGGTTTGACTACAGCGTCTGCATAGGACTTCACAGCCAGTTGAATGCGAGATTTGCAGGCCTGTTATATATGTATCGGGAGAATTATGACGAGGAAGAATTGCAGATGATCGAGAATGCGATCCGGGCATTAAACGAAGCCGCGGTTACCCGGACAAATGATGTCATCTATATGCTGACGGAGAAGTTAATGGTGTTCGGGTTAGAATGGGCAGTTGTAAATGAATCCGCTATGGAGCAGTGGGAGAAGCTTGTTCCGGAGGATATTGAAGGTGCGTTGCAGCTTCGTCATGACATCGGAATGCATAAGGATTTTGATATCCGGATTGAAGCGGAACGGCGGTTGTTCTGGCCATTTGCATGGAAGGAACGGAAGAAGGGGTATGTGATGGAGTTGCTGGCAGTACAGCCTCTTGAATAATAGAGAATTGGGGCTATACGAAGCCGAAACCGAATATTAGCAAATTGAAGTGGAATGAAAAGTAATAGAAAATCGGAATAATTCCATAAAAAACAGGGGTAAAAACGTATAGCGGTTATAGGGAGAGACAAATGACAGACAGAGAATTTGGAAAATATATGTCTGCGATCGCACAGGGAGACAGGGAGAGCCTTCGGGCAGTGTATGACGAATATCTGAAGCTGATCTTTGCGGTGGTCTATGATACGATCCGGCAGAGAGAGGAAGCGGAGGATGTGACATCGGAGTTCTTCATCAAGCTTTATCGGATCGCAGACAGTTATAAGAAGGGAACCGGTCATAAGAGATGGCTTGTGACAATCGCAAAGAATATGGCGATCGATCGGATACGCAAGATCGATCGTGAAATGCTGGTGGATGAAATGCCGGAGCGAAACGAAGGAAAGACGATGGAGAGTCAGATAGTGGAGAACCTGACATTGAAGCAGGCAGTTGCCACGTTAAAGCCGGAGGAGCAGGAGATTCTGGATCTGAAGGTAGTCGGAGGATTTACATTTAAAGAGATCGCGGACATGAAAGGGCGACCGATCGGAACGATCGCATGGATCTATAATCAGGCAATACAAAAATTAAGGAGGTGCAGGCTGTGAGAGATGAACAGAATAAGAACAGACAGACGGAAGAAGACAGATTCATAGAAGCTTATCTGAACCGGATCGATGCAGATGCACCGGATCTGTGGGATCGGATCGAAGCAGGGCTTGACCGTGAAGCAAAGGATGTAGAAGAAAAACAAAAGAAAACCTCAAAGGTAAAATATGTAATTCCGGTTCTTGCGATCGCAGCGGTTCTTCTGGCCGCAGTGATCGCGACACCGTTGCTGTCTGATTCTAAGCGACATTCGAAAGAAATAAATGCAGGCAGGACAACGGATGTTTCAAATGATGGGCTGGATGCAGCAGAGAATTCAAATATATCCGATCGGGCGGAAGATTATGTGGATGAAACAGCGGATTCCATACCGGAGACAGTACAGAATGAAACTGCCAACAGACCGACACAGAATACAACAGAAGCTATACTGATGAATGGAGCCGGTGGGGATTCGTCCGATGTTCAGGCGGAAGCAGGCCATACAAAGAGTCAGACAGATGCACAGGAAAATGCGGGATGTACAGATCTTCAGGTGTCGGAATCAGCTGATATGGATGCATGGCAGGAAATGAGTAATATAGCAGTTACACTTCAGATCACAGAGATTGTAACAGCAGAGCCGGATGCGGTACAAAAATATGCCGCAAAACTCTTGCAGGTATCTGATGCATCCGGGGAATTAATAACCGGTCAGGACATCGTATTGCAGCCGGAAGAAGCAGAGACATTTTCAGTAGGGGAAGAAGTAACAGGTACACTTCTCCGATATGATTCTGAACGACAGGCATGGATCTTAAACAGACAGTAGTTGATCTGTAAGAAAAAAATCCATAAAAAGAGGATACCCATCCGTATCTTAGTCATAAATAGAACAGATAGCTGTAAAATTTCGTTTTTACATTCGACAATTGCTAACGTCAGAGGTGATCAGAGCAGAAATTATGCAGCTATCGGATAGTGACTAAGATAAGGAGGGTATTTTTTATGAGAAAAATCAGACGGATGGTAAGTGTGGTTATAATCTCCTGCATGATGGCGGGCTGCCTTGCAGGCTGCGGAAGTGGGAGAGAAACAGGAGGCACGCATGGAGAACGACAGGGAACGGAAAGCCGGTCGGGTACGGAGCGGGAGAGCATCGCAGAAAGATACAGACAGAAAGCCATAAAAGAGGAATTTGAAGAAAATATAGCGGAATCCGGACAGTCACAGCAAAATATGGCTGTGCCGGAATGTATAGAAGAAGAGGCTTGTGATAGTGTGGTTTCGGCTGCCGATACATATAACTCGGTAATGGATAGTGCATCAAATTCTGAATATGTAAAAATCGGATATGGAGAATCCGGTTATGATACCAGAGAGTATGACTATCAGGAAGAACATCGGTTTGTGTCTACTAAAGATTCACCGCTTTCAACATTTGCGGCAGACTGTGATACAGCATCCTACAGCAATATCAGAAGTTATATCGAAGAAGGAACGCTGCCGCCGACAGGAGCAGTCCGGGTCGAAGAAATGATCAATTATTTTGATTATGACTATGTATCAGACCCGGAGGCTGGGAAGAAGTTTGCAGTATATACGGAATATGCGGATTGTCCATGGAATAAAGATACAAAGCTGATGATGGTAGGACTGAATACGGCCGCGATCGATATGAGTGAGAAGAAAGCATCCAATCTGGTATTCCTGATCGATACATCCGGTTCTATGTATGAGGAAAATAAACTGCCGCTGGCACAGAAAGCATTTAAGATGCTGGCGGAGAATCTGGATGAAAATGACAGGATCAGTATTGTTACATATGCGGGTTCAGATACGATTGTTTTAAATGGCGTGGCAGGTTCGGAGGCCTATACGATATGCGAGGCACTGGATTCGCTGGAAGCATCCGGCAGCACAAATGGAAGTGCGGGACTGATCACGGCATATGAGATCGCAGAGCAGCAGTTTATAAAAGACGGAAATAATCGGGTGATCCTTGCGACGGACGGGGATCTGAATGTCGGGCTGACAAGCGAGAGTGATCTGGTAGGATTGATCACTGAGGAGAAGGACAGCGGTATATTCTTGAGTGTTCTGGGATTTGGCTCTGATAATCTGAAAGATAACAAGTTAGAAGCATTGGCAGATCACGGAAACGGTAATTACTCGTATCTGGATTCAGTCTATGAAGCAAAGAAGGTTCTGGTTGATGAAATGGGTGGAACCTTATATACGGTTGCAAAGGATGTCAAATTACAGATTGAATTCAATCCGGAGCAGGTGAAAGGTTATCGGCAGATCGGATATGAGAACCGGACGCTTTCTGCAGAAGATTTTGCAGATGATATGGTGGATGGCGGCGAGGTCGGAGCCGGTCATGTGGTGACTGCACTCTATGAGGTGGTTCCAGTCGATTCGGAATTTGACGTGCCGGAGACAGAGACAAAATATACATCGAAAAAGCAGAGTACAGATTATTCCGGCGAACTGGCAACCGTGAATATCCGTTACAAAGAGCCGGATGGAGATAAGAGCACACTGGAAACAGCCGTTATAAAGGCAGAAAGCGGTAAAAAGGGAATGTCTCATGACCTGAGCTTTGCATCGGCGGTTGCGGCATATGGAATGCTGCTTACGGACAGCACATATAAAGGAACAGCGACGTATAAGATGGCGGAAGAACTTGCGGAAGCAGGAATCACGGTTGAGATAAATGAAAGGGACATGGCTCAGGCAAGCAACGATCAGTTATACCGGAGCCAATTCCTTGAACTGGTGCGGAAGACGGAGAAGTTATCTCAACGTGAACCTGAGGCACAGATGTGGCAGTGCGATTAACAGACGGCCGGTTATTTATACTCGAAATTCATAATAAATATAAGCCGTAAAAGGTGTATTTTTTCTCTGATATATGCTTTTTTATTTTTAAGCGTATAGAAGCACTTCCCTTTTATTGATAATTCTTGTATAATAAAGCATTAGAGTTGCCAAAAGGCAAATATAAGAAATGACAGGAAGGATAAATTAATGGGTGAAAAAAAGATAATGCTCGGTAATGCAGCGATCGCCAGAGGCGCATATGAAGCCGGTGTAAAGGTATCAGCAGCATATCCGGGTACTCCAAGTACAGAGATCAGTGAGAATATTGTAAAATATCCTGAGATATATGCAGAATGGTCTCCAAATGAAAAAGTTGCAACAGAGGTTGCGATCGGAGCATCATTTGCCGGTGTCCGTTCAATCGTGTCAATGAAGCATGTAGGTGTGAACGTAGCTTCAGATCCATTATTTACAGCAGCATATACCGGTGTAAAGGGTGGTATGGTTTTAGTAGCAGCCGATGATCCGGGTATGTATTCATCACAGAATGAACAGGATTCCAGACTGGTAGCAAGGACAGCGATGATTCCGGTGTTTGAACCATCTGACAGTATGGAAGCAAAGGAGTTCACAAAGTATGCATTTGAATGCAGCGAGAAGTACGATACTCCGATCATGCTCCGTACAACAACCAGACTGGCACATTCACAGGGCGTTGTTGAATTAAATGACAGAGTAGAAGTAGAAGACAAGCCATACGAGAGAGACATTAAGAAGATGGTTATGATGCCGGGTAATGCGATCCCTCGTCATGTATTTGTAGAACAGAGATTAAAGGACATGGCAGCAGACGGTGCGGATATGCCGATCAATCGTGTAGAGATGAATGATACCAGCGTTGGTGTTATCACCAGCGGTATTCCATATCAGTACGTAAAGGAAGCAATGCCAAATGCCTCCGTATTAAAGCTCGGTATGGTAAATCCGCTTCCTAGAAAGTTGATCGAAGACTTTGCGGCAAAGGTTGATAAGCTGTATGTTATTGAGGAGTTAGAGCCTCATATCGAGACACAGGTAAGAGCCTGGGGCATCGATGCAGTAGGTAAGGAGCTTCTGACCGTTCAGGGTGAATACAGTGCAAATATGTTAAGAGAGAAGATCCTCGGCGAGAAGGTTGAGCAGGAAGAACCTGCAAAGGTTGCGCCTAGACCACCTATCCTTTGTCCGGGATGTCCGCATAGAAGTGTATTTTCAGTATTAAACGAACTGAAGATCCATGCAGCAGGAGATATCGGATGCTATACACTGGGAGCAGTTGCGCCGCTTAGCGTAATTGATACAACCGTATGTATGGGATCTTCCATTTCTACATTACATGGTATGGAAAAAGCAAAAGGAAAAGATTATATCAAGAACTGGGTTGCGGTTATCGGTGATTCCACATTCATGCATACAGGTGTAAACTCTCTGATGAACATGGTTTACAACAAGGGTACAGGAACCGTTATCATCCTTGATAACTCAACAACCGGTATGACAGGACATCAGGATCATGCAGCGACCGGTAAGACCTTGCAGGGTGAACCTACATATGCAATCAACATTTATAAATTGTGTAAGGCGATCGGTATTGACAGTGTACATGAGATCAATGCATTTGACATTGACGGTTTAAAGAAGCTGATCAAAGAGGAAGTTGCAAAGGATGAGATCTCTGTTATTATCACCAAGTCTCCTTGTGTTCTTTTAAAGACAACCAAGGTAACAGGTGTATGCAGAGCTATCCCGGAGAAATGTAAGAAGTGCGGTATGTGCTTAAAGCCGGGATGTCCGGCAGTTATCAAGCAGCCGGATGGAACGATCCAGATCGATGAGACCATGTGTAATGGTTGCGGACTGTGTATGAAGCGTTGTAAGTTTGATGCGATCGAAAAGGAGGAATTCTAATGGCTGTAAAGAATATTATGATAGTTGGTGTCGGTGGACAGGGAACTCTTCTTACAAGCCGTATCCTCGGTGGTATTACGACAGCAGCAGGTTATGATGTAAAGCTCTCCGAGGTTCATGGTATGAGCCAGAGAGGCGGTAGTGTTGTTACATATGTAAGATATGGTGAGAAGGTTGCGGAACCGATTGTAGAAGAAGGTCATGCAGATGTTCTGATCGCATTTGAGAAGCTGGAAGCTATGCGTTATGCTCATTTTCTGAAGAAGGATGGCGTAATTATTGCAAATGATCAGAGAATCGATCCGATCACGGTTGTAACCGGTCAGGCAGAATATCCGGATCACATCTTAGAGACATTATCAGAGAAGCATAAGGTGATCTCGATCGATGCGATGGCAGAGGCAAAGAAGCTGGGCAATCCAAAGGTATTCAATACGATCATAATCGGTGTTGCCGCAAAGCATATGGATTTTGACCATGACAAATGGGTTGAGGTCATCAAGGCAACAGTTCCTCCAAAGACTGTTGAGATGAATCTGAAAGCATTTGAAGTTGGTTATGCATTATAATAAAAAATATAGATACAGATCAAACCAAGGATGCCTCCTGTTCAAAAGACAGGAGGTATCTTTGTGTCAGCTGGCGTTTGTATAGTAAATGTCGCTGACTACTTTAACCGGAAGATACGAAAATCAACCTGATTAATGAGAAAAATCCAACGTCAAAATTGGTAAATGTTACATTATGTATAGGTTTTCATCTGTAAAATGTGTTTTTTTAGGTATTTTTGACAAAAAAGAGTGGACGATACAGAGGATATAGTGTAAAATCATCTATGTGAGTGTTTTCACATGGGAAAGGAAAACTGAGGGCTATTTAAGGAGAATTCGTGATGAACGATACAATCACTGTTAATATCAGCAAAAAATGGCAGATGTTGTTATGGAAGGTATTTCTGACGTTAGCGTGTATATTCATGGTTGTTGAATTGATCATGTGTATGACGAATATAGGAAATGATAAGGCAGATCTCGGGATGTCCGGTGGAGCATATATTACATTATATGTTGTAGTGCCATTTCTGATATATGCAGCAGCATTGACAGGAACGCTGGTCGCTTTAAAGAAGAATAAATTAACCGATAATGGTGCAGACTGGCTGGTTTCCCTGATGATGTTTACAGTGTTGGCAGTACCTGCATTTGAACATTACAATTCGATCATTCTGGTGCTGATGCCAACGATCACTATCGTGATCACGGCTATCTTTGCGAATCAGAATATTACGATCGTGATCGCACTTCTTGCATCGGCAAGTCTTATCATCAATGAGATTCATCTGCATCATTTATATGACTGGACACAGATGCGGTTCAGTGGATATGTTGTTACATCATTTGTATTGGTATTTATACTGACCTTTGTAACGTGCTTACTGAATATGCATACGAAGGAACTGATGGAATCCATCGGCAATTTCACAGTTCGTCAGATGAGTCTTATGACAGAGCTTCGTAAAGATCCGCTGACAGGATTATATAACAGACGTTCCTTTGAGGAGAGTCTGGAGAAAGAAATCCTGCAGACCGAGGAGACCGGTGAGAAAGCATATATTGCGATCTTTGATATCGACCATTTCAAGAATGTAAATGATACATACGGACACAGCAATGGTGATGTGGTTATCAAGGCTCTTTGTAAGATGCTGAAGGAGAAATCAAAAGACTATGGTCTTGCATTCCGTTACGGTGGAGAGGAATTTGTTATATTGTTCAGCAACATTGAACTGCCAAAGGTGATCAATGTCGTAGAGGATGTAAGAACAGAATTCCGATGCTACTACTTCCAGTTCATGAATAACAGTGGAATCACCTGTAGCTGTGGTGTTGCGGAATATTCCAAAGGAGAGAGTGCAAAGGCATGGTTCAATCGGGCAGATAATTCGCTGTATCAGGCGAAGGAAGCCGGACGTAACCGTACGGTTGTAAGTGAATAAGATAATTAAAAAGATGCAATCCGTAATTTAAAAAAATGATATCAAAAAAACAGAGAAATTGGTACTATAAGTATACCGGTTTCTCTATTTTTTTGCGAATTTTCAAGTTGGTATAAAAAAATATAAAATTGGTATTGCAAAACCAGTTGATAGGTGGTATATTATATTTACAAAGTGGTTCACAAAAAGAACCACAAAAGGAGATGGAAAATGAAGAAGGATATGGAATATTATATTCAGGTTTCCGGTCGTATTATGAAAGATAATCTTGATAAGAGAAAGTCTCTTACCAAAAAGATATGCGACTGGTATCTGGATCAGGACAAAGAAGATATATGTCTGATCGCATCCGGATCGTCCCTGAATGCAGCATATGCAGCTCGACCGTTTCTTTTAAAATACAGTAAATTCGATATCAGTGTATTAAGTACAGTGGAATATCTGGATGTTTACCGGGAGAGAGAAAAGAACCGGTTTACGATTTTAATATCCCAGAGTGGCTGCAGTACAAACATAATAGAAATTATGAAGGAGCTAAATAAGGAGCATCAACCATTTGTTTTGTTAACCGGGAATGAAAATGGCAGTGCAAGCAGATACACGGATCGTCTTGTGGAGTATGGAGTTGGAAATGAAACCATTGATTATGTAACGCTTGGATATTCTACTTTGATCGAGTTCCTCATGCTTATGATATTGGAGATAGGTTTTCAAAAAAGAGAAATTAGTGATCAGAAATATGAAACTGCAGTAAGCCAGATCCGGAATGCTTGTGAAATGCAGGAGCTTTGCCTGATGCAGGCGAAAGAATTGGTACAAAAACGATATCAGGATCTGTTGTGTATGGAAAAAGCAATACTGGTCGGCGATGGAGCCAATCTGGCAACGGTCAGAGAGGGAGCGTTGAAATTTCAGGAAACTCTGAAAGTTCCGACGGTATATTATGAAAGCGAAGAATTTATACATGGACCGGATATGCAGCTTACTCCGGATTATTCGGTTTTCTTTATAGATTGTGGTAAAACCTCTGATCGACTGTATGATATTTATAAAGCAACATTGTTGATCACGGAGCACTGCTATATGATTACGGATCAGGTTCACGATAAACGAGATGGACAGATTCGGATACCATGCCGGCTTCCGGCAGAGATCACACCGTTATATACAGCTGCATTGTTTCAATATATAGCGGCTCATGTAACAAAGGAAAAAAATAATTTTACTTGTCATCCGCTGTTTTCCCGGATGGAACAGGCTGTTTCGCCAAAAACAGAAGACTATGACAGGATTATGAAAGAAAAGCTTGAAAGGAGCAGAAGGGAGGAGAACGGATGAGAAAATATGTTTTAGCAACACACGGAAAGATGGCCGAAGGAATGTTGACAACGATTGAAATGCTGGCAGGTGCACAGGAAAATCTGACCTGTATCAATGCTTATACAGATGAATGCCCGGATCCGCTTCCGGAATTAAAGAGAATTGTTGAAGCGGATTCAGAGGCAGAGATTGTGATAATGACAGATCTTTTAGGCGGAAGTGTGAATAATAATGCATCCGCATTATTGTCTGATCCAAGGATACATGTTGTTGCCGGTGTGAATCTGGCTGCAGTGATCGGTATCCTGCTGAGTGCAGAGGATCAGGATACGGCGTCTGTAATTGAGGGTGCGGTTGCAGAGGCTAAAGATATGATGGTTTATTGTAATACAGTAAATACAACGTATGATGATGAAGATTTTTAATCTGTGTATTAACAGAAAAGAAAGGAGAAGGTTTATATGATCAAATCAATTCGTGTTGATTATCGTCTCTTACATGGACAGGTAGCAGTATCATGGACAGCATCATTAGGGGCAGATTGCCTGCTACTGGTAAGTGACACGGTTAAAAATGATCCGCTGAGATTAAACGCACTAAAGATGGCGAAACCATCCGGAACAAAGGTTGTAGTAAAAAATACAGCGGAAGCTGTAGAGGCATTGAAAAGCGGGGTAACTGATAAATATAAATTATTTATCATCTGTGAAACGGTAGAAATAGCCAAAGCAATCATTGAAGCTACAGGAGAAAAGACATTAAATATCGGCAACATTGCATACCATGAAAATGCAAAATTATATGGTAGAAGCGCATATATGGATGCAGCCGAGCTGGCTCTGGTAAAAGAGATGGTTGATGATGGCGTTGATGTATTTATTCAGATGATCCCGGCTGATAAAGTAATTAAATGCAAATCGCTGTTTTAACGGATGAATGGAGGGACAGATTATGATATTAAAAACAATACTTATTTTTCTGATCGGCCTGCTTGGTTATTCAGAATGGCTGCTTGGTACAAGCTGCCTGCAGCGACCGATCGTTCTTGGACCGTTAGTAGGTCTGGTAATGGGAAATCTTCCGGCCGGTATTATTATGGGGGCAACTATGGAACTTGCACTTGTAGGAGCCGTATCGATCGGTGCATATAATCCGCCGGATCTGATCGCAGGCACTGTGCTCGGTGTTTCACTTGCGATTCAGTCAGGAGGCGGAGCGGAAACAGCTTTAGTACTTGGTATTCCGATCGCAACCGTAATGCTTGCGGCAAATACCGGTATCTGCCAGCCGTTGATGCTTGTTATGATCCACAAATGTGACCGTGATGCTGAAAAAGGTAATATACGGGCATTTAACAGAGATTATCTGATCGCAGGATATCTTCAGAATCTTTTTGGTATTGTCTGCATCCCACTTGCATTTTATTTTGGCAGTGATGCAGTAACAGCACTTCTTGGTAAAATACCTGAATTTGTTCAGTCCGGTATGGATATAACAGCAGCACTGCTTCCTGCACTTGGTTTTGCAATGCTTGCACAGCAGATGATGAATCGCAAGGTTGCACCATTTTTCTTCCTTGGCTTTTTCCTGGTATCATACCTTGGAATATCCACAACAGGAGTTGCGATTTTTGCCGTACTTATTGTGATAATCGGAGTAACATTTGGCATATTCGGAGACAAGCAACAGGGGGCGGTACCGGTAGTTGAAACCGCAGATAACGGAGGTGATTTTGATGAGTTCTAAGATACATGCAGACTACGATAAGGTAGTTACGAAAAAAGATCTCACAAAGGTGTTTTTAAGAGAGATCACATATGAACATACATGGAATTATGAACGAATGGGAAATGTAGGATTTTGTTTTTCCATGTATCCGGTGTTAAAGAAACTATATCCGGATAAGAAGGATCTGGCAGCTGCTATGAAGCGTCATCTGACGTTATATCAGACCAGCCATTATCTTGCAACATTTCAGATGGGTATCACAGCCGCAATGGAAGAGGAAAATGCACAGGATGCAGATTTTGATACAGATTCGATTGGCGCAGTAAAAACAGCATTAATGGGACCTATAGCAGGAATCGGCGATTCTCTGTTCTGGGGCACGATCAAGGTAATCGCAACAGGAATTGGATGTTCACTTGCCTTGCAGGGGAACATTCTCGGACCTATTCTCTTCCTTTTGATCTTTAACATTCCGGCATATCTCTGCAGATGGTTTGGAGTATTCCTTGGATATAAAATGGGTCGTGAATCCATGGCAAAGATTGTTGAATCCGGTTTGATGAAGGTAGTTATGGAAGTAGCCTCTATCATGGGTATTATGGTAGTTGGCGGCATGACGATGGATATGACGTCGATTAATTTTATAACGCAGATTGGAAGCGGCGAAGAAGCAAGTACAATTCAGGATCTGTTAAATGGCATTGTCCCGGGCCTTCCGGTGCTGTTGCTATTTGGAGTTACTTATTGGTTATTGAAGAAGAAGGTTAATCCGTTGCTTATTATGTTGATCATGCTTGTACTTGGAATAGCAGGAGCATTCTTTGGCTTCCTTGGTTAAAAAGGAGGTAGTAGTAAGGTGAAAAAAATAGTAATTGATATGCATGTACATCCTGCATTTTTAGAGCCGGTATGCAAAACGGAATATCAGAATGAATTTGCAAAAAAGATGTATGGCTTATACAAGACGGATCAGATCCCGGTTGATGCACTGTTAACCTTGATGGATTGTTCCGGAGTGGATAAAGCGGTTTTGCTTCCACTGGATCTGACTACGGAATATGGAGGCATACTAGGAACAAATGACCAGGTAAAGGAATTGACAGCAACATATCCGGATCGTTTTATCGGATTTGCCAGTGTAGATCCTCACAGGCCGGATGCGACAGAGATACTTGAAACAGCATTTGCAGAGTATCATCTGGCAGGCCTGAAGCTTCATCCGTCAAAGCAGAAGTTCTATCCGGGAGATGAATACATGGAGCCGATATATCAGATATGCGAGAAGTATAATAAACCGATCGTGTTTCATTGCGGAATGTCGGTAGAGCCGGATACCTTATCTAAATATGCGAGGCCGGTTGAGTTTGAAGAAACAGCATACAGACATCCAAAGCTTCGAATCTGTCTTGCACATTGCGGATGGCCATGGGTGCAGGAAACTTGTATGCTGATGCTCAAATACAGAAATGTTTATGCGGATACAGCATTCCTGTATTTTGATACAGCCCCGGAGTTTTATCACAAGGTATTCGAAGTGGATATGGGACCGCACTGGATCGATCGAAGCTTCAGACATCAGATCATGTTTGGCTCTGATGATCCGCGGTTAGAGATGCGGAGAATGAAAAAGGCTATAGAAGCTATGGATATAAGAGAATCTACCAAGGATCTGATATTTGGACAGAACGCGATTGAGTTTCTGGGATTGGAGGTATGATGGTAACACATGGCAGTATAGAGGTGCTGACAAAAGAATATAACTGTTTGGTGAAAATTACAGATGATATCAGGCAGGTTGTAGAAAAAAGCAAAATCAGAAATGGAGTTGTATATGTTATAACAGCACATACGACAACAGGAATTGCAGTTAATGAAGGACTGGAGTGCCTGGAATATGATATTGGGCATCTGATGGAAAGACTTGTTCCTGAGGATGGAGAATATGCCCATGGAAGGCTGTTAGATACCTACGGTGCGATGGCAGGCAATCCGACCGGACATTTAAAAGCCCATCTGACCGGAAATCATTGTGTATTCCCGGTTATAGATGGAAAGCTGAAAAGTGGAAGTGCACAGGACATATATCTGTGTGAATATGATGGACCACAATATAGAACAATTTATATAACAATTATAGGGGAATAAAAAATAACAGGAGGAAAGAACTATGGCATTAAAAAAATTTGACGCAGAGAAATATTTAAAGGACGGAGCAAAGACATACTCATTAAGAGGAGAGGTTGAGGCATTGATTGACCGGATCACGGCAAAGGAATATGACAGCGTATGTATGCTTGGTATCGGTGGAACATGGGCAGAATGGTATCCGGTTGTAGAAGTAGCCAAGAAATATACAGATCTTCCAATCTATCTTGAAAATGCAGGTGAATTTCTGGTAAAAAATAAAAAACATATTACAGATAAGACTCTTGTATTTACCTCTTCTGCATCAGGCAATACTATGGAGATCTTGAAGGCAGTAAAATATTGTAAGGATCAGGGAATCAATGTATATGGATTTACAAAGGATGAGACAACTCCTTTAGCAAATCTGCTGACAGACCCGATTTATAATGCATGTGGTGACTGTGAGCATTCTTACTTATTATACTATTTTGTAATGCTCCGTATCTTAAAGAACAGAGGAGAATTTCCACATTATGACAGATGGGCAGATCAGATGGAAAATCTGTTTAAGGATCTCCTTGCGGTAAGAGAAAAATTTGAGCCAAGAGCGATCGAGATCGCAAAGACATATGCACATGAACCATATACAATGTTTACAGGCTCCGGTGTCCTTTGGGGTGAGACCTATCTCTTTACAATGTGTATCTTAGAGGAGATGCAGTGGGTTCGTACAAAGACTGTTTCATCTGCTGATTTCTTCCATGGACCATTGGAGTTAGTTGATGACAGAGTTCCGGTATTTGTAATAAAAGGTGAGGACGAATATCGACCATTGGATGAAAGAGTAGAACGATTTGTAAAAGAACATACAAAGAAAGCTGTTATTATTGATACCAAGGATTACATTCTGGATGGTATCGATGATGAGTTCCGTGTAATCTGCTCTCCGATGATTATTACCGCGATATTAACAGAACGACTTGCTATTCATTATGAGCAGAATACAGGACATAGTCTGGAATTCAGACGTTACTATCGTCAGTTTGAATATTAAAAAGGTCAGGCGGTTATTATGGTTGAATTCACATATGTAATTACAGATGAGCAGGGACTTCATGCCAGACCGGCTTCACAGTTTGTTATGGCTGCTGCAAAATGTAAGAGCACAGTATCCGTAACATTTGGATCCAGAACCGTAAACGCAAAAGGAGTTATGGCAGTTATGAGTCTGGGAGCAAAAAAAGGTCAGGAGATCCTGATAAAAGTAGAAGGTGAAAACGAGGCAGAAGATGCAGCAAACCTGAAAGCGTTCGTTCAGGAACATCTGTAAAAGGATCGGATTTTAAAGAGGTGACAATATGGTAATATTACAGGGTAAAAGTGTATTTGGCGGAGTTGCTATCGGGAAGATACAATTCTTTAAAAGGGACGAAATCCAGATAAAACGACGTCATGTCGATGATCCGGAGGCGGAAATACGCCGCTTCCGGACTGCAAAGGAAAAAGCACTTTCTGAATTGCAGCAGTTATATGACAAGGCACTTACTGATGTGGGAGAAGCAAATGCCATGATCTTTGAAGCACATCAGTTAATGCTTGAGGATCCGGATTATAATGATTCTGTAGAGAATATTATAAATACACAAAAGGTAAATGCTGAATATGCAATAGGTGTCACATCTGATAATTATGCAGCAATCTTTGAAGCGATGGATGATGCCTATATGCAGGGAAGGGCAGCAGATGTAAAGGATGTATCGAACAGGCTCCTTTCCCAGTTTGCAAAAAAACAGAATGCTTCATTTGAAATGACGGAGCAGGTAATCATCGCGGCAGATGATCTGACACCAAGCGAGACTGTTCAGCTTGATAAAGATAAGGTGCTGGCATTTATTACAGTGGAAGGCTCGGCAAATTCCCATACAGCGATTCTTGCCAGAACCATGAATATTCCGGCTGTTATAGGAATCGGTGATACATTAACACCGAAATATGACGGAAGACTTGCAATCGTAGACGGTCAGGAAGGAAAGATCTATATTGATCCGGATGAAGAAATCCTTGTTGCTATGAGAAAAAAGCAGGCTGTCGAACAGGAACAGCGTGAGCTTCTGGAGACATTGAAGGGCAAAGAAAATGTAACCAGATCCGGGCAGAAGATTAACCTTTATGCCAATATTGCCAATGTATCAGATGTAGGAGCGGCACTCCGAAATGATGCCGGTGGTATCGGGTTATTCAGAAGCGAATTCTTATATCTGGAAAATGAAACTTATCCAACAGAGGAACAGCAGTTTGCAGCTTATAGACAGGTAGCGGAAATGATGGCCGGAAAAAGGGTGATCATCCGTACGTTGGATATCGGAGCAGATAAACAGGTTGGATATTTTAATCTGGAAAAAGAGGATAATCCGGCAATGGGGTTCCGTGCGATCAGGATATGTCTGACCAGACCCGAATTATTTAAGACCCAGCTTAGAGCTATTTTCAGAGCATCCGCGTATGGCCAGATTGCGATCATGTTTCCGATGATCATTTCGGTATCAGAGGTTCGTCGTATTAAAGAGATAATGGACGAGGTGAAGACCGGACTTCGTGCAGATGGAATAGCATTTTCCGATCAGATTGAAACCGGTATAATGATTGAGACTCCGGCTGCGGTTATGATCAGCAGAGAGTTGGCAAAGGAAGTGGATTTCTTTAGTGTCGGAACAAATGATCTGACGCAGTACACTCTGGCAATTGATCGCCAGAACCGGAATCTGGATTCCTTCTATGATTCACACCATCCGGCGGTGTTATCTATGATCCAAATGGCAGCAGAGAATGCTCATGCAGAAGGAAAGTGGATTGGAATATGCGGTGAACTTGCAGCCGATCTAAGTCTGACAGAAAGGTTTTTACAGATGAACATTGATGAGTTATCAGTTGCACCGGGTATGATACTTCCGTTAAGGAAAAAAATAAGAGAGTTATAAAAAGTATACAGAGACAGATCCGCACATGTACGGGTCTGTTTTTGGTCTTATAAACTGACATTTCCTGCTTGTTTGCGTTTGGAAAAGTTGCTATACTTAATAAAGTACAGGAGGGAGTTTGCCATGAAATTGATGAATAAAGATGAGTTTATTGCGTATGAATTAAAATTTTACTTTATGAAAAATAAACTGAAAGAAGGAGAAAAACTCCCATCTGAACGGGATCTGGCTGAACAGTTTGGGGTACAGAGAGCTACCGTCAGATCTGCATATAAATTATTAGAGGATGAAGGGATCATAGAATGCAGGGAACGGAGCGGCAACTACATAGCCCACAGAAGAATGATATCCAATCTTGACCGAATTCGATCATTCAGTGAAAAGCTGGAAAAGATGGGGGCACAAACAAGAAGCAGATTGTTGGCGTTTGAGCGTGTGGAAGTAGATAAGGAACTGAATAAAAGTATTAAGCTTCCGTTAGGAACTCCGTTATTCAAAATTACCCGTATCCGTATGGTCGTAGAAGAAGACAGGGCTGTTCCGATCACCATAGAATATTCATATATACCGGAAAGCAAGGCTCCTAAGCTGATGCGGTTTGATCTGGAAGATAATTCGTTATTTGATATCTTGATTCAGGAATATCATCATATTCCCAAAAAACAAGAATTAACAGTCGGAATTGTATATGCTGATGAAAATGAAGCCAAAGCCTTGAATGTTGACAAGCTGACTGCTCTTGTAAAAAAAGAGGGAATCACATATGACGAGAAAGGTGAGGTTATGGAATATCTGCAATCGGTGATCAATAAAGAATGGGTCGCATTTGAAAAAGAAGATCCTGTCATTAAGCAAAAGATGGAGGAGGTGCTCCATGGATTATAGAATGCCATTATATATTCAATTACAGGATTCTATTATCAAGAAAATAGATGAAAAAAAATATCTGCCGGGTGAAGCAATACCAAGTGAGAGAAAAATGGCGGAAGCCTATGGTGTGAACCGTATGACCGTAAAACGTGCGGTTAGTAAGCTTGTAGAAGAAGGATATCTGGTTTGTAAACCGGGTTCCGGAACGTATGTTGCACAAAGAGATAAGAAAAAGATCGATCTGGATAATTCAAATGAAGCAGGAAATACCGGCATCACAGCGACGCTCCGTAAGGGTGGAATGGAGGTAAAAAACCGCCTTCTCGGGACCGGTGAGATCACAGGAAGTAAATATCTGGGATATAAGCTTGGAATTTCGGATGATGAGATGATATATGGAATTTACCGGGTACGATTAGAGGGTGATATACCATTTGCAGTGGAGTATACATATGTACCGAAAAAATATTTTGATGACCTGGATGAATTTGATTTCGCCAAAGTGTCTTTATATGATTATATGGAAGCAAAAGGACATATGCCATGCCATTTTGGACAGAAGCTGGTCATATGTGAGGCAAATGAACGGCTCGCAGAGCTGCTGCAGGTGGAACGTGGAACTGCGATTTATAAGATCGATTATCAGGGTGCGGATGCAGATTATAATATTGTAGAGTTTACCATGAGTTATCTGAATCCTGCTTATACAAAATTCCGATTTGATGTTGAGGTTTCTTAAAGGAAAGACATAAGCGTTTCTGTTACGGATCATATGGATCTTGTTATGCCGGCTTCGGTTTATAATATTAGTACTTGAAAGGTGTTATTTGAAAATGCAATTCAAAAAAGTAGAAAAGAAATGCGAAGGTAAATTTATTACCCGCTATGATATAACATATGAGACAGTGGATCATCAGAAGAAGGTATATGAGATGATCAGCCGGAATGGTGACATTACGGATTTTGAAGGACTGCATGGCAAAATGGCAGATGCAGTTGTGATCATTGCTACGAATGAGACCGGCGAGAAGATACTGATCGATAAGGAATTCCGTCTTGCTCCGGGAGAATGGGTATATAACTTCCCGGCAGGTCTGATCGATCCGGGTGAGACGCCGCAGGAGAGTGCGAAGCGTGAGCTTCGTGAGGAGACAGGGCTGGAATTATATGAGATCGATGATTTCATCGGAACCAGCTACAGTGCGGTCGGTTTTTCAAATGAAACAAATGTCTGCGTTGTTGGAAAGGCACGGGGAGAGTTCCATAAGAGTACCTCTACATTAGAAGAGATCGAAGCCGGCTGGTATACAAAGGCAGAAGTCAGAGAACTTCTTAAGAAAGCGAAATTTGCAGCGAGAACACAGGCATACTGCTATGTGTGGAGCAGAGAATAGAGGATAAAAAGTAGAATCTAGAGGGGCACAGGGGACGGAGTTTGAAGTGAAAGCCGGCACAACGGTTCTTACAGCCTGCAGCAACCGTATCGTTTGCAGATAAGGGTTGTAAATATCTGGACAGAAAGGAAAAATACGATGTTTCACAAAGATTATGAAAGAAAGATCGATCAGTTAGTAAATGAACTGACATTAGAAGAGAAAATAAAGATGATCCATGGTGCGGGTCTGTTCCGCACCGGGGCAGTAGAAAGACTTGGAATCCCCCCAATCGTGATGTCGGACGGCCCGACAGGGGTGCGGTTCGAATTCTTTAATGATAACTGGGGCAGAGCCGGACATAATGATGATGGAGTTACATATTGTCCGAGTAACAGTGCGATCGCCGCAACCTGGAACCGGGAACTGGCAGGAAAATCAGGAACGGTACTTGGTGAAGAAGCCAGAGGACGTGGCAAGGATATCATACTTGCGCCGGGTGTCAATGTTATGCGGACGCCACTTTGCGGAAGAAATTTTGAATATTTCAGCGAAGATCCTTATCTGATATCAGAGATGGCGGTTCCGGTGATCGAAGGGATCGAGAGTTCTGACGTGGGTGCCTGTGTGAAACATTTTGCTGTTAATAATCAGGAAACAGAGCGGAACTGGGTGAATGTCGAGATCGATGAACGAACGCTCCGTGAGATATACTTGCCTGCATTTGAAGCAGCAGTAAAGAAAGCAAAGGTAAGATCTATTATGGGTGCTTATAATCTGTTCCGTGGGGTTCATTGCTGTGAAAATAATGAACTGCTCGGTGAGATACTGCGGAAAGAATGGAATTATGACGGCCTGATCGTTTCGGATTGGGGTGGCATCCACGATACAAAGGCCGCAGCAGAAAGCCCGATCGATGTAGAGATGTCGATCTATGCAAACTTCGATGAATACTGCATGGCAGATCCATTGTTAAATGCGGTAAGGAATGGCGAGATCGAAGAGGAAAGAATTGATGAAAAGGTAAAGAGTATTCTCCGATTCATGCTTCGTGCCAAGATGATAGATATTGTAGAAGTCGAAAGTGGGGACAATGAACAGACGGCTACATATGCTGGCTACACGGAACAGAAGCCGGCCGTCTATGCGGTTCGTGACTGGAGCCGGAAGAAAGGAAGTTATGATACTTCAGCACATCAGGATGCAGTGTTAGAGACAGCCAGAGAATCAATTGTACTGTTAAAGAATGAAGAACAGAGACTGCCGCTTGCACCTGAGAAGACACATCGGCTTCTGGTGATCGGACATAATGCAGCAAAGCTTCATTCAAATGGTGGCGGAAGTGCGGAGATTGCGGCACTTTATGAGATCAATCCACTGCTTGGTATTAAGATGGAGCTTGGCGGTAACTGCGAAGTGACATATGCAGAAGGTTATTATGTGCCGGATAAGAACAGACAGCAGGTACTGAATTGGCAGGAGGTAAGTCTGGATGAACTGGCATCGGAGCAGGGGGCTTATGAAGGAAATGATCCGGAAGGACGGAAGATCCAGAAGGCACTTCGTGAAGAGGCGGTTGCACTTGCTTCAGAATATGATGATGTGATCTTTGTTGGCGGTTTAAATCATGATACAGATGAAGAAGGATACGACAGACCGGATCTGAAGCTTCCATATCATCAGGATGAACTGATCACGGAGCTCTTAAAAGTGAATCCGAATATGGTCATTGTCATGATGGCAGGTAATCCGGTTGATATGAGCGCATGGATTGATGATGCAAAGTCGATTGTATGGATGAGTTATGCAGGAATGGAAGGTGGCAGAGCACTCGGTGAAATCCTGTTTGGTGAAGTAAATCCATCCGGTAAACTTGTGATGACCATGCCGAAATCTCTTGATCAGGTACCGGCGATGGTTTTTGGAGATTTCCCCGGAAGAACCTTAACGGAAGAAGAACATGAAAGAATGAATGCAAAATTGACGGAAACATACAGAGAAGGCGTATTTGTCGGATATCGGTATTATGACAAATATCAGATCCCGGTA
Organism: Clostridium sp. OM05-9; assembly: GCF_003481465.1. NCBI lineage: Bacteria > Bacillati > Bacillota > Clostridia > Eubacteriales > Clostridiaceae > Clostridium > Clostridium sp. OM05-9. The sequence goes on from NZ_QULF01000003.1 coordinate 356,927, forward strand.
CAGTTCTCATTTGGTCATGGATTATCTTATACGACATTTTCCTATGGAGATATGCAGGTAAAAGAGCCGGATGGTCAGACATTCAAGGTACAGATCCCGGTAACAAATACCGGAAAGCTTGCCGGAAAAGAGACGGTAGAGCTGTATGTCGGAGAAACGGAAGTAAGTCCGGAGAATCCTGTGAAGGAGTTGAAGGGCTTCTGCAAGTTATCACTTGCACCGGGAGAAACAAAGTATGCGGAATTTGAATTGACAGCCGATGCATTCCGTCATTTTGATGAGAAGACGGATGCGTGGAAGGTCATAGCAGGAAGTTATACGATCTATATCGGAAGTTCTGTTTCTGATATTCGGTCGGTAACAACCATAACAATAAAATAATTAATAAATAAAATGCCGGTATGAACGGTCTGTCTGCCGGTGCTATGAAACATCACGTTTGCCTACCTTCTTTCATACAATTTTATATGCATATGTCTCCGCTGCGATAAAGTCGTTTGCAGCTCCGACATAGCACAAAATTGTATGAAAATCAGTCGGCTTCTCTATGGATGTTTCATAGTACCAGCAGACAGACCGTTTATACCGGCATTTATATACATATTGTTTTATTGATATTCGTTGAGCCATTCGATAATGCCGTTAGCGATGGCGGCGGCGTAATCGTCCATGTTATCATCGTAGAGCTCTACGTCTTTTTCGTTGCTGATAAAGCCCATCTCGATGATCAGACTTGTCATATTTGTCTGTTTGATAACGATGTAATCGTTGTCACTGTCAAACTGTGTTCCGGTACGGACACCACGGTTATCGGAGATTCCGACCTTTTCCAGATTGGACAGGATGGTTTCTGCGATTGCGTGATTCTTTTCGGAACCGGAGCTGTAGATCCATGCTTCTACACCACAGGCCTCAGGATTTGCTGCGTAGTTCCTGTGGAGTGCCAGATAGAGATCTGCGTCGCAGTCATTTGCAATCGCAGCACGTTCTTCGGAAGAAACGGTAGAATCATCATCACGCGTCATGACAACTTTTACTCCGTTTTTCTTTAATAGTTTTGCAACCTTTAAGGAAAGCTTCAGGTTTCCGTCTTTTTCATGAATATTATTAATTCCGGTTGCACCGATATCGGAACCGCCATGTCCTGGATCCAAACAGACTGTGTATTTTCCGTCCGGTTTTATGATCGAGACGGCATCCTTGCTGCTTTTTGACCGACTGACCGCCAACAGGACGGACAGAACGATAACGGCGATGAGCAGGACGATGTTGACACCGATCAGGAATTTTATGACAGACCGCATCTGTGTAACGGTCAGTTTCTTTTTTGTTTTTCCAGCCATAATGTATAAAACTGCCGGAGCAGCCCTTTCTGTTTCTAGTTTATTCTCAACTAAGATACTCTAAAATGATCGGATTTTCAATACGATAGAAAAGATTTAATATTTGTGTATATGGGCAATATACGAAGAAAGATGGAATGACAGGTGACATAATACAGCAATTTATATAGAAAAAACCAAAAGAAACCGATAAATTTCTAAAGATTTCAATATTGTCAAATGAAAATATGAGTGTTACCCTAATATAGGGTGGCAGGGAGAAGATAAGAAAAGGAATAAAAAGATGATCGTAGATTTTCATACCCACACATATCCGGATAAAATGGCTTCAAAGACACTTGAACTGTTAGTAAGTAGATCAAAGACAAAGCCGGCATCGGATGGTACACTTGCAGGCTTGCAGCATTCAATGGCGCAAAGCGGCGTTGATATCTCTGTTGTCCTTCCTGTTGTAACCGCACCTCATCAGGTGGAGCGGATCAATACCGTGGCAAAGACAGTAACAGCCCAGTTTACGGGTAGTGGTGTCTGGTCATTTGGCGGAATCCATCCCGGAAATGATAACTATAAAGAGATTTTAAATGGTATCAAGTCTGCCGGATTAAAGGGAATTAAGCTGCATCCGGATTATCAGGATGCCATGTTCAATGATATCCGTTATAAACGGATCATCAGTTACGCAACAGAGCTTGGTCTGGTCGTTGTGGTTCATGCCGGAGTAGATATCGGGCTTCCCTCTGTAACACATTGTACACCGGACATGGTGTGCGAAGTATTAGATGAAGTTCAGCCGGAGCGGCTCGTTCTTGCACATATGGGTGGCTGGAATCTCTGGGACGAGGTACTTGCGAAGCTGTGCGGAAGAAATGTATATATGGATACAGCATTTTCCTATGGAGAGATTGCATGGCTTTCGGGTGCTGAACATCGTTGGAAGCTGGTATCGGAGGAGATGTTCCTGAAACTGATCAGAGCACATGGAGCAGATCGAATCGTATTTGGAACAGACAGTCCGTGGACAGATCAGAAGCGGGCCATAAAGGACATACAGGCACTTCCGTTATCAGATGAAGACAAGAAAAAGATCCTTGGAGAAAATGCATTGCAGCTTTTGGGACTGCCGGATGCAGAATAGAAAATATAAAATGGAATATACAATATATTTAAAAGCATTAGAGGATTCATACATAAAAGTAAAATAAATTTCCGATAAATTAGTAAAAATAGACATTGCGCAAAAATTAAAAATGTGTTACAATTTTGTTACAATAAGAAAAGGAGAGAAGATAGCTCCTAAGACATCCGAAATTTAAGTCGTTGTTTTTTTCACAAAAAAATATTCATAAATACAAGGGACTGCCTGTAAGATGGCGGTCCCTTTCCCTTTCTTGTGCAATCAGGTTCCTCTCGTCTAACGACTCGATGATTAGCGGTCGTCAAATGCAGCCATGCAAGCATGCCGCACTTGACTCGTCGCCATAACAAAAAAAGAACCAGATCACATCTGGTTCTTAAGAGCTGGGCTACAAGGATTCGAACCTTGAAAATGCTGGAGTCAGAGTCCAGTGCCTTACCATTTGGCGATAGCCCATTGCTGTCAACAGATGATATTATATTACAACAGTTTGAAAAAAGCAAGCACTTTTTTAAAAAAATTACAAAAAGTTATTTATACGCAATGAACACGAAAAATTTGAGAATAAAAATCAATGGAAATAGAAAATCCAGGTAGAAATAATAGCCCGGCTGTTGTATAATGGGAGCACTTGTGGAGATGACATTATAATAGGAAATGGAGAATACATATGTACAGTTTTGATGCGATCGTAAGATACAGCGAAACGCATGGAAGACAGGAAGCAAATGCGGCAACGATAGCAAATTACTTTCAGGATTGTGCGATCTTCGATTCAGAACAGGCAGGAATTGGAATTGAATATCTGAAGGACCATAACCGGGCATGGTTTCTGATCTCGTGGCAGATTGATGTGGAGCGGTATCCGGTATTACAGGAGAAGATCAGGGTTGGAACCTGGGCATATGATTTTAAAGGTTCCATGGGATATCGTAATATAGTTATTCGGGATGAGAATGGAGCGAATATTGTACAGGCAGCTTCCCAGTGGAGTTATATTGATACTGATACGCTTCGTCCTGTAAGAATTGAGCCTGAAGTAGGAGCAGCATATCCTCTTGCAGAAAAGCTTCCGATGGAATATGCTCCGAGAAAGATCCGGCTGATCGAAGGCATGGAAGAGACAGACAGAAGGGTTGTTCTGCCTTATCAGATTGATTCGAATAACCACATGAATAATGAAGCATATATTGCGCTGGCGTTGGAATATATCGATTCGGATGACATGATCTGTCAGATCAGAAGCGAGTATAAGCGGCAGTTTGTAAAAGATGAATGTATCGTAATAAAGAAAGCAGAAAGAGATGATCTGATACAGTTTGTATTTGCAGATGAAGAAGATCAGACCAGATGTATAGTAGAATTTAAAACAAAGAGAACGGGGAGACAGACAGCATGATCAAGATTGGCGAATGGAACCATTTAGAGGTTGTAAAAGAGAAAGATTTCGGCATTTACCTTGCCGAGAAAAAATACGACGACGAGGAAGTCCTGCTTCCGAAGAAACAGGTACCTGCGGGAACAAGAATGGGAGATCAATTAGATGTATTTATCTATCGTGATTCCGCAGATCGTCTGATCGCAACAACAAATCATCCGATCATAACGATGGGAGAACTTGCACTATTAAAATGTGTCAATGTGACAGGCATCGGTGCATTTATGGACTGGGGACTGGAAAAAGATATCCTGCTTCCTTTTAAAGAGCAGACAAGCAAGGTAAGGGAAGGTCAGTCGTATCTGGTCCGGATGTATGAGGATCGTTCCAAGCGTTTGTGCGTCAGCATGAAGGTATATGCCTATCTGGAGACACAGTCCCCATATAAGGCAGGGGATTCCGTAAGTGGAACGGTATTTGAATTTAATCAGAATCTGGGAGCCTTTGTTGCGGTTGATAATCGTTATTCAGCCCTGATCCCGATGAAGGAGATCCATTCCCGGATCAATGTGGGTGAGACGGTAGAAGCCCGTGTGGCAAATGTCAGAGAAGACGGCAAACTCAATCTGAGTTTACAGAAGCCGATCCGTGAACAGATCAACAATGACAGCGAGATGGTATACAATATCATCGAAAGCTATGGAGGAACCTTACCATTTAATGACAAGGCAGATAAAGAAGTGATCGAGAAAGAGTTCGGACTCAGCAAGAATGCATTTAAGCGTGCGGTTGGACATCTGTTAAAAGAGGGTAAGATCCGGATCACAGAGAAGAACATTATCATCAAATAATGTATTCATAAATGAGAAGGAATGTTCAGGAGAAACAAAAAGACAGCTGTGCATGTTATATGGCTGAAAAGTACCAGGAAATGAAAGGATGAATATGAGTAATTTCAAGGTTGAATTAAAAAAAGTAGTAGATGACAGCTATGAGATTGAAATCGGATATGAGCTGGAACAGAAGCTGATTGATGATCTGAAGGCCGGTCTGGTTGGAAAAATATCTAAATTTGTAGTAGTTACAGACAGCAATGTAAAAGAGCTGTATGCGGACAAGATTTATAAGATGCTTGAAGAAGCAGGATACAAGGCAGATCTTATCAGTTTTCCGGCAGGAGAACTGAGCAAGACCAGAGCGACAAAGGAGTATGTAGAAGATACCATGCTTGCAAAGGGATATCGGAGAGATTGCTGCATTATCGCCGTTGGCGGTGGTGTGGTGACAGATCTTGCAGGATTTGTAGCCGGAACCTATGGCAGAGGAATTCCATTTATCAATTATGCAACGACGTTACTTGCGGCCGCGGATGCATCCGTGGGAGGAAAGACAGCGGTCGATACACCGCTTGCAACCAATCTGATCGGACTGTTTAATCAGCCGCAGAAGGTATATCTGGATATCGCAACATGGAAGACACTTCCACAGCGACAGTTATCTTCAGGTCTTGCAGAGACGATCAAGCATGCCTGCCTTGCAGACAGGGAATTCTTCGATTATCTGTCAGAGCATATCAAAGATGTGCTTGCAGTAAAGGACGAGGTATGCAGACATATCGCGGAGAAGAACTGCGAGATCAAATATCAGGTCGTTATGAAGGACGAGCGGGAAAGCGGTTTGCGTGAGGTTTTGAACCTTGGACATACGGTTGGAAGAGCCATCGAGACAGTCAGTGATTATAAGCTGCTGCATGGAGAAGCCGTTGCGATCGGTCTGGTTGCAGAGGTGAAGATGGCAGAATATTTTGGCTACTGTACAGCAGAGGATGAAGCAGCTATGGTTGCCATGTTGAAGCAGGCAGATCTTCCAACGGAGATTCCGGATTATATTGACCGTGACGCTCTGGTTAAGAAGCTGTATACCGATAAGAAGGTCAGAGACGGACATTTGCGTTTCGTTTTACAGCATGGAATCGGCGCGATCGAGGTATTTGATGGTGACCAGTACGCAAAAGCCATACCGGAGAGTCTGGCAAGAGAGATTATTATGGAGATGTAGGCATTAAATTTCAGGAGGATATAAAAATGGATAAGAAGATAATCAGCACAGAGAAAGCACCACAGGCAATCGGACCATATTCACAGGCAATCGTTGCTAACGGATTTTTATTTACATCAGGAATGGTTCCGATCGATCCTGCAACGAATCAGTTAGTAGAAGGAGATATCACAGTTCAGGCAAAACAGGCAATCTCAAATCTGAAGAATCTGATCGAGGCATCCGGTTCATCCTGTGATAAGGTTGTAAAGACTACAGTATTTATTAAGGATATGAACCAGTTCTCAATTATCAACGATATTTACAAAGAATATTTCAACAAAGATTTCCCTGCACGTTCTTGTGTAGAAGTTGCAAGACTTCCAAAAGACGTACTGATTGAGATCGAAGCAGTAGCAGTTGTATAAATAAAGATTATAAAATGATGGTGTGGCAGATGTATGAATGATATCTGCCACATTATTATAAGAGGGTATATGGAGACAAGAAAGAAAATTTTTGGAGCTGAATGTTTGTTTACAGCATTGATCGCAGTTTACGAGGTCGTAACGGTGTTGGCGTTATTTACAGATCTGTTTTCCGGCATCACGATAAAACAAAACATATTATTCAGTCAGAGTCTGATATTTGTACCAACAGTGTTATATCTGTTCATCATGAGAAAGCATGTAAAGGATATCATCTGGTTTCGGAGATTTCATCCGTTGACACTCCTGCTGATTCCACCACTGGTTCTGTTTATGGAGCCACTTATTACATTGTTAAATGCAATTTCAATGTTATTTGTGCGAAATGAGATCAGTAATGCAGCTTCAGCATTGGTTGATCATAATACACTTGGAACTTCGCTTTTTTTCATGGCATTTTTGCCGTGTGTGATAGAAGAACTGGCGTATCGTGGTGTCATGTTCGGAAGCTTTCATGAAGCCGGCAGATTAAAGGCCATATTGATGTCAGGTTTTTTATTTGGACTGATGCATATGAATTTTAATCAGATGGCATATGCGGTTGTGATCGGTCTGATCTTTGGATTTGTTGTAGAAGCAACCGGAAGCATTATTCCAACAATGATCATGCATTTTCTGATCAATGGTTTTTCTGTTGTTATAAAGCATATTGCAAATATCATTCCGGCGTTAAAAGATCAGGCAGAAAATACAGAAGTAACACAGACGATGCTGCTCAGCACGATCCGGGCATATATACCTATGGCACTGGTTGGCACTGTAATATCAGCAGGAATTATTTATCTGCTTGCAGTTATAAATGGCAGAAAGGAGAGTTTCGCCGCTGTATTCACGGAATCTTTTAATCGGTACGATAAAAATGGCAAAAAGCTTCGACTGCTTACCCCGCTTATGATCGTGGTCATCCTCTACTGCCTGATTCGCTGCGTTGTCGAAGAATTTTTATTTTAACTATGGCAAAATGCCCGCCAAATGACTCTGATCTGGTACCTACCCTATTATAAATGACTTGCTGCGGTTTCTATTCATTGCACATGTCTGTGCGGAGCACTTAGTGAAGACGAGCGATATCGCGAAGTCTGAGGTTAGTGCGTGCCATGTAAGTACACTTAGCGAAAACGAGTGATAACGAAGTTTGAGGTTAGTGTAGCTTACTTGATTCGCTCATGCTCCTGTGCTAACTCGTCCTTCGGACTCAAACAAGCACTCGCATTCGCTGACAATGTACATCTCATAACGAAAACTCCACAAATGTCTTTTCAGGCAGATATTAAAACGCAGAGAATCCTTAAGAATCAACAAAAATAAAACTGACAGCAGAAAAAATCCTCCATTGTGGATAGTAAATCCCTCTTTGTATGCTGGTTCTTCCACTAAAATATGACATATGCGAGGCTTTCGTTGTATGGTGCACATTGCCAGTAAATACGGGTGCCTGTCTGAGCCGAAGGCGAGTTGGCACAGGAGTATTTACGGATCAGGCATGTGCAACATACAGAAAACGCAGCAGGTCATTGTTAGTGGAAGAACCAGCATATGAAGAGGGCACACAACCATAAGGGGGATTTTTTGCGTGTTCGGCTAGTCCTCGTTGCAGATCAGACCGTAGAAGGAGATCAGGTACAGTCCGGCGATACCAACGAGTGTGTAGATGATTCTGGAAAAGGCGGAGCCGGTTCCGAATAAAGCATCTACAAGATTAAAATTAAAGATTCCGATGATACCCCAAACGATCGCCCCAACGATCACAAGAGTAAGACAAATAACATTAAATACTTTCATGGCATTCCTCTCTGATTTCTAATTATTTGGACATTAGTTTTTGGCAAGGCGTCGCAAAATTAATGGTTCCATATCTCTAGTTTGTGCGAACATGAAAAAAATATACTGCCATTATAAGGGAAAATGTATACACAGGATGAAGGTATAAAATGAAAAAATATAACATAATGAATCTGGCGACAAAAATTTATTTGAAGCAAATATAAAAATCAGTTGACAGGGTACAAACATAATGTTATATTAAAAACAACACATGAACAGATATTCAAATGTTCAATAAAAACAACGAGAGGAGGAACAGAATGAATACGGACAGCAGGGAAGCATGTGAATGCAAAGAGAACGATATTGCTGAGATCACCGCTGAGATTAATGAGATGATGCCGGACGAAGAGAATCTGTATGATCTGGCCGAGTTGTTTAAAGTATTTGGCGATTCTACCAGAATCCAGATCTTATACACACTGCTGGATCACGAAAAAAGTGTTGGTGACATCGCAGAAGAGCTTGGAATGAATGCATCTGCCATTTCTCATCAATTAAGAGTATTAAAACAGGCGAAGCTGATCAAGAACCGCAGAGCCGGAAAGAATATGTTTTATGAGCTTGCCGATGACCATGTAGCAGTGATCATGCGAATGGGACTTGAGCATATATTTGAATAATAAGAAAGGTTAAAGGTGAATATTATGAAGAAGAGATATAATTTAAGTGATGTAGATTGTGCAAATTGTGCAGCAAAGATGGAGGAGCAGATCAGCAAGTTACCGGGAGTTAACAGCGCATCTATCAGCTTCATGGCACAGAAACTTACATTAGACGCAGACGAAGATAAATTAGACGAGATCTTAAAGCAGGCAGAAAAGATCATCAAGAGCATTGATGAGGAAGCTACGATCGAATATTAGAAATAATGCAGATCTGAACATTAAGACGTTACAGATTTACATAAGCTGAAAGAGAAGATAAAATAAGAAAATTATCGCAGATAGCAGAAAAAAGGTGATGGATTATGAGTAAGAAGCAGAAAAAGATGTTAATTCGAATCATCGTTGCACTGGTGGTATTTATCGTATGCGAGATTGCAGAGAAGCTCATCCATTTGAATGGAGTGTGGGATACAGTTGTAAAGGCTGTGATGTTCGCAGTACCATATCTGATGGCAGGATATGATGTCCTTTTAAAGGCGATCAAAAATATCAGCAAGGGTCATGTATTTGACGAAAACTTCCTGATGGCAGTTGCAACTGTAGGCGCATACGGAACCGGAGAATTTGGCGAGGCGGCAGCCGTTATGCTGTTCTATCAGGTCGGAGAATGGTTCCAGAAATATGCAGTCAACAGATCAAGAGCCAGTATCACAGATTTGATGAACATTATGCCGGAATATGCAAATATTGAAAAAGATGGACAGATCGTTCAGGTAGAACCGGAGACAGTTGCGATCGGTGATATCATCATCGTGCAGCCGGGTGAAAAAGTTCCTCTCGATGGTACTGTTATCGAAGGTGAAACATTTGTAGATACAGCAGCGCTTACCGGTGAATCCGTACCTAGAAAGCTGTCTGTTGGTGACGAAGTGTTAAGTGGCGTGATTAACCAGAACGGTGTGATCCGTGTCAAGGTATCAAAGGAATTTGACGATTCGACCGTATCGAAGATTTTGGAACTGGTGGAAAATGCAAGTACGAGAAAAGCACAGTACGAGCAGTTCATTACCAGATTTGCAAAATACTATACACCGATCGTATGTTTCCTTGCACTTGCAGTAGCGATCATTCCGCCGATCTTTGTAGGTGAATTTGGTAAATGGTTCCACCGTGCACTGATCTTTCTGGTAGTATCCTGTCCATGTGCATTGGTCATCTCCATTCCACTTAGTTTCTTCAGTGGAATCGGTGGAGCATCCAAGGCAGGTATCCTTGTAAAAGGAAGTAACTATCTGGAACTTCTGGGTAAAGCAAAGATTGCCGTATTTGATAAGACCGGAACTCTGACAAAGGGTGTATTCAAGGTTGTAGAGACATGCGCAAATGGAATCAGTGAGGATGATCTTCTGGAGCTTGCAGCATATGGCGAATATTACTCCAACCATCCGATCGCAGCATCAATCAAGGCTGCATATAAGGGAACGGTACAGATCGACCGCCTCGATGGATATGAGGAAATCTCCGGAATGGGTATCAAGGTCTTAAAAGATGGAAAAGAAGTGTTAGTCGGAAATAAGAAGCTTCTGGATTCCAGAAAGATATCCATGGCAGGAGCAAAACAGCCATCCAAGGTTGGAACAGTCCTTTTCGTAGCGGAAAATGGTGCATATAAGGGATGTATCACGATCGCTGATGAGATCAAGGATGGCGTTAAGGATGCGATCGCATCAATCAAGAAATGTGGAATTGATAATGTTGTTATGCTGACCGGAGATAAGAAAGAGGTTGCTGACAGTGTAGCAAAAGAGCTTGGCATTGATACTGTATGTGCAGAACTGATGCCGGGTGATAAGGTAGATAAAGTAGAACAGCTTCTCCGCGAGAAGGATGAAGACAGTACATTGATCTTCACCGGTGACGGAATAAATGATGCGCCTGTTTTAATGCGTGCCGATGTCGGTATCGCAATGGGAGCTATGGGTCAGGATGCTGCGATTGAAGCAGCAGACATCGTTTTGATCAATGATGATCCGGGCAAGATTGCCGTAGCATATGCAATTGCCAGAAAGACGGTTCGTATCGTGCAGCAGAACATTGTGTTTGCACTTGCTGTCAAGATCATTGTTATGGTACTCGGTGCCCTTGGTTTTGCAAATATGTGGGCAGCGGTATTTGCCGATGTCGGTGTTGCCTTCCTCGCGATCATCAACGCAACCCGCGCACTGAAGCCATGATGTATAAATAAAAATACCATATAAGCATGAGACATCTATATCTTTATTACGCAGAACACTTTCGTTCTATTCTCACGCAGCGGTTCTAACCTCACTGCCTATGGCAGTTCACTAAGAACCGGCGTTCGAATAGGTCTGCTACATAAAATATAGATGTCTCATTTCTTTTATATGGTATTTTTAATTTGTTGCTTATGACGAGAGCGTTTCAAACTATAGATCTATGAATAAATCAAGATGATTCGAAAGCGAATACTTTATAACTGGTGTGTTTTCATATTGAGAATTTGAATAAAAAGAGAAGACCGTCTTACTATTATGAAGCAAGCCTGTTTCAACGCCGGTTCTTAGTGAGTCGCCAAAGGCGAGGAGCTTAGTACCGTTGCGTTGAAATAGAGTGCAAACGACTTGCGTAATAATAGGTAAGACGATCTTCTTTTTTTCATAGATTTATGAAAACACACCAGTTGTAAAGTGTTCGCATAAACTACTGCTCTTCGTGAGCGAGTGCCGCAGCAACAAAGCCTTTGAAAAGCGGATGCGCTTTATTTGGTCTGGATTTGAATTCCGGATGCGCCTGAGTTCCGATGAACCAAGGATGATCCGGAATCTCGATCATCTCAACGATATGACCGTCAGGAGAGAGACCAACCAGTTCCATACCATTATCTGTTAAAGCCTTACGGTAGTCATTGTTGACTTCATATCTATGTCTGTGACGCTCATGGATGTATTCTGTGCCATAGAGCTCATAGGATTTGGAATCTTTGCTGAGTACACATGGGTAAGAACCAAGTCTTAATGTTCCACCGAGGTCTGTTACATCATGCTGATTCGGCATGATATGAATAACCTGATGGAAAGAGTTCGGATTGAATTCTGAGCTGTGGGCATCTGCATAACCAAGGACATGTCTTGCAAATTCAACGATCGTGAGCTGCATACCGAGACACAGACCAAGGTAAGGAACCTTTTTCTCTCTTGCATACCGGATCGCTGTGATCATGCCTTCGATACCTCTGTCACCAAAACCGCCCGGAACAAGGATTCCATCGACGTCACCCAGTGTTTCTTCCACATTTTCAGGAGTTACAAGTTCGGAATCTACCCATTTGATCTCGACCTCGGCATCGTTTGCAACACCGGCATGCTTTAAGGATTCAACAACGGAAATGTATGCATCATGCAGTGAGACATATTTGCCGACGAGAGCAACACGAACCTTTTTTTCCGGATTCTTCCAGGCAGTGATCATATCATTCCATTCCTTCCATGCATGTGGTTCCGGAGCAGGACAATCCATATGTAAGCATTTGCATACAACATCAGCGAGATGCTCTTTCTCCATAGCGAGAGGAACTTCATATAATACATCAACATCCAGATTCTGGATGACATTCTGGCTAGGTACATTACAGAATAATGCAATCTTATCCTTTAAGCCCTGATCCAGTGGATAATCAGAACGGCAGACCAGAATATCCGGCTGGATACCCATTCCCTGCAGGTTCTTAACACTCGCCTGCGTTGGCTTTGTCTTTAATTCACCGGAAGCTTTCAGATAAGGAATCAGAGTAACGTGGATCATAATGCAATTCTCATGTCCGACATCATGTGTGAACTGACGGATCGCCTCTAAGAAAGGCTGGCTCTCGATATCGCCGACTGTACCGCCAATTTCGATGATCGCAACCTCGGTATCCTTTGCATCCGGATTCCGATAGAAGCGCTCTTTGATTTCATTTGTTATATGTGGAACTACCTGTACGGTGTGTCCGCCGAAGTCGCCGTGGCGTTCTTTCTGTAAGATACTCCAGTAGATCTTACCGGTCGTAACATTCGAATTCTTATTCAGACTTTCATCGATAAAACGCTCATAATGACCAAGATCCAGATCAGTCTCCGCACCATCATCGGTTACGAATACTTCACCATGCTGGATCGGGTTCATAGTACCCGGATCCATGTTGATGTATGGATCGAATTTCTGGCTGGTAACCTTGTAGCCTCTCATTTTGAGCAGACGACCAAGGGAGGCAGCAGTGATACCTTTACCAAGACCGGATACGACACCGCCTGTGACAAACACGTACTTAATAGGCATAATAATTTCCTCCTGATATATTCTAAAAACGCATAGACATACGCTCTCATTAAAAAAACACTCATTATTATACGAGAGCATTTTTCAAAAGTCAATCAGCCGTATCGAAAAACAGGATGTATCCGGCATAAAAATATGGTATGATAGTATATAAGAAGTCAAACTTAATAAAATTATGGAAAAATATTTACAAACTTTAGAAAATAAAGTTAAAAATCTACATTTTACAGGAAAATGAAGTGAGAAGACGGGAGATCTCGATGGGAGCAATTCAGTTTATCCATATCAGTGATGTGAATATCGGACGAAAAGCAGACAAATTACTGTTCGGACAGACCTGTGAAAAGGACGGGATAACGACCTTGAAACAGGTTGTTTCTGATGCAGGAAAATTACAGGCTGATTTTGTATTTATCACAGGGGATCTCTTTGACCATCCGGCAACAGAAGAAGATCTTGCGTGGATTGATGAGATATTTCTGCCGCTTGATAAAACGGCGGTCATTTATTGTCAGGGAGATCATGATTACATGAAATCAGATAGTGCACTTACGGGCTATTCTTTCCGGTCAAATATTTATGTGGCAGGCTGCAGCGAGTATCGGAATCCGGTTCCGGCAGGCTCTGCAATATATGGAGTAAAGCATGAAAATGCAACTGCCATGATCGATGTTATCCGGTTTCCGAAAAAAAATGCAGTACTTTATTGTGCCGGCTATTATAGTGCCGGAGCGCAGATGGCAGTTTTAGATGAACTGACACCGGCGGATGATGAGATGACAAATATTCTGCTGGCTCATGCCGGAAATCATGGTGCGATACCGATCGATTATCCGACGATCCGGAAAGCAGGATTTGATTATATCGGATTAGGACATGAAGCTTCCTATAAAAATATGTACAATGGCAGGATTTGTTATCCGGGTGTATTGGAACCGGACAATAACAGGGAGACCGGACCGCATGGCTATGTGCAGGGAAAGTTATCAGATGGCGTGGTATCGGTACGGCTTGTGCCTGCATCACAAAAGGAATATAAGACGATCCGCTATCCGGTCAGTAATTATATGTCAGATGAAGAACTGGCAGATGAATTGCATCGTATTATTGCAAGAGAGGGAGAAGAAAATATTTATTCGATCTATCTGGTACGACCGGAAAAATGTGAGAAGACCTTTCATTTGCAGGAGGCACTGGCCACTTACCGGATTGCCGCGCTGATCGGAGAAGTGTATCAGCGTGAGGATTATGATGAATACAGAAAAGCAAACCGGGGAAATGCATTTGGACGATTGCTTGATAAACTGGATGCCGACTCTCCGATCCGGGAGGATGGGGCGAAGCTGGCAGTTGACCTTGTTATAGAACGATCAAAGATATACACCAGAAGCAGCCGGAAAATGAATGACCGGCTTTATGAGGAAACGATCCGGGTAGTGCTTGAGAATCTGAAACAGGGTATGGATAAACTCCGTACCTCAAAGGATATTCAGGAATATGAACAGGCAAAGGAACGGCTGGCAGAAAGTCCGGATGTACTGGAACGCTTAAATGAAGCATGGGCAATGGAACGGAAGAACAAACTGGAGCTTCTGACTGCCCGGAACAATCAGGCGCAGATCGTACCAAGACACAGAAGCAAATGGATACGAACCGGTATCCGTGCCGCCATTGTTCCATTTGTCATATTCTGTATCATGGTATTGTTCCTGATGCCACGGGCGTACATTCAAATGTCAGAGCGTATGAATGGTACAGATGTGGTTCGTTTTCTGGTTACATCAATACTTGCAATCGTGCTCTGCTTTGTGGTCGGTTACGTATTTGCGCGACTGATCGATCAGAATAAGGCAGACGGAATACGAAAAGAACGCGCAGATGCAGAACGGCTTGAACGCGAGTTGGCTGCAAAAGGCGAGCAGCTTCACGAAGTCAGAACCGGATATCAGTTACAGGACACGAAGCGGCGAGAAATCCAGTCGGATGTGAATGCTAGAGAAGATCTTGTAGCGCAGACGATCTACAAGCTTCAGGTGATGGAAGAAGCGATGCGGATGTTAGAATAAAAAGAAAAAGGGCACTTGAAAAACAGGTACCCTAGGATACTAACATATTTGCCAGCAGGATACTTACGACGATCCCTGCACCGAGAGACAACAGGGCGCAGGGGATGATATATCGGGATTTGCGGACTTTGGCAGCCATCAGATATACAGACATCGTATAGAATAAAGATTCCGTACAGCTAAGGATAATGGCAGCGGTGAGTCCTTCTCTGGAATCAGGTCCATAGTCGTTAAAGATATTTAGCATCAGACTGGTGGCAGACCCGGAGGAGAACAGCTTCGTTATAATGACGGGGATCACACAATCCGGGGTATGTATGAGAGAAGCAATCGGCTTCAGCGCGGTTGTGATCAGGTCAAGGGCGCCGGAATCATTCAAGATTCGCACAGCCACAAATAGACCAATCAGTGTTGGAACTAATTCGACTACGATCTTCATTCCATCAAATGCCCCATCAATAAAATCTTCATAGACATTCGTCTTTTTAATACAGCCATATAACACAACAGCAGATATGACCATCGGGATGATACTGTTTGAGATTGTTGTCAGCATATTCATTTTCCCCTCTTATTTATAATGACAGCCAGCAGGACGGCAACGGCGGTGGAGCAGACCGTTGCGATGATGCCGGGCAGGATAATGGCGGTAGGATGTTCAGAGCCATAGGTTGCACGATAGGCAATGATATTTACCGGGATCAGTTGCAGCGAAGAAATATTCAGAATCAGGAAGACGCACATCTCACGGCTGGCAGATTTGCTTCCCTTGTTGTCCTTAGCCAGCTCCTGCATTGCCTTTAGTGCCGGCGGTGTTGCAGCCCACCCAAGCCCTACGATATTTGCAATGATATTCGTACACATATATTCATATGCCGGATGCTCCGGGGAAAGTCTCGGGAATAAGAGCTTCATGACAGGGAACATTTTCGATGACCATTTCTTCATCAGACCGGTGCGCTCTGCGATCTTCATAATTCCACACCACATCGTAACGATTCCAAGCATGGTAATACAGAGTGAAACGGCGTCACTCCCGGCATCAATGATACCTGCATTCACATCTTCCATATGCCCGGTCAGAAGTGCGGTGATAATACCGACTAAGATCATGGCAGCCCAGATCAGATTAATCATAGAAGCCCCTTTGATTTTGCTTTTACATAATGAATATATGCGGGAATATGGGGGAAGTATGCTATAGTATTATCGATTTTTAAATTCATACAATGTGAATTTTATATATTCTATATTGCAATAATATCAGAATAACGATAAAATAATGATAATATATTAACAACAAGAAGCATGGAATAAAAAGGAGTGATAAAAATGATACAGATTAGACCGGTTTCAGATCTTAGAAATAAGTTCCCTGAAATTGAAACAATTGTGAATAGTGGAAAGCCTGTATATTTAACGAAAAATGGATATGGGGCGATGGTTGTTTTAAGTATGGAAGAGTATGCTAATCTTACAGAGAATGTTGAAATGAAACTTGATGAAGCTGACAGACAGGCAAAAGCGACAGATAAAAGACTTTCACATGAAGAAGTATTTAGCAAAGCAAGGAGTGTGATGGATGCAAGATAAAATCTACAAGCTAAGATATTTGACAGATTAAACAATCCGGTAGCGTTTGAACAATATCATTCCAGAAAAAAACGTGAATATCCATATTACCGGATATATGTAAGAAATTATGTGATTTATTATGTGGTAATTGATGATATTATGGAAGTACGACGGTTATTGTATGGTGCAAGAAATATAGAAAATTTGTTAAATTAATACATATAAAAAGAGCAGTAAAATTATCAGATTTACTGCTCTTTTTATATGTATTCGTCTCAATCATCCTGTAATATGTCACATTTTCACATTTTCCCCATAAAGTATAGAGAGATGAATAATATGTAAATTCAGGAGGTATATTCATTTGGAACAGTATAGAAACTGCAACAGAAATGGTGGCAGATACCCTGCTCAGCCAAATCTCATGATGCAATATGCAAATAACCGCAATGCCTCTTCCTGCAATGGAAACCGTCAGGGTACAGGCGGCTGTCCTTCCAGACAGGATCATTGCGAAACAACAAGAAAGGATGTAGAGACCTGTGGCAGATTCAGTCCGCATCCGATTGGTATGGCGTATGTGCCAAGTCAGGAATTTGGGGAACTTTATGATGCGAAAAAGGGTCTGTGCGAAGGAACCATGTTCCCGGATCTGAATCTGATCTTTTGTGGTGTAAGGGGGAAATAGGCAATGAATAATATGAACAAACAGCAGCTCTTTGCCTTTATAACAGAAGTGTCCTTCGCGTTGGATGACATTTCCCTGTATCTGGACACTCACCCGGAATGTCCAAAGGCACTGGCAGCATACAGCAATTATAAAGCAATGCGGCAGCAGGCAGTCCGCGAATACACGACCGCCTATGGTCCATTGAACCGATATCAGGTAAATGACGACAATTATTTTGACTGGGTTGACAAACCTTGGCCATGGGAAAGGGAGTGTGGTTGTTAAATGTGGATCTATGAAAAAAGATTACAGTTTCCGGTAAATATCAAAGAGACAAATGCACAGCTTGCGCAGGCAATAATCTCACAATACGGCGGACCGGATGGTGAAATGGGTGCATCCATGCGGTACCTGTCCCAGCGTTATGCGATGCCGGACAATAAGGTGAAAGCAATTCTTACCGATATCGGTACAGAGGAGCTGGGACATCTGGAGATCGTTGCCACGATCATTTACCAGCTTACCTGCCGGTTATCGATCGAGGAGATTAAGGCATCGGGATTTGACAAATATTACATCGATCACACCTTAGGAATCTGGCCGCAGGCAGCAGGCGGCATTCCATTTAATGCTTGCGAATTCCAGAGCAAAGGCGATCCGATCACGGATCTTTTCGAAGATATGGCAGCAGAGCAGAAAGCCCGCTCGACTTATGACAATATCCTGCGTCTCTGCAAAGACTACCCGGATGTATATGAGCCGATCAAATTCCTTCGTGAACGTGAGATCGCACATTTCCAGCGCTTCGGTGAAAGCCTTGGCATTGTCCGCGACAAGATGGATACAAAGAACTTCTATGCATTTAACTCAGCATTTGACACAAGCGCTCCATGTGTGGAGAAATGCGGAAAGTAGAAGATAGCAACTGCCGGTTATTTATTATTATATAGTAGCGACAGAAAAAAATATCAGGCAGCAATCCTGAATCGGGGATATCAAGCTGCCTGATTTTTTTACAATGTATATTATTGAGAATAATTCTTGAAAAGAATTATAAATTTATTCGGTTTGTGGTATAATGAGTATAAAATTATTTGTTTGCAAGGATGAAAAAACAAATCATACTTTATTGGGAGGTACAAGTATATGGACAAAAAAGCGATTTATAATTTATCCTATGGTGTATTCATGTTATCCACCAGATCAGGGGAGAAGGTAAATGGCTGCATTACAAATACATGTATGCAGGTGGCAGGTAATCCGGTTCGGGTTGCGATATCTGTGTTAAACACGAATTATACATGTGATCTGTTGAAAGAGAGCGGGATATTTGCCTTAAGTATTCTGGATCAGACCTGCTCATTTGCAACGATAAAACATTTCGGTTTCCAGTCCGGCAGGGATGTGGACAAATTCGCAGAGCTGCAGATGCCAAAGGACTGCAATGACATTCCGTATATGGGATGGAATGCCTGTGCCGTGATCAGCGGAAAAGTAGTAGAACAGCACGACCTTGGCACACATACGTTATTTATCGCAGAAGTCGTAGATGCCAAGCTGATCAATGAAAATGCACCGCTGACTTATGCGGATTATCAGACAAAGGTAAAACCAAAAGCAGAACCGAAAGCCCAGGACAAGAAGATCGTAGGCTGGCGCTGTCGTATCTGTAATTATGTATATGAAGGAAGCGAGCTGCCGGCAGATTTCACTTGCCCGATATGTGGACATGGGGTAGAGGATTTTGAGCCGGTGTATGAGGCGTAAGCTATTAAAAAGCTTATAAACAGGAGGACAATGCTATGGAACGAGTAGCAAAATTTTTAAAGGACGCAGAAACTTATTATTTAGCAACTGTAGAGGGTGACCAGCCAAGAGTCAGACCATTTGGAACTGCCCATATTTTTGAAGGCAAGTTATACATACAGACAGGCAAAGTAAAAGATGTATCAAAGCAGATCCATGCAAATCCGAAGGTTGAGATCTGTGCTTTTATGAATGGAGAATGGCTTCGTGTAGCAGGAGAATTGGTGGAAGATGACCGTAGAGAAGCAAGACAGTCTATGTTAGATGCATACCCTTCATTACAGAAGATGTATTCCGCAGATGATGGTAACACCGAGGTATTTTATTTTAAGAATGCAACAGCAACTTTTTCATCATTTACACACGAACCGGAAGTTGTGAAGTTTTAAATGTATTACATGGTTTGACAAACGCCCTCGCTTGTATAAGCGGGGGCGTTTGTGCGTTTGTAACATATTTATAAAAGTAACTATTAGCAATGATAGGATAAGATAAGAAAAAAATATTTTCTTTAAATTGACAAAATATGCGTATATTATTGCGCATTATGACAAATAAAGGTATAATATTTCCATAATAAAAGGGGGCGGGTCTGAGATAACATTTCTTTAAGTTTATCACTTAAGCTCCAAGAATGAATGTGTATTGTTTGATTGTAAAGATAGTATATCTTCGCAGCAAATAAAAATTCACAATAATAAACAATAACATATACAATGAGAAATTTTTTGTACATCATAGTTTGTATAATGATTCTAACCAGAATAAGAAAATTACTACATAGACAGAAAAATAAGACACAAAAAAAGACTTGTTACCAAGTCTATTTGTTCTACACCATGTAGAGTCTTACGACGGATTCGGATAAACCTTATTTGCACTCGTCTTGTAAGTTCTATTTAAGGATAACAGGTTGTTCATAAAAATGCAATAGATAATTTTAATTTTAGGAGGAAATGGTATGAGATATTTTATGGGATTGGATATGGGAACATCGTCGGTAGGCTGGGCAGTAACAGATGAACACTATCAACTGCTTAGAAGAAAAGGAAAAGATATGTGGGGAATACGTGAATTTGAAGAAGCAGCTACAGCAGTTGAACGTCGGACACATCGTGTAAGCAGACGAAGAAGACAGAGACAGGTAGCCAGGATTGGTTTGTTACAGGAATATTTTCATGATGCGATACATCAGGTAGATCCTAATTTTTATCAGAGATTAAAAAACAGTAAATATCATGAGGAAGATAAAGACGAGATTGTAAGAGAAAGTAATGGGATATTTAATGATGCGGAATATACAGATAAAGAATATTTCAAAGAATTTCCTACAATTTTTCATCTTAGACAGGAGTTGATTAAATCAAAAGAGCCACATGATGTACGATTGGTATATTTAGCATTATTGAATATGTTTAAACACAGAGGACATTTCTTAAATGCTACACTTAGTGCGGATGGGGAAAGCAGGAAGATTAAAGATATATATACGGATTTTGTAGACAAGGCTGCAGAGCAATTGGGAGTTTCTTTTGCCACGGACATAAGGTATGAGGAGCTGGAAAATTATTTGAGTAGTAATGATTTATCTCGAAAAAGAAAGGGCGAATTAATTGCAGAGTTGTTACATGTAACACGGAAGGATAAACAACAATATGCATTAATTGAATGCATGCTCGGTTTGGATAAAAGTGTAAAGTTAATGTTTGGAGACACTTTGCCAGAGGATTTTGATAAAACCATAAAGGTTAATTTTTCAGATATTGCATTTGAAGAAAAAGCAACAGAAATCAGTGAGGCTATTGGTGAAGAAAAATATGATTTAATACTCATAATGAAAGAAATATATGATGCAGCTATATTGAATCGAATAATGAATGGATATACATATTTGTCGGATGCCAGAGTTGCTGAATATGAAAAACATAAGAGTGACTTAGCTTGTTTAAAGCATTACATAAAAGAATACGGAACACAGCAACAGTTTGATTTCCTGTTTAGAGGTACAGAAAAAGGTTCGTATAGTGCGTATGTGCATTCTGTTAATTCACATGAAAAGCAAAGAAGAAATATGGCTGGAAATAAAAAAGAAGATCTGTATTCTGCACTGAAAAAAATGTTGAAAGATATGCCGGAAAATGAAGAAAAGACATGTATTATGATGCAGATAGAGCTGGATAATTTCTTGCCTAAACAGTTGACTGCATCGAATGGTGTTATCCCAAATCAGATTCATTTAAAGGAAATGAAGAAGATTCTTGCCAATGCAGAAAATTATTTGCCGTTTCTTAAGGAAAAAGATGAGTCCGGTTATACGGTTTCTGAAAGGATTCAGAAATTATTTGCATTTCAGATCCCTTATTATATTGGACCGACAACCGAGAAAAGTGCAGAGTTTGGGGGAAATGGCTGGGTAGTTCGTAAAGAAGAAGGAAAAGTGCTTCCATGGAATATTGATCAGAAGATTGATATGAAAAAGACATCAGAGAAATTTATTTCACGCATGGTAAGAAGATGCACATATATGAATGATGAACAGGTTCTACCGAAAGAGTCGTTGGAATATGAGAGTTTTTGTGTATTAAATGAATTAAATAATATAAAGGTATATGGTGAGAAGCTTCCAGTAGATATTAAACAGGACATATATAGAACATTATGTGAAAAGGGAAAACGCGTTACTAAAAAGAGTCTTATGCAATATCTTGTAGGGCGGGGAGTAATAAAGGCAGAAGATGAAGAACAACTTACAGGTTTAATGGATGGTTTAAATAATACTTTAAAATCATTTGCAAAGTTTAAAGCAATATTTGGAGATGCGATTTATGAGGATTCATGCAAAAAAATGGTTGAACAGATTATTTTCTGGTGTACCGTTTATGGAGATTCTAAGCATTTTCTGAAAGAACAATTACTGGAGAAATATGGTGAAGTGCTTACAGGTGCACAGATCAAGCGTATTCTTGGAATAAAATTCAGAGATTGGGGAAATTTGTCAAAAAAATTTCTGGAACTTCAGGGGTGCAGCAAAGAGACAGGGGAAGTTAATTCGTTAATTCGTATGTTATGGGAAACAAACGATAATCTGATGGAATTGCTTGCTCAGGATTCCTATACATTCAAAGAAGAACTTGAAAATATGCAGGAGTCAACATATAAGGTATTAACTGAATTACAGCCGGAAGATTTAGACCATATGTATTTTTCAGCACCGGTAAAGAGGATGATATGGCAGACGATTCTAATCATTAAAGAAGTAACAAAGGTTATGGGATGTCAACCAGAGCGATTATTTATTGAAATGACGCGTGAACATGGGCAGAAAAATGATATAAAGGATTCACGAGCTAAGAAATTTTATGAGCTTTATTCAAAGATAAAAGATGAGGATAAAGACTGGCGTAAAGTGATAGAAGATGCTGATAAAGATGGAAGAATCAGAAGTAAAAAAATGTATCTGTATCTTACCCAGATGGGAAGATGTATGTATACAGGAAGACCAATTGATCTGGATCAGTTATTTAATAATAACCTTTACGATATTGATCATATTTATCCAAGACATTATGTAAAGGATGATAATCTTGAAAACAATATGGTGTTGGTTGAAAAACAATCAAATGCGCATAAAAGCGATGTGTATCCGTTGGAGTCTGGTATCTATGAAAAACAGGTGAATTGGTGGAGAGAACTACATAGAAAAAATCTTATTAATGACGAAAAGTTAAAACGATTAACTGGAAGAAATCCATTTACTGATGAACAAAAGGCAGGGTTTATTGCAAGACAGTTAGTTGAAACAAGTCAGGGTACAAAAGGAGTTGCGACTATATTACAGGAAGCTTTGCCAGATACTACATTAGTATATGCCAAAGCAAGAAATGTGTCTGAGTTCAGAAGTGATAATGATTTACTGAAGTCCAGAATTGTAAATGATTTTCATCACGCACATGATGCGTATCTTAATATAGTTATAGGTAATGTATATTATGTGAAGTTTACTAAGAACCCGATTAATTTTATCCGAGAGCATGGAACATATAATCTTGGAAAAATGTTTGCTAAGGATGTGAAACGTGGTGATGATATAGGCTGGGTTGCACAATCAGGAAATGGGCAGACTGCAACAATGGAAACAATAAAAAGAACGATGGCGAGAAATACACCTTTGTTGACTAGAATGAGTTATGAGGTTACAGGAGGACTGGCTAATCAAACGTTATATTCGGCTAGTAAGGCAAAAGAAGGAACATATATTCCGCTGAAGAGTTCAGATGAAAGAATGCAGGATGTTACGAAATATGGCGGATTTACCAGTGTGTCAACTGCATATTTTATGTTGGTAGAACATGATGGTAAAAAGGGAAAACGTATTCGAACAATTGAAAGTGTACCGATTATGTGGAAAGAACGCATAGAAAAAAATCCAGCAGAACTGGAAAGATATTGTTTGGATGTTTTGAAGTTAAGTAATCCTGATATACGAGTGCGTAAAATCTTGATTCAGTCTTTGATTAAGAGAAATGGATATTATATGCAGATTACAGGTAAGACGGGAAATAGAATGTATGTAAGAAATATGGTATCACTATGTTTAGTGCAGGACTGGGTAAATTATATAAAAAAATTAGAAAAAGATAAAGATGAAAATATATCAAAGGAAAAGAATATTAGATTATATGATGTGTTAATGGATAAGCATATTAATACAATATATAATACGCGTCCTAATCCGGTAGGGGATCTCCTAATAAAGAGAAGAAGTGATTTTATTGAACTAAAAATAACGGATCAAGTAATAATTTTATTAGAGATATTAAAATTGACTCAGACTGCATTAGGTAGTGCAAATTTGAAATTAATAGGTGAAGCAGAAAAAACAGGTGTAATGTTAATAAGCAAAGATATTACAGCTCTTGATGAGATGCTATTAATTAACCAATCAGTAACAGGTTTATATGAGCAGAGAGTTAATCTGCTGACAGTATGAGTTGGCGCACAATAGTAGTAGCAAATAGCGCAAAAATGGATTATCAATTAGGATATCTCGTTGTTCGGACAGATAAGGTAATTAAGATTCATCTGACAGAGATATCCTTGGTAATCATAGAATCTACAGCAGTATCAATAACTGCGGCATTATTGAGTGAGTTGATGAAAAAGAAAATAAAAGTAGTTTTCTGTGATGAAAAAAGAAATCCATCATCAGAACTAATACCGTATTACGGAAGTCATGATACAAGTGCGAAGGTAAGGGAACAGATTAAATGGAATCAGGAAAAGAAATCTCTTATTTGGACAGAAATTGTTGCAGAAAAGATACGAAAACAGGCAGATTTGCTACGGGTATTTCATAAAAAAGAAGCGGACCAATTAGATACATATATTACAGAGCTGCAATTTGGAGATGCAACAAACAGAGAAGGACATGCTGCAAAAGTATATTTTAATGCACTGTTTGGTTTGGATTTTTCAAGAACAGATGAGAATAGTATTAACGCAGCATTGAATTATGGTTATGGTATTATACTATCAATGTTTAATCGTGAAATTGTTTCGAATGGTTATATAACGCAATTAGGACTGTTTCATGATAATATGTTTAACCAGTTTAATTTAGGATCTGATCTCATGGAACCGTTTCGTCCTTTGGTGGATAGAAAAGTAGTGGTAATGAAACCAGAGAAATTTGAAACGGATGAAAAACATCAGATATTAGGAATATTACAGGAGGAGGTTGTTATAGGAGGACGAACAGAATATGTTAGTAATGCAATTAAACTATATTGTAAAAGTATATTTGATGCATTACGAGATAATGACGTATCTCTTATGAAATTTTACAGCTTTGAGTTATAGATATATGAGAATAGTAGTCTTTTTTGATCTTCCGGTAATAACTGCCAGTCAGCGAAAAACATATCGGACATTTCGGAAATATCTTGTGAAAAATGGATTTTTAATGATGCAGGAGTCTGTATATTGCAAACTTGCACAGAATTCTTCTGTTGGAGAGACAATAATAGAAAATATACGAAAAAATAGACCATCAGAAGGTTTGGTGCAAGTTTTAAAGGTTACAGAAAAACAATATGGGAAAATGGAATATATTGTTGGAGAATCTTCAAATGAAGTATTGAACACGGATCAAAGGTTGGTGATTTTATGAGATTAGTATATTCACTATATAATCTTGACATTCAGATAGAAGAAAATATGATAAATATTTTAATAGTGGAGAATCCTGAAATTTTTTCAGTACTGATACAAGATATGATATCTGAAGAGAACTGGGTGTTATCTGAGCCTGATAAGATTCTAACCTTTGATAAAATAGCATCGGTTATTATAAATCCATTTCTATTGGATTGTAATGAACGAAAAGTAATCCAGAAGTTATACCAAGAGATTGATAATTCTGCAAATGACTGGTTTGTTCAGGAAATGGCAGAGTTGCAAGGACAGATTGTTTCAATGATCTCACAGGCAATAGAGACCGTGCCATATGATGTTACATTCGATTTTGAACAGAATTTTCAGGGGTTGTTAAAGTTATATAATGTGCATATTGATAATGAGTGCGATTCATTATTAGAGAAGATAAGTAATTATATTAAAACTCTTCATCGGATATGTCATATATCTGTATTCATATTTGTGAATCTGAAGACCTATTTATCTGAAAATGAATTGAAAGAATTATATATAAGCTGTTTTTATGAAAAAATCCATCTGATTTTATTCGAAAATCAGCAGAAGAAATGTTTGGAATATGAAAAAATGTATATTCTTGATAAAGAATATTGTATAATAGAGTCAGATTAAACTTACAGCATATGTCTATGTGTTAAACTCGGGGAGAGTCCCATTTTTATAATTTGGGGTTTGAGAGTCTTGTAAGTGAATAAGTGAATCAAACGCATCAATTAATTCTTCAATGCGATTAAGGTTTGAGAGTCTTGTAAGTGAATAAGTGAATCAAACATCATCTATTCGTGGTACGTTGGCAATGTTGTTTGAGAGTCTTGTAAGTGAATAAGTGAATCAAACCAACTGTTGCCTTGACGGATAATGGCTTTTGTTTGAGAGTCTTGTAAGTGAATAAGTGAATCAAACCGTGATGATGTCAACCTTTGTTCGGTATAAGTTTGAGAGTCTTGTAAGTGAATAAGTGAATCAAACATGCTTTTCTATTTTATCAACGATTTCATGTTTGAGAGTCTTGTAAGTGAATAAGTGAATCAAACTGGGTGTTTTAAGAAAAGAGGTGTAAATATGTTTGAGAGTCTTGTAAGTGAATAAGTGAATCAAACTACGCAAATAACACTTGCGGAAATGCTATTGTTTGAGAGTCTTGTAAGTGAATAAGTGAATCAAACTCTGCTGATGAGCATACACCAGTGTTGCCGTTTGAGAGTCTTGTAAGTGAATAAGTGAATCAAACTCCTTATGCGGCTTGCTGTTCTCTATCGCCGTTTGAGAGTCTTGTAAGTGAATAAGTGAATCAAACTGAGTACGGCGGTGGTTATCGTGGATCAAACGTTTGAGAGTCTTGTAAGTGAATAAGTGAATCAAACCTTATCAGAGCCGGTCAAGGATCAGACGGAGTTTGAGAGTCTTGTAAGTGAATAAGTGAATCAAACGAATATATTAATGTCGGGGCGGTCGGTCGGGTTTGAGAGTCTTGTAAGTGAATAAGTGAATCAAACTAACGCACATCCAACGACAGGACACGCAAGGTTTGAGAGTCTTGTAAGTGAATAAGTGAATCAAACAGTCTTCCACAGACAGTAGAGTTTGACATTGTTTGAGAGTCTTGTAAGTGAATAAGTGAATCAAACAAGCGTCTCAGCAAGGAACTGGTTAAATCCGTTTGAGAGTCTTGTAAGTGAATAAGTGAATCAAACAAGTAACTGGCAATATGTTATGTAACTATTGTTTGAGAGTCTTGTAAGTGAATAAGTGAATCAAACATAATACCGGTGATAGAGGAGAAAATGCGAGTTTGAGAGTCTTGTAAGTGAATAAGTGAATCAAACGTTTGCACTCCCATTTCAGTGATAACCTGTGTTTGAGAGTCTTGTAAGTGAATAAGTGAATCAAACATCCAGACATAACTATATCATTGTCTTTGAGTTTGAGAGTCTTGTAAGTGAATAAGTGAATCAAACTTTCTGACCTTGTGTAAACAGCGTTCTTGTGTTTGAGAGTCTTGTAAGTGAATAAGTGAATCAAACTCAGAGTGGCGCTGTTACCGACAGTTTAGTGTTTGAGAGTCTTGTAAGTGAATAAGTGAATCAAACTGTAAAATCAGATAAGGTTTTGTAACATTTGTTTGAGAGTCTTGTAAGTGAATAAGTGAATCAAACTATGATGATCTTGCGATTGGTCTTGTTGAGTTTGAGAGTCTTGTAAGTGAATAAGTGAATCAAACTAGCCAGAAAATGTGCTAACTTTTTTACTTGTTTGAGAGTCTTGTAAGTGAATAAGTGAATCAAACTATTGAAAAATTAAAATAAAGTTTCACAGGTTTGAGAGTCTTGTAAGTGAATAAGTGAATCAAACTGAACTGGATGAGAAATTCTTTGCTGTAGGGTTTGAGAGTCTTGTAAGTGAATAAGTGAATCAAACAGTATGATGGGCTTCCTGTCTGGGATGATGGTTTGAGAGTCTTGTAAGTGAATAAGTGAATCAAACAGACGAGGTTAAGAGTGCAATCGGTGATTGGTTTGAGAGTCTTGTAAGTGAATAAGTGAATCAAACAAGTTAGATTGATATTTAATATTGAGCTTGGTTTGAGAGTCTTGTAAGTGAATAAGTGAATCAAACTAACAGAACTAGAAGAAGGCAATGATTATCGTTTGAGAGTCTTGTAAGTGAATAAGTGAATCAAACGGAATTTGAGGAAGAAATGCCAGACAGTGTGTTTGAGAGTCTTGTAAGTGAATAAGTGAATCAAACGATTTTGTCGGTCAGATGGAAGTAGCTGTTGTTTGAGAGTCTTGTAAGTGAATAAGTGAATCAAACTAAAATGAAAGTAGTAACAAGCAGAATGAAGTTTGAGAGTCTTGTAAGTGAATAAGTGAATCAAACAGATTGCCAGCATTTCCTTGCGTCTACCCTGTTTGAGAGTCTTGTAAGTGAATAAGTGAATCAAACGTCTGAAAAAAAAGAATATCGGACACCTAAGTTTGAGAGTCTTGTAAGTGAATAAGTGAATCAAACAACGCGGATACAGACATCGTGAATGTTTATGTTTGAGAGTCTTGTAAGTGAATAAGTGAATCAAACAATTTTTTATATGTCAAATTGCGCATCATGGTTTGAGAGTCTTGTAAGTGAATAAGTGAATCAAACCCGCATAGTATTTATTTAACGTCTTTACGAGTTTGAGAGTCTTGTAAGTGAATAAGTGAATCAAACTCAGGCACAGTTTCTACAGCCCTTGGGATGTTTGAGAGTCTTGTAAGTGAATAAGTGAATCAAACACGATACGATCTTTTGTTCTCGTAATCCTCGTTTGAGAGTCTTGTAAGTGAATAAGTGAATCAAACATATAATTGTTCCTTATCTCTTTGATAATTGTTTGAGAGTCTTGTAAGTGAATAAGTGAATCAAACGGTTGTAAATAGTGACATACAGTATGATGTGTTTGAGAGTCTTGTAAGTGAATAAGTGAATCAAACCCACAATGGTCCATTTCTTCCATGTCATGAGTTTGAGAGTCTTGTAAGTGAATAAGTGAATCAAACAGTTTAATCATTCCAGATGCTACTTTTCGGTTTGAGAGTCTTGTAAGTGAATAAGTGAATCAAACTTCATCGAGCGTGAGCTGTTAAAGGGAACAGTTTGAGAGTCTTGTAAGTGAATAAGTGAATCAAACGATTGGAGCTATCTGGAATAGTAGAGATTTGTTTGAGAGTCTTGTAAGTGAATAAGTGAATCAAACAAAGATAAAAACGGACACTGGACAAGTGCGGTTTGAGAGTCTTGTAAGTGAATAAGTGAATCAAACTAGGCGATTGTAAATTTAGACCTTGGGGAGGTTTGAGAGTCTTGTAAGTGAATAAGTGAATCAAACTGCACTGCATTCATTCCACCTGTCTTTGCAGTTTGAGAGTCTTGTAAGTGAATAAGTGAATCAAACAATGTCAGGTTCTGGAACTGAACCAAAGCCGTTTGAGAGTCTTGTAAGTGAATAAGTGAATCAAACCCCTGTTGGCACTGGTGACGCAGACCCATAGTTTGAGAGTCTTGTAAGTGAATAAGTGAATCAAACTGGTCAATCGCGAACAGTAACAACCGAACAGTTTGAGAGTCTTGTAAGTGAATAAGTGAATCAAACGGAAGGTTTGCCTGCGGCGCTGGAGATATTGTTTGAGAGTCTTGTAAGTGAATAAGTGAATCAAACAAATGTAAAATCTTTACAATTGTTTTTGCGTTTGAGAGTCTTGTAAGTGAATAAGTGAATCAAACTTATCATCAATCAAAATGGCGGCAGACCCAGTTTGAGAGTCTTGTAAGTGAATAAGTGAATCAAACTATTATCCTTACCAAAGGAATATCCTAATCGTTTGAGAGTCTTGTAAGTGAATAAGTGAATCAAACTACAACATGGTTGCATTCATGCTTGACTAAAGTTTGAGAGTCTTGTAAGTGAATAAGTGAATCAAACGATGAAGCGTGGTGCTTTCAGTTTGTGAGAGTTTGAGAGTCTTGTAAGTGAATAAGTGAATCAAACTATCCAATTAGTGACTATTTATCTTATGATGTTTGAGAGTCTTGTAAGTGAATAAGTGAATCAAACTTAACAACAAACACGATATGATGTTTCACGGTTTGAGAGTCTTGTAAGTGAATAAGTGAATCAAACTCGGCTATAATACATGCATAAGATAAAGAAGTTTGAGAGCCTTGTAAGTGAATAAGTGAATCAAACGCAAGAGTGGCACAGATTTTGGATATATCAGTTTGAGAGTCTTGTAAATGAATAAGTGAATCAAACTGGAACAGACACAGAAAAGTTATCTAAGCTGTTTGAGAGTCTTGTAAGTGAATAAGTGAATCAAACGCATGTCAATGACTTGTCAGCGTCCGGCTGTTTGAGAGCCTTGTAAGTAAACGATAAGAAGAAAAACTAAGAAAGGAATTAATTAATGGACAATAATCAAATCACAAATAATCAGTTTAAAGGAATTATAAAGATGGTTATAGCACTCATAAAAAGTGATACACCTAAGGAAGAGTTACTAGAATATTTAACTGATTTGGTTGAAGAATAATGTATATATGAGTGTAAACAAAGTGTATGTTGAAAGATATGTAAGAACATGACTATATAGATATAGCAGAATGCTATTTCCCCCCACCACAGCCTTACTTACCACATCCCCTATATGCGATTCAGCTCCTGTGGCGGGGGAGAACTTTGTTCTGGTTCCTTTTTATTACATGCTAGAATGTCTTCTGCAGAAATTCTGCATGCGATTTATAGTAGCGATAGTATTCGGTACCCTTTTCCTGACCATACTTGGTTACGAAGAGGTTGTGAATTTCCCGAAGGTTTGCTTTATGCGGGTATAGTTTTTTATAGAAATCATCAATGAGAGCAATACCGGCATTAGAGTAAACAATCGATAAGAATTTACGGTATTTTGTTTTCTTTTGCCAGTTGACCTTTGGTATCTCGTAGGATGAACTCTTTACTATACCATAGATATAACTTCCTTTTTCCTGACCGTAGATAGATATAAGTATGTTGTGGATGGCGGATAGATTACTTTTCCCGACACAGGAAAGTAATGTATCGACCTGTTCCTTATCATACAGCGGCGTAGATACAGCTTCTGGAATAGCAGCCTGTTTATCAATCTTAGCAGAAACAGCAATTTTGACAGGATTCGCAGCGGGAGTGGCTTCTACGATCACGTCCGGCTTTGGATTTTCTGCCTTTATTACTGAATCATCAATACTTTCCGGTACTGTAGCAAAAGCAGGAATTGCAGGAAGCAGCGGTTTTTGTACAGATAGTTCATTTGCCAGTGTGTGGAAAATGGAGGGAGCCTTGCGGCATACATGGTATCCGCGTTCCGTCCAGAAATGTACCACGCTGTCAAAACCTTTATCTTTTGAAACAATGATGAGGTTGTCGTCCGGATTTTTAACTGTATACGAACCAAGGTAGGTTACAAGTTGAAAATCTAAGGCATTATCAGTCCCGTTTTCACAGAGGATGAACTCAGGTTCAAAAGGGGACTGTTTCAATGCGACAACATTTGCATAGGACATGTTAGGAGACTTGTCGGTGTAGAATACAAGGATACAGTCATCGTCATTCAGATAATCAAATAGTTGTATCCAGGAATCGCCGACGTTCTCACTATCTACAAAAAATATATTTCTCATGATCACCTCATTTAACCAGAACAAAATAAGTATAGCATATAATTATATCTAACTGAACAAGAAAATGTCGACATAAATGTCGGCAAAAAAACAACACCTCCACCCCATAGTAGTTTCATATGCAATACATTTCAGAAATTCTGTCTTGTATCATATAACCACCATGGAGCAGAGGTGCTTTATATTATGCGGTTATTTAATGAATCGCTTCTGAATTCATAACAGTCTTAGCTGTACCGGCATAAGGGTAAGCCCAGAGAAAACTGCTTATTTTACTATAAGTAACATCCATATTCAGTTCATAGGACTGTACATTTTTGAGATTCTTAATCTTTACATCTTGTGTAGCACGAACCTTGAGCCGGAGTGTTTCATTTGCCTTAAGAGTCAGGCTCTGGTTGCTTTTGTATTTCTTCCATGGGTCATCACCTTTGCGATAGGAAATGATATCAACACCTGTTTCAATGGTCGAACCATCGTCCAGTTCAATCGTCAGTACAGCATTGTCATATAATTTCAATGTGTCATTATAGGCTTTGCTGGTAATCTTATATACTGTTTCGTTATCAGCACATTTTACACTGTTGTCAAATTTGAACGTATATTTACCGCTTCGGTTTGTTGCAGATATCTGTTCGTAGTCTGTAAATGCACTGTAATATTTCTTCTTGCCGACTTTAAGATAAGTTCTGACCTTATAGCGGTATGTCTTGCCTGCTGTTACTGTCTTGTCTTTGTAGTTCAGACTGTCTACACTTTTCTTGACTGTGGCAATCTTCTTGTAGCCTACGATACCCATTTCTTTCCGGTAGATTTCATATCCGGTTGGAAGTATGCCGCCTGAACTGTATAATTTCAGCGTAATCGACTTTGGGCTTCTTGGGGCTTCTGCAAACTGGTACTCGTCAAATGAACACACAGGGCCTGTATAGGCAGAAGCTGGGATACCGGTTTCGATAACTTTCTTTTTGTTTTTATAACCACGTATCATATAAGTATAACGTTTTTCCGGTTTCGCTTTTTTGTCGGTATAGCTTTTCTTCTTACCCGAAATGGTTGCGATCAGTTTGTATTTGCCTGCGTTCCAATCCTCATCCGCAACCGCCCGGTAGATCTTATATTGCGTAACTCCTTTTTGTGCTCCCCATGACAATTTCACCGAGGTGATCGAGGTAGCGGTAGCTGTTACGTCAAGATAGTCACTGGCTTTTACGACTGGCATGCTCGTAAACATGAGCTCTCCGATCATAATAAACATGAGTATGAGACTGATAATCTTTTTGTTCATAACCTTCAACTCCTTTCTTCGTCCGATATATACAGTTTATATTTGATGTATTTTTATATTCTGCTTGTGCCTTTGTCAACATACCTTATAAATGACACACTTCGTTTTCTATTCGATGCATATGTCTTTTTCGTAAATACTCCTGTGCCAACTCACCTTCGGCTGAGCGGAGCACTTAGTGAAGACGAGCGTTAGTGCGAAGTCTGAGGTTCGTGTAGCTTACTCTAATTTGCCAGCGTGCATCTCATAACGAAAGCCTCGTGTATGCCATATTACAAGGTATATTGCCATAGACACAAACAGAATATAAAAAATAAACGTTAATTCTATACCTGTATATCCGGCTCCATAACCCTAAATTCCAACATACCATTTTCTTGATATGCTTATATCAATTGTACCATAGGCCGGCTTATAACGCTACTACGAAAGCACAGTCAAAATGACGAAAAAACCAAGAAAATAGGCGACTTGCGGCTATATCTGGCAGATTATGCATTCTATCAAAATCTCCCTTATAAATTCCATTGACGACCTGCGATAGATAATCCAAAGAAGTAAGCCGAAAGTATTAATAAATATCCCGTTGCATATCAGCCTGCCTGAGATAAATGTTGAGAGTGGATGATGGGTAGATGCGTTCAAATACAGTCCTTGCTTATGGTGTTTGTATCGACCAAGGCATAGCATGATATGACATTAGCGAGTCATATGTGCTATGTCGGGGGTGATACAAACCCCATAAGCAAGGTTACGCTATCACATCACCCCTCCATCAGCCGGATAAGATCTTTTGCGACATTCGACAGATAATGCCCGTTCATATAGCCGATGCCAAGTGTATAGCTGGCGCTTGGATAGTTAAGCTGGATCACATTGAGGTTGTCAGTCAGCTTCCGGTCAGACAGAAAATTGCCGGGATAAACCGTGCATCCATAGTGGTTGATACACAGATTATATAAGGTTTCCAGATTGTTGGATTCCACACCAACCTTGACAGCCATTTTTTCAGACTGGAAGATGCTGTTCATGGCACTCCGGATCGTATTGCCGGTTTTATTGAGAAGAAAATTGCAAGGTTCCAGAACCTGAATCCTTCCGGTGCTGATCAGGATGCTCTTGACGTGACTGAAGTCCGGTCCGAAACAATTTTTTAGATATTCATCCGTAACCAGCAGGTATAGATGATCTGTCCCTTTCGTTCATCTGCGATATCCTGAAATTCACTCATCATTTCTGTTTCCGCCTGAACCAGACGGTTCGCATAGTCCAGAAATCGTTCTCCGGCATAGGTAAGCTTCAGTGGTGTCGTTCGTTCAAATAATTTTGCACCCAGCGTCTGCTCGATACATTTATAACGACAAGACACGAACAGGGAGCAGCATTTATGGCGGATGTTTATGGTCGACTGACCGGAAAAGCAGGCGTGTGTCTTTCTACGCTTGGACCTGGAGCAACGAATCTGATCACAGGTGTGGCAGATGCAAACAGTGACGGTGCTCCACTTGTAGCGATCACCGGGCAACTCGGAACGGATAAGATGCATCTGACCTCCCACCAGTATCTGGATCTGGAGGCATTATTTAAGCCGATCACGAAGCGGACAAAGATGATCATGCGCCCGGAATCTGTAAATGAGATCGTTCGTCTGGCATTCAAATATGCGGAGAGTGAGAAACCGGGTGCAACGCATATCAATCTGCCGGAGGATATTGCAAAGGAAGAAGTGCCGGAGGGAGTAGCCCGGAAATTTATCACGACAGCACCTAAGAATAAAGAATATGCAGATATTGAAAGCATTGAACATGCCGCTGCTGCGATCTTCCAGGCAGAGCATCCGGTCATTCTTGCAGGACATTCGGCTGTCAGGGCAAAGGCATCAAAAGCGTTGACGGAGTTTGCACCGATTAAATGGAATCTGAAGGATGACCACAAGATCATTCATATTGATTCACGGCCGTCTGCGATATCCGATCCGTTATGGGTAAGGAGAATATTCTGGTATCTGATGTTGGAGCCCATAAGATGTGGATATCCAGACATTATAACTGCTATGAGCCAAATACCTGTCTGATCTCAAATGGTTTTGCAACGATGGGTATAGCGGTTCCCGGTTCAATCGCAGCGAAGATGTTATATCCGGAAAGAAAGGTACTTGCTGTTACAGGTGATGGTGGTTTCATGATGAATTGTCAGGAGATTGAAACAGCTGTTCGGATGAATGTTCCGATCGTCGTTCTGGTCATGCGGGATGACAGCTATGGTTTGATCAAATGGAAACAGGATGACCGGTTTGGCGATCACTGTTTTGTAGATTTTACAAATTCGGATTTTGTAAAAATGGCAGAGAGTATGCATGCAGTTGGACTTCGTGTAGATAAAACAGAAGATTTGAAGGATGTTCTGGAACAGGCATTTGCATCTGGTAAAGTCTGTATCATTGACTGCCCGGTTGACTATGCAGAGAATACAAAACTGACGGAACACTTAAAACAGATGATCGCAGAATTGGAATGATAAATGTATGAAATGCGCGAAGCACATCATGCAGCTATTTAGAAATAAAAAATCTCATAGTATCCTCTTACCATCTATGATAAAATAGAACCAGTATAAAAGGTACGGAATACAGTATAAAACAAGAGGGTGCACAGACTGGATGCACAGCAGATTGATACAGGGGTGATGCTATGAGAAGATATAGGAAACTGAAAATATTTGTGGCAGGGCTTGCCATGATCGCAGCGGCGGCAACGGGCGGCGGAACCGTATTTGCAGCGGGAACAACAATGGCAGATATAACAACAGATAAAACGCACGATACTCTGTCAGGAACGGAAGAACAGACAGAGGAAGAAGCGGATACATCTATACAGGTTGAAGATCGACAAGAAGAAACAGATAAAGATGAGATCTTGGTTGCGGAGCCGGAAGAGGATTCGTATGGCTGGGAAGAAATCCTGGGTGACGTAAATGCGGTCACGATGGGAAATGGAATATCCGCCTATAATCTTCGGGAAGACAGGACAGCAACGGACCGGTATTATGATCAGTTGGATGATGTGTCAAAAGAAATCTATAATATCTTATATGATGCCTATAAAGATGGCTCTACAACGAGTACGATCACGTTGAATTATTCCAGCGTGTGGAAGGATCAGAAGATTACGATCACATCGGATAATAAGATGGTCATGCCGGATACCTTTCATCCACAGGTGCTGAGCTGGGAACGTGACATGCTGACTCCGGCATTTCTTGCTCTGATCTATGACCATCCGGAGCTTAGCTGGCTGTCGGGTGCAACCTATTATATG
This sequence comes from Clostridium sp. OM05-9, assembly GCF_003481465.1. Classification (NCBI taxonomy): domain Bacteria; kingdom Bacillati; phylum Bacillota; class Clostridia; order Eubacteriales; family Clostridiaceae; genus Clostridium; species Clostridium sp. OM05-9. The sequence goes on from NZ_QULF01000003.1 coordinate 393,205, forward strand.
TCATACAAAATAAATGGAATTTCATATTATTCGTCTGAGCTGGATGAGAATAACAGTATGGTAAAGGATGTAACAGTTCCATGTATTACGACCTATATCAAAGAACCATCGGTGAATGCAACAAAGGCGGAGATGGATACGATCGTGTCGGAGGCAACGGAATCGATCAATAAGAAGCTCGCGGGAAGTACATCCAGATATCAGACCATAAAAGAGATTCATGATTATATCTGTAACAGTACATCCTATGCAAAATCTAATACGACAAGCAGTGAATATCAATCGGCTTACAGTGCATTTCGTGACACGAATGGTGATGGAACGGTGGAGACGGTCTGTGCAGGATATTCCAGAGGCTTTAAGCTGTTGTGCGATGCATATGGAATACCATGTGTGCTTGTGACCGGAGTGACAGATACCGGTGGAGCCCATATGTGGGATTTGGTTCAGATGGAGGACGGTATCTGGTATGGAGTAGATGCGACCTGGGATGACCAGACCAGCCGGACCTATTATGATTTCTTTTTGGTTGGATATGCAACGAAGCCGGATCATTTTGCAAAGACCGATTTCGGGAGCTGTCATATAGCAGAAGGTGCCTGGGATGCAAATGGAGCATATGAATTTGTCTATCCGGAGCTGAGTACAGACCTGTATCATGAAGATCAGGATGAAGATGGAATCTGTGATCTGTGTAATGCAATGTTAGATGGTATGAGCGCATTACTTGCCGGATATTCGCTCCGGCTGGAGGAGGAGACGGGGATCTGCTTTTATCTGCGGTTTACAAATACAGTTTTAAATGACAGCGGCGCATATATGAAATTTACGATGCCGGATGGAAGCACAACGCAACAGAAGGTGACGGATGCAGAGAAGCAGACAGTAAATGGAAAACAGTATTATGTATTTACCTGTTATGTGGCAGCAAAGGAGATGGCGGATGATATCCGGGCACAGGTATTTCTGTCCGATGGAACTGCCTGCGGAACAATATATCGATATTCGGTTCAGGATTATGCGGGATATATGTTAGACCGGAGCAGTACCTATACAGCAGAACTTCCGGTCGTGAAGGCAATGCTGAATTACGGAACTGCCGCACAGGAATTGTTTGGTTATCATACCGGTGATCTGGCAAATGCAATTCTGCCGGAGACGGAACGTCAGATAGGAAGCATGGATCTGACTGCACTTGCATCCTATCAGTCCGTGCAGGCAGGAAATATGCCGGATGGAATTTCCTATTATGGAAGCTCCTTGGTGCTACGTTCAGGAACACTGATCCGTCATTATTTTACAAAAGCAGGTGATGTGGAGCTGAGTGATATAACATTTACCTTAAATGGAAATGCAGTAACTCCGGTATCCGTCGGATCCAATATGTTTTATATAGAAATTCCTGCCGTGCATATTCAGAACATTACACAGATGAATACATTGGCAGCAGGAGAGAGTGGAGCGATAACATATGGTGTTTTAAGTTATGCGTATACGGTGTTGTCGGCTCAGACATATGGAAGCACGCTGGAACAGGTTATGAAAGCTATGGTTATATATCAGCAGACAGCACAGACCTATCTTGCCAGATGACACGTGCTTGTTCAGAATATAAACGAGGGCAAAGAACCGACAAAATAAAAAAGAATCAAAAAATAGAAATAAAGACGAATTAAAACAGGAGACAGTATACAAGCATGAGTTGTACACGGTCTCCTGTGTTTCTATCCGATAAAATCCGGATCATTATTTATTTTTTACGAGCCTGTACCATATATTCTTTGAAAGAGGCACGCAGGCTTCGCTCGATATTCGGAATAATATGTCCGTTTTCATTATTTTGCCATACCGCCTGCAGGAAGAATGAATTTCCGGTCAGGAAACGATTCCTTGTAAAGGCATCCGTCTGTTCCTGATCCTGAAAACGACATAATTCGATATCATCATGATATAGAATCTCGGCTGCGGTGTGGAACTGTCCGTCCGTACAGTACCATTTGTAGATACCGTGAAAAGTTGTACGGCAATACCATCCAAGGAAGGTAAAGCCTTTATAACGGAATGGATTCTTTGCCAGTTTTACAACTGCGTTGCCGTCATATTTCTCATTTGGACGAAATTCAATCGATTTTTCCCGGATTGATTTGTTCAATCCAAAAGTAAATAACCGACAGACAAGATTTTTATTCTTAGCAGAGGAAGCATAGATCAGGTTAAATGGTTCCTTCTTAAAATGCGTATCTGCCAGATTGTATTTCTTTTCAACAGAATGGATCGCATTCAGTATGAAATCACCGGAGGCTTTTCGTTTTTCCTCCAGAAGCTGACCAACTTTGCTATAATCGATCGGTTTTGCTGATTTTGTACTGTCATAGGTTTTTGTAAAACGGCGATCCTCTAAATCAAAGGTTTTTAAGATTGTATCAACCTTATCGCCATGTCTTGCACCAACATAAAACTGCTTTTCAAATAAGATCGAGAATGCACAGGCATGGAATGAATTTGTAAAGATGTATTCTGCCTGTTCTATATATCCAAGCCATTCATCCGGACCAACATTATAGATGACTTTGTAATCGCCTTCTTTTGGCAGATGGACATTGCTTTCATAGGAGGACAGAATGATAAGTTCCAGACCTTTTTCCTTTGCAAATGCCAGAGCCTTCTGGATGGAGTCGATCGCACGCTCCATTACAGCGTAGAGTAGGACATATTTGCGTTCCTGATTTCTGGGCGGGAGCGCAATATCGTGCCAGAATTTTTTATCCTTTAAGAATACAGGATCCAGTACAACCGGAACATCTTTCCCCGTCAGTTCATGAATGTGTTCGGCAAAGCTTGACTCTCTCGCAGCGATTGCCTCGAATGGCGTTGTATATTCGATAAATTCTTTTTCCTGTTCTTTTGTCCAGCCGTTAAAGACACCACGACTGACAGCATATCCGATCTTCGGAGCGTTTTTCATAGGCTCGGCAGCCAGAAAAAATCCACGGTCAAAGCCTTTATCCGGATTGTACTGCCAGATAACATCCGTAGCACAGATGTAGCAGTCAAAATCCAGTTTCTGATCATCCAGATCGTCATGGTGATAGGTTTCTTTGGTGCGGATATAATGAGCATTGATAAAGTTCTCAAATTTCTGATACCGCTTTGGCCATATCGTGTACAACTTGGCAAATTTATTGATCGTAAGTATTTTCAGGTTATGCTTATGTGTCCAGACCTTTTGTTCATCTTTTGTAAGGCCTTCCGGCATTATTTCTGTCAGAGCTTTGTTGTAGCCATGTTGCAGATAAAAATGCAGAGGATAGACCGGATCGTATTCTTTGTTATTGTAGATAGGCATATAGTCAATGACTGTACTTTCGATGCCATGATCTGATAAAAATTGCTGGAAAGCATATGTGTGTAAAGGACACGCAAAATTAAGTGCTTTCGTATGTGTATTTATTGAAATAATCCCTATCTTCAAAACGATAGTTCCTCCCTGAACTTTACATATAATTTATAAACCTTAACAGGCCACATATAGTTTTATTTTATCTTATAATTATATATAAATCAAGCGCAAAAGACAGAATCAGACATTTGTCGTGGAAAATCGATCAGTTAATTCCTTTCATTGTAAGCTGGATCCGTTTCTTGGCAAGATCCACGCTCATAACCTTAACCGTTACGATGTCACCGACGCTGACGACATCCAATGGATGCTTGATGAATTTATCGGACATCTGGGAGATATGCACCAGACCATCCTGATGAACACCGATATCGACAAATGCACCAAAATCGATTACGTTGCGGACGGTTCCCTTTAAGATCATGCCTTCCTTCAGATCCTTCATTTCAAGGATATCACCACGCAGGATCGGCTGTGGCATTTCGCTTCTAGGATCTCTGGCTGGTTTTTCCAGTTCTTTTACAAGGTCGGTGACGGTTACTGTTCCGACACCCAGTTCTTTTGCGAGTGCTTTGATATCACCGGCTGCTTTTGTAATGCCCTTTAACTGACCGGATGCAAGATCATCCATGGAATAACCGAGATGCTGGATCAGTGTTTCAGTAACCTCATAGCTTTCCGGGTGGACAGAGGTTGCGTCCAGTGGATTTGTACCACCAGTGATCCTCATAAATCCGGCACACTGTTCAAATGCTTTCGGGCCAAGTTTAGCAACCTTTAACAGTTCTTTTCTGTTCTTAAAACGTCCATTTGCTTCTCTGTATTCTACGATATTTTTTGCCAGGGTTTTGTTGATACCGGAAATATGTTCCATCAGAGGAGCGGAAGCGGTATTTAGATCGACACCGACCTGATTTACGGAATCTTCTACAACAGCGTCTAATGCTTCTGTCAGCTTCTTTTGATTCATATCGTGCTGATACTGACCGACACCGATCGCTTTTGGATCGATCTTGACCAGCTCAGCAAGCGGATCCTGAAGTCTTCTTGCGATTGAAGCAGCACTACGCTGGCCTACATCAAAGTTCGGGAATTCTTCTGTTGCAAGTTTACTTGCAGAGTAGACGGATGCGCCGGCTTCGTTTACGATCACATATTGAATCTTTGTATCCAGCTCATGGATAAGATCTGCAATGATCGCTTCGGATTCACGGGAAGCAGTACCGTTTCCAACTGAGATAAGGGAAATATGATATTTCTTGATCAGATCTTTTAAGATCTTCTTGGATTCTTCCACTTTGTTCTGAGGGGCAGTTGGGTAAATAACCTTAGTGGCGAGCACCTTTCCGGTTGCATCAACGACTGCCAGCTTACATCCGGTACGGAAAGCAGGATCCCAGCCGAGAACCACATGACCATTGATCGGTGGCTGCATTAAAAGCTGCTTTAAGTTGCTGCCAAATACCTTGATCGCACCATCTTCAGCAGCTTCTGTCAGACTGCTTCGAATATCGCGCTCAATAGAAGGTGCGATCAGACGTTCATAACTGTCAGTTATAGTGTTCCTTAAAATGTCATTTGTATTTGGATTGTCGCGTACGATCACCTGACGGATCAGATAACCGGTGATCTCATCAACTGGTGCTTCAATCTTAACAGAGAGAAATTTTTCCTTTTCTCCACGGTTGATCGCAAGTGTACGGTATCCGGTCATTTTGCGTACGGGTGTGCTGAAATCATAATACATTTCATATACGGATTCTGCTTCCGGATCCTTGGCAGTTGTCATTAAAATACCCTTGTCCATTGTAAGGCTTCGGATTTCTGTACGATATTTAGCGTTATCTGAAATAGATTCTGCAATAATGTCCATAGCTCCGGCGATGGCTTCTTCTGCAGAGTGGACTTCTTTCTCCTCGGATACATAAGCCAGTGCTTCCTCCGGAATCGGCTTATTTGTCATCTGAAGGGAGATGATGTTGGCAAGTCCGGTAAGACCTTTGCTCTGTGCGATTGTCGCACGCGTTTTTCTCTTTGGTTTATAAGGACGATACAGATCTTCCACTGCAACGAGTGTTTCAGCAGCCAGAATTGACTTCTTTAGTTCATCGGTCAGCATGCCCTGTTCTTCGATCGAAGCGATGACCTTTTCCTTCCGGTCTTCCAGTCCTCTGAGATAAGTGAGCCGTTCATCCAGAGTACGAAGCTGTTCATCGTTTAAAGAACCGGTAGCTTCCTTTCTGTATCTTGCAATAAAAGGGATCGTGCATCCCTCATCTATCAATTTAACGGCAGCAGCTACCTGCTCCTGCCGGCACATAAGTTCCTGACTGATTTTCAAAATAATATCCATAATCGTGAAACCTCTTTCTTAATTTGTATCATTCACCGTAACAGGCAATGCCATGTATATAATGTGTGTTCTGATGCGGATCTGGTGATACGAGAACAACCGAATATAGTGCAATGACATATATATTGTGCGTTCAAGTCCGCTTGTTGCAACCCGCACGGACAGGTTGGAACATTATATAGTTGAATATTACGGGAAAGCAGAATCTAGTATATGCGAAATTCCGGCAGGATTCAAGCTTGGAGACAGACAAATTATGGAAAAGTACAAGACAGAAAAACGAAGCAGATGAAAAAATGAAGTATCTATAAAATGACAGATTTGCTGGAAAGATATGGGCGGCTGTGTTATACTGAAATAGATACAAGGTGCGGGTGGACATGTCCGGTTATGTCATATTAAATACCAGTTAAGGTACAGAATGGAGCAGAACATGCAGGGTTTTACAAATACAGCAGACAGGAATGAAACAATTTCTTATATAGAAGAATGTGGCTGTCAGACAGAAGCAGCAGAAGCAGATTGCGTGAAGACTGCAATGGCATTTGCCAGGCAATGTCATCAGGGGCAGACACGTCTTGGAAGAGATGGCAAAGTGCCGTATTATGATGAACATATTCTTGGCGTTTACCATATATTAAAGGACGAATGCCATGTAGAGGATGAAACTGTACTTGTAGTTGCGTTATTGCATGATACGGTAGAAGATACGGACTGTACATTTGAAGATATTGAAAAGATCTTTGGTACGGATATCAGGGATCATGTATATTTATTAAGTAAACTTGAAGGAGAGACCTTCTCTGACTATTCAAAACGTCTATTTGACCACGCCCCGGCACAGGTGGTCATGATCAAACTTGCAGACAGACTGCATAATCTAAGAACTATCCTTTTTGTATCCAATCGCAAATGGATCCAGAGAAAAGTAAATCAGACTTATACCGATATCCTTGACCGGTTAGAACAGGTAAAAGACAATCTGGGAGAGAACTATGCTTCCGAGATATCTATGTTAAAAGATAAAATTATCGAACAACTTGCTGTTGTTCAGGCAGAACTGGACAAGAAGCGGGAGACAATTCAATAATACCGATTTCTCTGTCCGTCGGACTTTCGAAATCGTACAGCTATTCGCCCTTCTTGCGCATATCTGTTTATCTGCCAAATAAATAAGCAGCGTTGTCTTTATACAGACACGTTGCTTATTTGCTTGGCAGATTTATTGTCATATGTTTTCAATCTGCCAGTCGATCGGTTCAACACCGTGCTCGGTCAGGAAGTTGTTCGTTTTGCTGAAAGGCTTGCTTCCCCAGAAACCACGATAGACAGATAACGGACTTGGATGCGGAGCTTTTAAGATCAGATGATTCGGATTGTTTAACATCGAAGCTTTTTTTTGTGCATACGATCCCCATAAGATGAATACGATCGGACGATCCTGGCGGTTTAAGATCTCCATACAGGCGTCTGTAAATTGTTCCCAGCCATGTCCCTGATGGGAATTTGCCTGATGCGCCCGGACGGTCAGAACAGCATTTAACATCAGGACACCCTGCTCTGCCCATTTGACAAGATAACCATTATTGGGTATATAGCAGCCAAGGTCATCGTGAAGCTCCTGATAGATATTAGCAAGAGAAGGCGGGATGTCGACACCCGGCTTTACGCTGAAACTCAGACCATGCGCCTGCCCTACGTTGTGGTAAGGATCCTGACCGATGATAACACATTTGACCTTTGATAATGGTGTCAGATGGAACGCATTGAATATATCATCGGCAGGAGGAAAGATCTCTCTTGTGGCATATTCATGTCCGACAAAATTAAACAGTTCTTTATAATATTCTTTTTTATATTCGGGCTTCAGTTCCGGAGCCCAGTCATTTGAAATAGCTGGCATAATTCAGACTCCTTATCTATAGTGTATAGGATACGTTTTTCATTTCGAGACGACATTCTGCATTCTGAAAATAAAAAGAGTATCATATGTGTTCATTTTTAAAAATAGTGTAACATAAAGAATATTTAATGTAAATTTTAAGGTGTAATTTTACTCTGAAACATTGTCAGGTGAGAGACTTTGTGGTATCATCTTTTCAAATGAAATTTTTGCAGAAGGGGTGCTGAAAATGGAGAAAGCATATAAGACAATGAAAACTTCAGGCGCAATAAATATTGCATTAGGCGTAGTGGTTCTGGTGCTTGGACTTGCATCCGGTATATTGATGATCGCATCAGGCGGTTGTCTCTTGAAGAACAAACGTCATATTGTATGGTAGGAATGACAATCCTATGCACGCGGATACAGGAAGAACAGTTGCCGCGTGCATATTTTTTGCAGATCTTTTCATGACGGAGTTTTTCTGTAAAAATGGGGTTGACAGACAGCGAGACACTGTGTTAAAGTCGATACAGATAATACGATGAAGAGGAATAGTAGAATCTATGAAGCATTCAGAGAGTTGCCGGTTGGTGTGAGACAACAGTGGAACAGATTTGAACTCGCCTCAGAGTAGCCCGCTGAAAGGAAGTAGGATGGGATGGAACCTGACCATTATAGCAGGAGGATATAAGAGATTCTATCTGTATCTGTAACGAGAGCATACAACATGTATGAAATAGAGTGGTACCGCGTATAACTTACGTCTCTATAGGTGATGAGATGTAGGTTTTTTTATTGCCATATTTTATGTAATATATGAATCGGAGAACAAAAGCCGTTACAGGAGCTTATACAGAAAACAGAAACAGGAGGTTAAACATGAAGAATTTTGAGCATTACAAAAGAGGCTACTATATGCCGCCGGAAAAGTCTACAAAATGGGTAGAAAAGGAATACGTTGATAAGGCACCGATCTGGTGTAGTGTAGATTTAAGAGATGGAAATCAGGCACTGATCGTTCCGATGAATCTGGATGAGAAACTGGAGTTCTTCAAGGAACTTGTACGAATCGGTTTCAAAGAGATCGAGATCGGTTTCCCTGCAGCATCAGAAACAGAATATGAGTTCTGCCGTACCCTGATCGAGAAGGATATGATACCGGATGATGTAACCATTCAGGTACTGACACAGGCAAGACCACATATTATTAAGAAGACATTTGAAGCAATTGACGGCGCAAAGAATGCAATCGTTCACCTGTATAATTCAACATCTTATGCACAGAGAACACAGGTATTTAAGAAATCCCAAGAAGAGATTTTACAGCTTGCTGTCGATGGAGCAAAACTGTTGAATCAGATGGCAGAAGAACATGGAGTGAACTATCCATTTGAATATTCACCGGAGAGCTTTACCGGAACAGAGATCGATTATGCACTGGAAGTATGTAATGCAGTTATTAAAGAATGGAAGCCTACCCCGGATCGTAAGGTTATCATCAACCTTCCTGCAACCGTAGAGATGTCACTGCCACATGTATATGCAAGTCAGATCGAGTACATGAGCGAACATCTGATTGACAGAGAAAATGTTATCCTGTCCTTACATCCGCACAATGACCGTGGCTGTGGCGTAGCAGATGCGGAGCTTGGTATTCTTGCAGGTGCAGACAGAATCGAGGGAACTTTATTTGGAAATGGTGAAAGAACCGGTAATGTAGATATCATCACACTTGCGATGAACATGTTTACACATGGAGTAGATCCTGAACTGGATCTGTCCGACATTCCAAAGCTGACAGAATTATATGAGCGCGTGACAAATATGCATGTATACGAGCGTTCTCCATATACAGGTAAATTAGTCTTTGCAGCATTCTCAGGATCTCATCAGGATGCGATCGCAAAGGGTATGAAGTACAGAGAAGATCAGGGAGACGGCATGTGGACAGTACCATACCTGCCTCTGAATCCGGAAGACATCGGAAGAAAGTACGACGGAGATGTTATCCGTATCAACAGTCAGTCAGGAAAGGGTGGAATCGGTTATATTCTTCAGTCCAAGTATGGCTTTGATCTTCCGGCCAAATTCCGTGAAGACCTTGGATACACAGTTAAAGATGTATCCGATAAGGCACATAAAGAATTATCCGCTGCAGAAGTACTGGATATTTTCCAGCGTACATATGTCAATATCGAAGGTCCGGTTCAGATGTTAGAATGCCATTTTGTGCAGGGCGATGGAATCTCAACGGAGATCACGATCATGAAATATGGTGAGAAGAAAGTATATCATGGTAAAGGAAATGGACGTCTGGATGCTGTCAGCAATGCAATTAAAAAGCATTTTGACATTGACTTCAAGATCATCTGCTATGAGGAGCATGCATTACAGGTTGGCTCTAACTCACAGGCAGTCGCTTATGTAGGTCTGGAAGGAAAAGATGGAATAGTTACCTGGGGTGCAGGCATTAAGGATGATATTATTGATGCATCTGTATATGCCTTAATCTCAGCAATCAACAGAACAGGCGTGTTATAATAAATAAAAAGCCATTCAGCCGGTATAATAATAGTATCGGTTGGATGGCTTTTTAATTTTTTTGAAAAAAGACTATGAAGTCTGGCTCAGCTTTTTATAGCAGTAGCCGATAATATCTTTTCGGGTTACGATACCGATGAACTTGTTGTGGTCGTCGACTACCGGAACAAAGTTCTGTGCCATTGCACGGGCAATCAGATCTTCCATGTTTGAGTTGATTGATACGGAGGCATATTCGAATTTTTTCGGAATGTCGGACAGATGGATATCTTCAGATTCGGACAGATGGTTTAATCCGGCTTTCTTGCAGAACCAGAGAATATCACCCTCGGTGATTGTTCCGACATATTCGCCGTTACCCGACAGAATCGGGATTGCTGAATATCGATGGATCTCCATCTTTTCAAGAATCTGTCTTAAAGTAAATGTATTTTCTATAAATGCAACCTCGCTCTTGGGAGTCAGAAAAAATAAAATATTCATAGGTCAGGTTAAATCCTCCTTTATGTAAAATATATGCTGTTTAAAAGTCATATCTGCCGGTATTGTTTTTGTTGTACCGGTAGTTGTTTTTTCTATTATAGAAGAAGTGGACACGGTTTGCAATTTACATTCTCTTAATTTTGTTTGAAAAAAGTGTGACAGATTACAGAGAAACCAGAGAAAAAACTTCTGGTTGTTTAATAAGGGGTTATTTGTTAAAATAAATATAGTGCAGGCTTGTGCGTGTACATTTACAGACAGGAGGAAAACTATGGCTGCGGATAACGTATATGATGAAGATCAGGAATACCTGATTGAAGCACGTGATACAATCTCCGAATTAGAAGATTTAAAAGATAAGCTGGAGGAGATCAAACTGCTCCAGAAGAAGAATAAACGGGCAATCGTCCGGGAAGAACGGGCGACCGGCGATGAGATCAGTGCCACGTTAAAGAAAAGAAAAGAACAGATCGCTGCAAGCTATGACAGACAGATCGATGTAAATAATTCCAAGATCCGTCAAGTGCAGACGAAGAAGGATAAAAAGAAAAGCCAGAGAATGGAAGATAGGATCAATAAGGAGACGGCAGATATCCGGGAGGAGAATCGTCAGCTGAATGCGACTATCAAGACCTTATTCAAAAAGAACCATGTTCCGCCGTTTTGTAATACGAAGATGTATTATTGTCTGTTTTCCCCAAAAGGCATGAGCGAATTTCTGGAGCTGTTTGTAATTCTTTTGGTTGCATGTGGAGGAATTCCTGCAGCAGTGATAGCGGTTTTGATGAATACAAAGTTTAAGACAGGAAGTCATACTGCAATGTGCGTGTTGATTGCAGCATTGATCATAATTGCTGAGTTTATTATTTATTTTATTGTATTTAACCTGACAAAGGTGAAACATAGGGATTTGATCCGGGAGGGAAGAAGAACCCGCGATAAGATCATAGCCAATGAGAAGGCTGTAAAAGCAATCAAGAATTCAATTGCAAAGGATAAGGATGAGAGTATTTACAGATTGGGTAAATATGATAAAAAGATTCAGGAATTAGAGGATGCAGGTGGAGTGATCAGTGATGAAAAACTGGATGCGCTTCGTACATTCGAGAAAGAAACCAAGCAGTTGATTACGGATGAGATTACCGGACGCAGAAAAGAGAAACTGGACCGGTTGAAATCCGAACGTGATACACTGGAAAATGATTTCGGTGATACGCAGAAGAAGATATCTGAATACGAGCTTATGATCACGAACAAATATGAAACATATCTCGGAAAGGATTTTTGTACAGAAGAGAAATTATCTGATCTGATCTCAATTATGGAAGAAGGATCAGCAAGTACAGTATCTGAGGCTATCAAAGTTTATAAGGGAGATGACAGATGATGATCGGCATAGATCAAAGCCTTTCCGATGTATTCTGCCATTTGTTTAACTGTATATAATCTGGTATTCTGGAGAAGATTTGCTCCGGTATGACCAGACAGATTCACAATTCCGGTAATGGACATATCGCCTATTGCCGGAAGTTTTTTATTTACGCCTTTTCCGGGAAAAAGGTGGGAGTTGGTGAGCGTGACCAGTCCCATGTCCTTTGACATGCCAAGAGAGGCATCGACAGCAATCACAAAAGGATTGTCAAAGTCCGCATAAATGTGTTCGATGGTATCCTTGATATTTAAAGCATGGACAGGGTATTGCAGCGTGCCTGCAACCTGATAGGTTGTGTTGTGAGCCAGGATATAATCACCGACCAGAGGACCAAGGGCATCTCCGGTTGCGCGGTCTGTGCCGATGCAGATAACGATGATATCCTTGGAAGCACCATCCATTTCATATATCATTTCTATGATCTTATCCCCAAGTGCTTTACAGGTATGGCTACGGCTGGGATCAAAATATTCAGTTTTTCGTTTCGTTTGTTTTTTGCTGATATTCATAAACACCTTCCAGAAAATGTATCTTACTATAAAGTATTACCAGGATTGATAAAGTTTACACAAAGCTGAAAAATAAAATGTCGAAATAATAAAAAAGAAAAAATATGGATTGCAGGATCTGTTGACAAAATTTGATAAGTACAGGCTATCTGGAATGCTATTATCAGAATTAATCTCAAAATAGAGAACTTTCGATAGAACGAAAGTAAATAAAAGAATGGGGAGTGTTATCATGATAGAGATTGTATATGACAAGGCGACAGCAGAAAAAAATGCAAAAAATGATGGTCACTACAGAATGCCAAAGAATATCAGACAGATAGGAAATGCCCCGGATAAAAAGAAGATATACATAGAAGATTATGTAATGACATTTCTTCGCAAGATTGCAGAGCCGGGAAATACAACCTCCCGCGGTGCGATCCTGCTTGGAGAATATTTTAAAGACGGGGATACAGAGACCTTGTTCATCAGTGGAGCGGTAGAAGCACAGAATCTGGAGTTTGATGTAGAACAGATTAAATTTGATGATCATATCTGGAGCAAGCTCTATGCGGATATCAATAAATATTTTGAAAATCTGTCAGTTGTGGGATGGTTTTTATCCAGGATGGGATTTTCAACAGAAATCAATGACAAGATTACCAGACTTCATCTGGAAAATTTTCGGGGAAGAGATAAGGTACTGTTTGTTATGGATTCTCTGGAATGTGATGATGCCTTTTATGTATGTGAGAAGAACCGGCTGATGCGGCAACGTGGATACTATATTTATTATGTCAGAAATGAAGCAATGCAGAGCTACATTATCAGCCGTAAGAATATGTCCTGTGAGGACAAGCAGAACGCAGCAGTACGGAAGGATGCGGAGCTTGTAAAGAATTTCCGCGCCATGCGCGGTGACACACCTGAAAAACCAAAGAAGAACCGCACCTATGTCCGGTATGCAGTAGCCTCTTTTGCAGCTTTATTTGTACTATCCATGGGAGTTGTTGTATCCGGAAACTATGATAAAATGAAGAACATCGAATCTACGATCCGAAAAATGGAACTGGAAAATGGAGATTCCGGGGTACAGGTATTTTCAAACAGCAATACAGAACAGACAATATATACAAAAGATATAGACAGTACGACTGCCGGAACATCGGCTGTTACGGAAACGCAGACAGAGTCTGTCGGCACAGATAAGGCAGGAGTAACAGGATCAAATGGGGCACAGAACAAAACGCAGGTAGATCAACCGGATACAGAGAGTCTGATAACAACGGAACAGACAACTTCACAGGACAATACTCAGGAAAATACCCAGGAGACAATGGCAGAGGGAATTCTGCAGTATTATACGATTAAAGAAGGAGATACATTGATGAGTATTTCGGTCAAGATGTACAAGTCTCCGGAATATGTGGATGCCCTGATGAATGCAAATGGAATTAAAGAAGGAGATACAATCTATCCGGGGGAAAAAATAGCTATTCCATCTGTAAACTAAAAATGATATACTGTCCACATGTGAAAAGAAAAACTCTTATTTAAAATTGCAGATAATATAGAGGTATAGTATGACAAAAGAAACAACTGAAGAACTGAATAAAAAAAGAAAACCTGCTTTTGGGAAACGTCGTTTTGAAAAACAGGACAGGACACAGGATACAGACAGCAACATAATAGAAGTAACACCAGGAATGTCAGGAAGATTAAAGCTGCTGATCCTTTTACTTGTGATATTAATTGCAGCGGTAACGATCGTATCCGTGCGCAGATACATCAGCACAAGAGAATATAGAGCATATGACGTGGTGACATCTACCGAGACATCCGGAGATAATATAGCCAATTATGTATTGTTCAGTGATAATGTCCTGAAGGTAACAAAAGATGGAGTATCCTATATTGATCAGAGTGGTAATACTGTCTGGGACTGCAGCTATTCCATGAAGATGCCGCAGGTAGTTGTAAATGGAGACTATGCTGCAGTTGCAGATCTGAATGGCAGAGATGTGTATGTATTTAATAAATCCGGTAAGGTCAGTAACCAGACACTGAACTATGATATTACCAATATCGACGTGGCAGCACAGGGCGTTTATGTAGTGATCCTGTCGGGAGAAAAAGAAAATTATATCAATGCTTACGATAAAGACAGCAAGAGTATATATGAGATGAAGACATCGATCGAGAACAGTGGGTATCCGCTGGATATTGCAATATCAGATGACGGAGCCAAGTTATTTACCAGTTATGTGAAGGTAGACGGGACTTCTGTGCCGGATTATCTTGCAGCCTATAATTTCGGATCTGTGGGACAGAATGAGAATGCGGATCGTCTGATGGGTGGCTTTACCTTTGATGACACCATATTTCCATACATAGATTTTGTAGACAATGACACAGTTGTCTGTTTTGGTGATAATAAGATCGTTGTATACGCCATGTCTGAAAAACCAAGTGAAAAAGCGGAGATCAATCTGGAGAACCGTGAGATGCTTGGTGTATTTGCAAATACAAAATATCTGGGTTATATCACGGCAGATAACGAAGATAGTGACAACAGATACCATATCTATATCTATGATATGAGTGGTAAGCTGACAGCAGAAACGGATTATAACAATTCATTTTCCAATATATATGCAACAGATGATGAACTTATCATTTCGGGGGAATTCGACTGCAGTATTTATTATCTGAATGGAGCAAGAAAGTTTGCAACGACCTTTAATAAGAATCTGATCAATATTGTGCCATCCAAAAATAAGCTGGAGTATATTGCGATATTTGAAAATGAAACCCAGGTGATCAAATTAAAGTTAAAGAACGAAAAGGAGAAAAAATGAATCTGTTAGTTCTCGGAATTCTGGCATTTATTTTGCTACTGGTATTTCGTGGATATAGAAAAGGCTTTTTTAAAAGTGCTGCCAGCGCGATAGGAATTGTGCTGGCAGTTCTTCTTACTGCTATATTATATCCTGGCGTGAATAAACTGTTGTGTCAGTATACCGTTCTGGATGATGTCATAGAACAGAAAATCATAGAAAAATTTGAACTGCCGGAAGAAACAAAGACGGCAACAAGAAATGAAGAGATTGATACGATAGAAAATCTGGACCTTCCGGATAATGTGAAAGGCTGGCTGATTGCAAACTGCAACGGAGAAACGTTCCTGGAGAGTGGGGTGGATAATGTATGCAGTTATATTGCAAAGTCTTTAACAGCGATGGTAATGCGGGGAATTTCCTATGTGCTTACACTCCTGGTGCTGTTGCTTCTTCTTCATATATTGATTATGGTGCTTGATGTTGCAAACTATATACCAATCGTAAAAAGCATTAACAAAGCCGGAGGTGCAATATTTGGTGCCGGACAGGGAATCCTGATTGTCTGGATCTTTATGGGGATTGTGACGCTGTTGTCAACATTTAGCTGGGCATATCAGGTCATACAGATGATCGATGAAAGTCCGCTTTTGGCATGGCTTTACAAAAAAGACATTTTTTTGAAAATAATAGTTGACATCTTGGAAAAGATTTAGTATAGTATCACTTGCTGGTCGCGAGAACAGCTTGAGCAACAAAAAAAGATTGAAAATAATTGAAAAAGTTGTTGACAAACATTAACGATATGTGTTAATATATCGGAGTTGCTGTTCGAGACAGCAACAAACAACGACAAATAATTTCATGATGATTCTCATCTGGAAAGCATGCAGAACATCAAAAAAGAAATTAAAAAAGTTGTTGACAAAGAACACTGAATGTGATAACATATAGAAGTTGTCGCTGATG